>NZ_CP035492.1:3122500-3215000 GCF_004135365.1 Paenibacillus protaetiae | reverse complement strand
ATAGGTGGGAGCCTGGGAAGCATGAGCGCCAGCTTGTGTGGAGGCGACGTTGGGATACCACCCTGATCGTATCGGAGTTCTAACCCGCTACCGTGAATCCGGTAGGGGGACCGTGTCAGGCGGGCAGTTTGACTGGGGCGGTCGCCTCCTAAAAAGTAACGGAGGCGCCCAAAGGTTCCCTCAGAATGGTTGGAAATCATTCGGAGAGTGCAAAGGCATAAGGGAGCTTGACTGCGAGACCAACAAGTCGAGCAGGGACGAAAGTCGGGCTTAGTGATCCGGTGGTACCGCATGGAAGGGCCATCGCTCAACGGATAAAAGCTACCCTGGGGATAACAGGCTTATCTCCCCCAAGAGTCCACATCGACGGGGAGGTTTGGCACCTCGATGTCGGCTCATCGCATCCTGGGGCTGAAGTAGGTCCCAAGGGTTGGGCTGTTCGCCCATTAAAGCGGTACGCGAGCTGGGTTCAGAACGTCGTGAGACAGTTCGGTCCCTATCTGTCGTGGGCGTAGGAAATTTGAGAGGAGCTGTCCTTAGTACGAGAGGACCGGGATGGACGTACCGCTGGTGTACCAGTTGTTCCGCCAGGAGCACCGCTGGGTAGCTATGTACGGACGGGATAAGCGCTGAAAGCATCTAAGCGTGAAGCCCCCTCAAGATGAGATTTCCCAGTATGTAAGACCCCTTGTAGACGACGAGGTGGATAGGTTCGGGGTGGAAGCGCAGCAATGCGTGCAGCTGACGAATACTAATCGGTCGAGGGCTTATCCTAAATCAAGCTAAAGTACATTGCATCACCTTTCGCATCCAGTTTTCAAGGCGCAAAACCTTGAAGGTTTACGCTGTAAACCACGTTTGGTGGCGATGGCGGAGGGGAACCACGCGTTCCCATACCGAACACGACCGTTAAGCCCTCCAGCGCCGATGGTACTTGGACCGCAGGGTCCTGGGAGAGTAGGACGTCGCCAAGCACGAAGAACCTGTCACAGTCTTGTGGCAGGTTTTTTGTTTTGTTTTATCTTTTTTTAATTTGCAAGAGGAAAACGGTGCTGGTTGAAAAGGAAATAGCTGCCGCACTTCGAAAGAGGCGGCAGTTGTTTCTTTTGAAAGTAACTATGTATGCTTTTACATGTCATTTGCTTATGAGGACAACTCAACAATAGCGATGGTAAAAGAAAATTTCAGCTATTAGCGATGGTAATAGGACGCTTCAGATGTATGCAGGCGCAATACGCCGTCTTTGCTTTCTTTGCGGAAGCTGATGGAAATAAGCGAGCGCGGAATGAGCAGCCACAGATGCCAGCAAATGCAGCTAATCATTAGCGGTTCGTTAGCCCAAGGGTACAATAAAGCGATTAGGCATAACCCAATCCATAACATTGTACGGTGTACTCTGCGGAACAATCGAAGTGAAATATCGTTAGCTGGCCCAATGCCAAACCAGGGAGGTGTTATTCTCCATTGCCAGCGTCTTTCTACAGCTTCTTCAACCCGAATAAAAGTTAATAACAAAATGACCATATGGAGCAGCTGTACTAGGACAAAACCAAAGAGCCAAGCAAACAAACCATTTAAATGATAGACAATAACCAGGCATCCTAAAAAAAGGGCGGCTATAAATACATGGCTCTGTACAAGCTCGGGACGGATCGTTTTCCTGCGGATAAGGCGGTATTGGTATATGGTAACCTGCTGTTGCTCGGATAATGATTGGCGCATCGTTTAGCGTGTTCCCTTTCTCCATAAATGTGAGGTATAGTTCTTGTAACTATATCGGAAGGCGGGTTTGTTTCAATGAGTATCTGATTCGATAAAATCAATCGGGCATCGGCGCACCAATTGGGCTGATACTGCATAAGATATAAAAATATTTGAAAAGCGCTATGAAACAAGTATAAAACGATAGACTTTGTACCATAATAATGGTATAGCCAGATTGGGGAGGCGGTGATCTGTATGGGCGAACAACGCCATTTGGACTGCATTATATGCGGTAAAACAAAAGAAGCAGATCAAGGAATAGTTATTGTGTCCGAATTTATATGCGGAGATTGTGAAGCCGAAATGGTTGAAACCGATGTCCGGGACGCGAAATATTCTTATTTCATTCATCAAATGAAGCAAATATTTATTGAAAAAAATGCTTAAGCCGCTATCTTCATTCAAGAGAGCGGCTTTTTTTTGATACAATGAAGGGAAAGTGAGCAGGAAAGGGTTTCCGAGATATGATACAAAAAATAAGAGCCCCGCTGTTTGAGGCTTTAATTGCCCATGCGCAAAGCAAGCCAGCGAGCTTTCATGTGCCGGGCCATCGTTACGGCCATTCGCTGGCTCAACCATTATGGAGTGAGTCCGATTATAATGGACGCAAAGAGGAGCTTGCTGCGCGATCTGTGGAAAGTTTGGCCGCAGATTGGTTTTTACCTCTTATGCAGCTGGATACAACCGAATTAACGGCTACGGATGATTTGCATCATCCTGAGACCTCTATTCTGGAAGCGCAGCAGCTTGCTGCCAGATGTTACGGTTCGGATGAAACTTTTTTTCTTGTGGGCGGCAGTACATCAGGCAATCTGGCTATGCTGCTCTCCGTGTGCGAGCCTGGCGAGCTTATGATCGTTCAGCGCAATGTTCATAAATCGGTTATTAACGGTCTTACTTTGGCCGGTGCAAAAGCGGTGTTTGTGTCGCCGGAAATAGATGAGCTTACAGGGATTCCGACAGTCCCGTCTGTGCAAAATATTGAATATGCGCTCGAACAGTATCCGGAAGCAAAGGCGGTTTTATTATCCAATCCGAATTACTACGGTATGGGGGTACATTTGCGCGCATATGCAGACGCTGCGCACCGGAAGTCGGTGCCGCTTCTGGTGGACGAGGCGCACGGCGCGCATTATGGGTTTCACCCTGAGCTTCCTTCTTCCGCTATTCAAGAGGGAGCAGACGGCGTTGTCCAATCGGCGCACAAGACGCTTCACGCGTTAACGATGGGCGCCTGGCTTCATGTAAAGGGCAGTTTGCTGCAGCGTGAGCGGCTTAAGGAAGCGCTGGCAATGATTCAAAGCTCGAGCCCTTCTTTTCCTATTATGGCTTCTCTTGATATTTCCCGCGCAATAGTTGAAGAACGGGGGAACAAGCTGTTTGAAGCAAGCATTCGGAGCGCGGAGATGTTCCGGCAGCGGATCGAACAAACATGTCAGGTCCTTCGAATTGTTTCGTTTGCGCCATTACCGGCTATGCAAATAGATCCTTTGCGCATTTGCTTAACGGATCGTTCCGGTCAGTTAAACGGGTATCAGCTTCAAGCAGAGCTGGAGCGAAAAGGATGCTGGGTCGAAATGGCTGACCCGCGCCAAGTGCTGCTCCTATTCGGACTGCAAGTCGGAGAAGCCGATGTGGACAGGCTTGCGGCAGCTTGCGCCGATATTGATCGGCTGCTCTCGGCAAATGACGACGGGATCGATCTGAAAGCAGATAGGAAGGATGGCTCATGGCGGCTAAATGGACAGGTACAAGAGCATTCGGATAGCTATAGAGGGGTGTCTGCGCCAGTTCAATTCGGAAGAGAACTGCGCCATTTGACCTATGAAACGGTACCTATTGAAGAGGCCGAGCAGCGGCTTGCCGCTGAGATGATTACGCCTTATCCGCCCGGCATTCCGCTTGTTTATCCGGGAGAGCCGCTCACCTCGCACGGGATAGCCGCTATACAACGGCTCGCGCAATACGGCGCAAAATTCCAGGGTGCATCAGATCCGTCCATGAACACGATTCGTGTCTACAAGCGGTAATCCTAGTCCGGCGTACAAACGAAGAAAAGGAATAAAAGTATATATTCTTGTCTCTATTTGTTAAAATAAGAACAAAAAAGCACGCGGGATCCGCCATTTTTTCGAGGGATTTTTCAAGGAACTATTCGAGGAATTATTAGAAAATGGATGAAATTGACAGCCAGTTTCGGCTTCAATCGGGTTTCGCCTGACGGTCAGGGGCATAACAGCATTGGATAAAGGAATTTTCATTACAATAGAAGGCGGAGAAGGCGCCGGCAAAACGACACTGATTGATAGGCTTGCGCATACAATGCAGGAAAGAGGACGCAAAATGATGATCACCCGCGAGCCGGGGGGCATCCCGATTGCAGAGCAGATCCGCGCTGTCATCCTGGATAAACAAAATACGGCGATGGACAGCAAGACGGAAGCTTTGCTGTATGCAGCCTCAAGGCGCCAGCATTTGGTGGAGAAAGTATTGCCGGCGCTTCAGCAAGGGTATATGGTCATATGCGACCGTTTTGTAGACAGCAGCATTGCTTACCAAGGTTACGCACGCGGTTTGGATGTGGAACAGATCTGGTCTATTAACCGGTTTGCAATCGGTGAGATGATGCCCAGCTTAACGCTTTATATGGACATTCCTCCGGAGGTTGGTCTCGCGCGGGTGCGGAAAGCGTCGGAGCAGGATGACCGGGAAGTGAATCGTCTGGATCTTGAAGCAAATTCATTTCATGAGCGCGTAAGGGAAGGCTATTTGAAGCTAACGGCGGATTTTCCGGATAGAATCGTAAAAATTGACGCAAATCGGCCGGAAGATGCAGTTTTTTATGAAATTCTATCAATAATTGATGAGCGCTGTGCAGGAAATGACATCATGTCTGTCAAAAAAGATAATGAGGGCTAAATGTGCCGTGCTTTATGATCGGTACAAGAGCCCATATGCCCATACTAAAAGTAGTCAGGAGGAATGAAGATGAAATTAGTCATTGCGGTTATACAAGATAAGGACAGCAACCGTTTGTCGAATGCGCTTGTCCAAGAGGGGTTCCGCGCTACCAAGCTTGCCAGCACAGGGGGATTTCTCCGCGCAGGCAATACAACCTTCATGATTGGCATTGAGGACGAGCGCGTGCATGAAGTGCTGCATGTCATCCGCACAAGCTGCAAGGTGCGTGACCAGCTCGTAACGCCTGTTTCGCCAATCGGCGGTTCGACGGATTCCTACATTCCATTCCCGGTTGAGGTTCAAGTCGGCGGAGCTGCTGTATTCGTGCTTCCGGTTGAACGTTTCGAACATTTCTGAATGGTTGTGACATCAGATGAAAATTGACCCTAATATTCGGCCGGTTGGACAAAATCGTACGACCGGCGATACGGCCGGAAGACCGGTTCAAATGCGCAGCTTCTCTGATACGCTCATCCAGCAGGACGCCCAGCGTTCCCAGGAGGAGCTGCAGCAGAAGCTGCAGGACATTCATAATCAAGGCGAGCGGTTATCCCGCAGCATGACTGTGCGCGAATTGAAGCTTTACCGCCATATGGTGAAGCAGTTCTTGGAATATACAGCCCGCAAGGGCATCGGTATAAAGGAAATGCGCGGATTTGACCGCAGAGGCCGCACCAAAAAATATAAACTGCTTGATGAAATCGACGAGACGTTGGTTTCTATGGCAGAAGAGCTGCTGGCAAGCGAAGAAGGCCGGCTGGAGCTGCTGAGCAAAATCGGTGAAATTCGCGGCTTGCTTATCAATTATTTGTATTAGGAAGGATTAGCATACATGTTAAGTATGGAACAAGTTGCCGGTCAGTGGAAAGCCAAAAAGCTGCTGCAGCATGCACTGCGGAGCGGCAAAGTGTCGCATGCTTACTTATTTCACGGTCCTGCAGGCACAGGAAGAAAACAGATGGCTTTAGCTTTTGCCAAAGCATTATTTTGCACCTCGGGCGGCGATGACGCCTGCGGGCATTGCCTGGAGTGCCGCAAATTTGAACATGGCAATCAGCCGGACCTTATTCAGCTTGCGCCTAGCGGACAATCGATTAAAATCGAGCAAATTCGCGAGCTTCAGCAGGAGTTTGTATACCGGGGCAACAACGGAGGCCGGAAGGTTTATATTATAGAGCGGGCAGAAACCATGACGGTTCAGGCTGCGAACAGCTTGCTTAAATTTTTGGAGGAGCCGGCGGCTGAAGTGACGGCCATCCTTATTACGGATAACGGACAAGCTGTGCTGCCGACCATCCGCTCAAGAACGCAGCCCGTCCCTTTTTTGCCGGTCTCTCCTGATTCGCTGCTGGAGGCGCTGCTCGCAGAAGAGGCGCCGCCGCTGCTTGCGCGGACAGCTGTCCAGCTATCTTCCGGTCTTGACGGCGCAAGAGAAATTCTCCAGCAGAATCAGTTTGCAGAAATCAGAAATGTAATGATACAATTAGGCAAGGAGAGTATTACCCGTTTCACTGCAGCAATGATAACCGCACAGCAGAAATTGTTTAAGAACGGACTGGGCGACAACCCCCAGCTGCTTCTTTCACTGCTTGTCTTATGGTTTAAAGATATGATCCAGTATCAGGCTGGAAGACAAGATAGAATGGTTTATATAGATCAGTTGGATTGGATAAGTAAGCATGCTTTTGACCGCTCATATGCGGGTTGGGTCACATGCATTGAATATACGTTTGAAGCAGGCAAGCGGATACGTGCCAACGTTCCGGCCCAACTTGCGTTCGAGCAACTTTTGGTTAACCTACAGGAGGGCTAATTCCTTGTATAACGTCGTGGGCGTCCGCTTTAAAAAAGCGGGGAAAATCTACTATTTCGACCCGGACCTGCATCAAATAGACAAGGATCAGCATGTCATTGTCGAAACGGCCCGGGGTATAGAGTATGGCAAGGTTGTGGTTGGTCAGAAGCAGGTTGGTGAATCGGATGTAGTTCTCCCGTTAAAAAAGGTCATTCGTGTCGCCAATGAGGCGGATGCGTCGATGGTAAGCGAGAACCGGGCAGCAGCCAAGAATGCTTTTGGCATATGCTTGGACAAGATAAGAGATCATCAGCTGCGCATGAAGCTCGTGGACGTTGAGTTTACATTTGACCGCAATAAAATTATTTTTTATTTCACTGCCGAAGGCCGTGTAGACTTTCGGGAGCTTGTTAAAGATTTGGCCAGTGTCTTTCGCACCCGGATTGAACTCCGTCAGATCGGGGTTCGGGATGAAGCGAAAATGCTGGGCGGCATCGGACCATGCGGACGAGTCCTGTGCTGTTCGTCATGGCTTGGCGATTTTGAACCGGTATCCATCAAAATGGCGAAGGATCAGAATTTGTCGCTTAACCCGACGAAAATTTCCGGTTTATGCGGCAGGCTGATGTGCTGCTTGAAATTCGAGCATGACAACTATGAAAGCGCCCGTGAGGAAATGCCGTCTGTTGGCAAAATCGTAGTGACATCGCTTGGCGAAGGCAAAGTTACCGGCATCAATGCAAATGGCAAATCCGTGTTTGTCAGCTTGTTCGACATTCCGGGTAAGCCAAAGGAGATGCCGCTTGAAGATGTGGTTGTCAAATAAACATCTTGAGGCTTGCTTTAGGCAAGTGAATATATGTTCGAAAGCTCTGGGGTGGGAACTTGGAGAACAAAGATATCTTTACTCAAATTGATGAGCTGGATCACCGGATGGGCCATATTCAAGCGGAATTAAGCGTATTGAGGCAGCGTATGAAAGAGCTGCTGGAAGAAAATAAAATGCTTAGCTTGGAGAACAGTCAGCTTCGCAAAATATTAAAAAAAGAAACGGCGCCGGGACGTGAGCTGACAGCGGCGGCCGTTTCCAAAGCAGACAAGCCGGCCCATGTTATTCCGGAGGCGGGTGAGGAGGAAGCGTTACACGATCACCATCATTCCGAGCCCGGCGAGAATCAAGTCGGCGAAGGGTACGATAACCTGGCGCGGCTTTACAATGAAGGTTTTCATATTTGCAATGTTTACTACGGTCATTTGCGCACAGAAGGCGATTGTTTGTTTTGTTTGTCCTTCTTAAGCAAATAAGCTGGAGGAAATGCCGCCTGAACAGGCGGATCATATAGGATCAAGATACCGTCCTTGCCGCAAAGGGCGGTATCTTTGTGTGTGAACAAGGAAATAGATGGAGGAGAGGAGCAGCAGTATTGGATGAAATGATAAAGCTTGAGCAGGGCGAGCGGATCGACGATCTTATGACCGATACCGGCCTTCATATTATACAAAGCCGGGAAGTGTTCAGTTTTTCGCTGGATGCGGTGTTGCTTGCCCGGTTTGCCACCATTCCGAAAAAAGGAAAGCTGCTTGATCTTTGTACAGGCAACGGCGTTATTCCGCTTCTGCTTACGACAAGAACCGAGGCAACCATTGACGGTGTCGAAATTCAGCCGCGGCTGGCGGATATGGCAAGGCGGAGTGTTCAAATGAACGGATTGGAACACCGGGTTACGATTATAGAGGAAGACCTTCGCCAGTTCAGCAAACGGATAAATGGCCAATATGATGCGGTTACCGTAAATCCGCCTTATATGGCGGCCGATTCCGGCGATCATAACGATAATGAACATTACTCGATAGCAAGGCATGAAGTTCACTGTACGCTGGAAGATGTTATAGAAGCTTGTTCCCGTGCCGTGCGGACCGGAGGAAAAGTCAGCATGGTCCACCGCCCGTCGCGGTTTATCGACATTGTCGAAACGATGCGCAAATGGCGCCTTGAACCAAAGCGGATACAGTTCATACACCCGAAAAAAGATAAAGAGGCCAATATGGTCTTAATAGAAGCGATACGAGACGGAAAGCCGGAGCTTAAAGTGCTTCCGTCGGTTGTTGTATATGAATAACAAAAGGGGAGCGGGTAACAATGGGCGTTCATATCCAGAAAAGCTTTGATCCAGGCGCAAGCACGGGAACTCTTTATTTGGTCGGCACGCCTATCGGCAATTTGGAGGATATGACTTTCCGTGCCATCCGCACGCTGAAGGAAGCGGATTTGATCGCAGCGGAGGATACGAGACAAACGAGAAAGCTGCTTACACATTTTGAAATTGCGACCCGGCTGGTCAGTTATCATGAGCATAACAAGCAGTCGAGCGGTCCGGAGCTGATCCGGCTGCTGCAGGAAGGCCAGTCGATTGCGCTGGTCAGCGATGCCGGGCTGCCGGCTATATCGGATCCGGGTGCCGATTTGGCGGCGGAAGCAGCTGCTCATCATATTCCGGTCGTTCCGATCCCAGGCGCCAATGCGGCTTTGTCGGCATTAATCATATCCGGGCTTCCGACCGACCGCTTTACATTTACCGGATTCCCGCCGCGCGATAAAAAGTCGCTGCAGCAATGGCTGGAAGCGAATGGCCGCACAGAAGGAACATTGATGATGTATGAATCGCCGCATCGGCTGCGCAAAACATTGGAAGCGATGTTCGAAGTGTGGGGCGACCGCCGGATGGCCATGGTGCGGGAATTAACGAAACGCCATGAGGAAGCGGCAAGGGGAACAATATCCGAGTGCCTCGAATGGATTAACGAACATCCGCCATTAGGCGAGTATTGTCTCATTGTAGAAGGGAATTTAAACGGCGGGCTGGACGAAGCAGCTTCGGACATGCCAGTATGGTGGTCATTGCTTGATTTGGAGCAGCATGTACGTTATTATGAAGCCACCTGCGATAGGAAAGAAGCTATAAAAAAAGTAGCGGCAGACCGCGGCTTATCAAAAAGAGATGTCTATAACGAGGTCAATCGGTAGCAAATAAAAAAAAGGGCCTTCCTGGGCCGGGTTTAGCGCAGGAAGGCAAATAAGGAGTATTAAAAAGGTTAGAATTAATAAGTATTAGGTGATTCTATTATAACCTATTTTTTTATTTTGCAACAGGCGTAGGCATTTCAGAAAGACAAATATGGCAAACAATTTTGCCTTTGAAGTAGGATACGTTCTCCGCGTTGCCGCAGAAGATACATGCTGGCTCATATTTTTTCAGCATAATGCGTTCGCCGTCTACATAAATTTCAAGCGCGTCTTTTTCGCCAATGCCCAGCGTACGGCGCAATTCGATTGGAATAACGACACGGCCAAGCTCATCGACTTTACGAACAATACCAGTAGATTTCATCATTACAGTAGTTCCCCTCTCAAAAAAAAGTATTTCGTCACTATTCGACATAGTTTTTCTTTTTATAGTAAGTATAATACCAACCATTACCATATAAGTCAATCGAAGATATCGTCTATTACTGGAGATATACATCATTTTTAACTATATAGTAGGGATCTTTTAAACTTACTATAGAATACATCAGCTTCGACAATTTGGAAACAAAATAGCGACAATTTTCGACAAGAAATAAATGGTTGTGTCGAAAATTTGAACAAAGGGGGAATGAAGTTGCATAAAAAACTAAACGAGGAAAAAGTATTTAAAGATCCGGTGCACAACTATGTTTATGTACAAGATGAGATAATTTGGAATTTGGTGAACACCAAAGAATTTCAACGGCTGAGACGGATCCGCCAGCTCGGCACCTCCTATTTGACGTTCCATGGCGCGGAGCACAGCCGATTCTCCCATTCTCTTGGCGTATATGAAATGACCCGCAAAATTATTTCCCAGTTCGAACGGCACGGTTATTCCGACTGGCCCCAAGAGGAAAAGCTGGTTTCGCTTTGCGCTGCGCTGCTGCATGATATCGGACACGGACCATTTTCCCATTCGCTGGAGCAGGTATTTGAAACCCATCATGAGCAGTGGACCTGCAACATTATATTGGGGGATACGGAAGTAAACCGGGTGCTGCGAGAGGCAGGAGATGATTTTCCCGATCAAGTGGCGCAAGTCATTCGAAGGAAATACCCGAAGCCGATCGTCGTCAGCCTCGTTTCCAGCCAGATGGATGCGGACCGGATGGACTACTTGCTGCGCGACGCTTATTATACCGGCGTACATTACGGCACGTTTGACCTGGAGCGGATACTGCGCGTATTGCGGCCCTACAAAGGGAGAATTGTAGTAAAAGAAAGCGGCATGCATGCCGTTGAGCATTATTTAATGTCGCGGTACCAAATGTACTGGCAAATTTATTTCCATCCGGTGACCCGCAGCTCGGAAATTATTTTGCGGCAAATCTTCCGCCGGGCGAAACAATTATATGAAGAAAACTATTCGTTTGCCTATATGCCGGCACCGCTTAAAAGCCTTCTCGACGGCACGATCAACGTGCCTCATTATTTGAAGCTGGACGAATCGCTGGTGCAGACCGCGTTCAGCGAATGGTCGGAGGAGCGGGACGGGCTGCTGGCCGACCTGTGCAGCCGGTTTTTGAATCGCAAATTGTACAAATATATTACGATTGATAACCCAAGCGAAACGCTGCTGAATGAAATTGAACAGCAATGGGTTAAAATCGGCCTTTCGCCGGAGTATCATATGGAAATTGATTTTCCATATGACCAGCCTTATGATGTTTACCGGCCAGATGCGAAAAAAGGCGAAAAGGAAGAAAAAACACCGATTTTGCTGCTGGATAACGAAGATAGAATAAGCGAAATTTCGCAAAAATCGGACATTGTCCGCTCGATCACAGGGCTGCACCAAGGCGAGTATCGCCTGTATTATCCGGAAGAACCGCTGCTGGCGGCCAAATCATCGCTTACGGGGTCTATTCGCCAGTTATTTAAGCTATAAGCTTTACGACTATTAAGGAAAACTAACCATATATAGGAAGAAAAACAGGAGGGTCGGCTAACATGTTATTCGACACACATGCGCATTTGGATTCGCCCAATTTCGACGGAGATCGCGATGAGGTCATTGCCCGCGCGCGTGAAGCGGGAGTAGGGCTGATCGTTAATATCGGCTTTAACCGGGAGACGATCCCGACGACTATCGCATTAGCGGAACAGCATGATTTTATTTATGCGGCGGTAGGGTGGCATCCGGTTGATTCCATTGATATGAAACCCGGCGACCTGGAGTGGATCGAGCAGCTGGCGAGCCATCCGAAAGTGGTTGCAATCGGGGAAATCGGGCTTGATTACCACTGGGACACTTCGCCTAAAGAAGTTCAGCATCATGTGTTCCGCGAACAAATCCGCTTAGCCAAAAAAGTAGGCAAACCCATCATCATTCATAACCGGGATGCCCATGAGGATATCGTCAAAATTTTGAAGGAAGAGAACGCCTCCGAAGTCGGCGGCATTATGCACTGCTTTTCCGGAAGCTGGGAAACGGCCAAATTATGCTTGGACATGAATTTCTATATTTCGTTTGGCGGACCGGTCACTTTTAAAAATGCGAGGGTGCCAAAAGAGGTGCTTGCGAAGGTGCCGCTTGACCGTTTATTGATCGAAACCGACTGCCCATATTTGGCGCCTCATCCTTATCGAGGGAAGCGGAATGAGTCCGCTTACGTGGCTCTGGTCGCAGAGGCTGCGGCGGAAATTACGGGCAAATCCGTCGGGGAAATCAGCCGAATTACAGCTGAAAATGGAAGAAAATGTTTTGGTCTATTATGAGAATCGTTAAAAAATAGAGATATCGTGTGAAATAGAGCGAAAAAACTGTTTTTTGTGAGATCAATCGCTCATATTTTCCTGAAATATTCAAATAAATCGCTTATAGCGACTTTTATCTAATCTTTACAATGAGCACTGGATGAAGGTATGATTCATTTCAGAGCTTTATAAGATTGTATCGGATTTCCAGTAACGCTTAATCTCCGGATGGAGAGCGGGGGAACCAGGCGAATAAGCGACGGGCATGTATGGCAGCCTGCTGCTTAAGAGCATTTGAATTCTTCTTGGGGTGAATTTCGCCAAGGTCGCCATGAGCGGCCGGCAGTGAATCGGGCAGCTCTCTCGCCCAAACCCGACAGCTAACCTCGTAAGCGTATATAGAGAGCGATCAACTCGTGTTACTTTTTCCTATGCAGCCCTTTATGGGAAGCCACGAAACAGATCCTCTGTCGAAGGCTTCTTTTTATTTTTTGTTTTTTACATAAAGGCGTCCGGCAAGAGGCAAGTAACAACGATTTACTGGATTCGCGTGCCAATGCACGCCAATATTTTATAGTCGCGCTAAGAATCATGCGTAACACTAGCGGCGGGGCTATGAAGGAGGACCGAAGAAATGGGCGCAGAAGTAAAGGACACCCATGGGCAACGATCATCCAGCATGTCTTTCGCATGGCGATGGAAGCATGACCACCTTCGTTTAATTTTATTGAGTGCAATAATCTCAATCGCTATGACTTTCATGTTTTTGATGTTGTTGTACGGAACAAGTGATAAGAACGTATCTCTGGTTGTGAACGGCAAAGAAACCCTTGTGGAGACGAAGCAGGGGGTACTGCAGAAGCTGCTGGATGAACAAGCTATCACGGTTGGTCCGCATGATGAAGTTTCCGCTCCGCTTGATGCGAAGCTGAGGGACGGAGACCGTATTGTCATTAATCATGCGGTGAAAGTAACGGTAAAGGCTGACGGCAAATTATCAACGGTGTACACAACGGACAAAACAGTTGCGGGTGCGATTGATGATTTAAATATTAACGTCCGGGATGCGGACAAAGTGACACCGGCTCTGGAAGCCCAGTTGACGGGAGATACCCAAATTACGATCGTCCGGGTGGATACTCATATCACCAAGACGGAGAAGTCGCTGCCGTTCAACATTGTGAAGCAAGAAGATCCCACCCTGGAAAAAGGGAAGGAGAAGCTTGTTCGCACCGGCCAGCAAGGCATTATTGTGGAGCAGGTAGAGAAGCAATACGAAGACGGGCAGCTTGTGTCGAAGAAAATAATCGACCAGGTTGTTCAAAAAAATGCCGTAAATCAGCTTGTCGCTATCGGCACCAAAAAAGCGGCGCCTAAAGTGACGACACTTGCAGCAGCTTCGGTTACAAAAGGCGGCCTTACGTTTAATCCGAAAAAGGTGCTGAAAAATGTAACGTTAACGGCCTATACCGCTGACGCGGCTTCGACCGGCAAAGAAGAAGGCCACCCTTCGTTTGGCATTACCGCCTCGGGCACCAAGGTGACGGAAGGGCGCACCATTGCGGTCGATCCGGATGTTATACCGCTTGGCTGGTGGGTTTATATCGAGGGCATCGGTTTCCGCCGGGCGGAAGATACCGGCAGCGCCGTAAACGGCAACAAAATTGACGTTTATTTCAACAGCTCTTCCTACGCAAAAAAATTCGGCAGGAAAAAAGGCTACACGGTCTACGTCCTTGGCCCGAATAAACCGCCTGCTAGTTAATGAGACGGCTGGCGTACTCTTTTTGTTGCAATCATCATGTAATTATAATTTAATTAAGCCATGCTAAGAAGAGGTTATGCCTCTTCTTTTTGTATTGCCCGAACGGAAAGGATGGATCGTTTGATTAAAGAAATTATTGTCGTGGAGGGCAAGGACGATACAGCTGCCATTAAGCGGGCGGTTGATGCCGATACGATTGAAACAAACGGCTCTGCGGTCGGCCCGGACGTATTGCGCCGGATCAAGCTGGCACAGGAGCGCAGAGGCGTTATTATATTTACCGACCCGGACCATGCCGGGGAGCGCATCCGAAAAATCGTTGCGCAGCATGTTCAAGGATGCAAACATGCCTTTTTGCCGCAGGAGAAAGCGGAATACAAAGGCGACATCGGCATCGAGAACGCGTCGCCGGAGTCCATTCGCGAAGCGCTTGCCAACGTGCGCACAGAAGCAGCCGGGGCAATCGAAGGCGAGATCACATGGGACGATTTGATTGATGCCGGCCTGATTGTCCATCCCGATGCGGCTGAACGGAGGCTGAAGATGGGCAAGCTGTTAGGAATCGGTTATGCGAACGGCAAAACGTTTTATAAACGGTGCATCAGCTTTCATATTACGAAAGAAGAATTTCTGAAAGCATATCAAGCTATGGAAGTGGAACCTGCAGGCGGTCCTGCCGGCGGAGCTGCAAGGAAAGGGGATTAAAAGATGAGTAACGCTCGAGGAGGCATGGGAGCGGCCGATGTCGGCACGCCCAGGCGGACGAAAGAAATTATCGCGAAATACGGGTTCTCGTTCAAGAAAAGTTTAGGACAGAACTTCCTGATCGATCAAAATATTTTAAATAAAATTGTAGAAGCGGCGGAGCTGGACAAAACGAAAGGCGCTCTGGAAATCGGGCCGGGCATCGGCGCGCTGACCGGTCAGCTTGCCGAAGCTGCCGGCAAAGTAACGGCTATTGAAATTGACAACCGGCTCATTCCGATATTGCGTGATGTGCTGGCCGAAGAAAAGCATGTAGAAGTTGTACACGGCGATGTGCTGAAGCTGGATCTGGCCAAGCTGCTGCAGGAAAAATACGAGGGCATGACCGGGGTGAGCGTGGTCGCCAACCTGCCTTATTACGTCACGACGCCGATTCTGATGAAGCTGCTGGAAGAGCGGCTGCCGCTGGAGCATATTGTCGTCATGATCCAAAAAGAAGTAGCCGAGCGGATGGCGGCGAAGCCGGGCGGCAAAGAATACGGCAGCCTGAGCGTCGCGGTCCAATATTATTGCGAGCCGAAGCTCGTCTGCACCGTGCCGCACACGGTGTTTATTCCGCAGCCAAACGTCGATTCGGCAGTGATCAAGCTGTCGCTGCGCGACAAGCCGCCGGTCGACATCACCGACGAGGGACATTTTTTCCGCGTTGTGGGCGCAAGCTTCGCTCAGCGGCGCAAGACGCTGGCGAACAACTTGACGGCATTCGCCGGCAAGGAGCGCCGCGAGGCGGTGCTGAAGCTGCTGGAAGGCTGCGGCATCGACCCGACCCGGCGCGGCGAGACGCTGTCGATGGAGGAATTCGCGCGAATCAGCCGCGCTATGCTGGAGCAGGGTTGGGCCTAACGGCCTATAACAAGCTGTATACTTATTAAGCCGCCGGTTAAGGCGGCTGTTCCCTTTTTGGCGAAGGGGACCGCTCCTGCTTGGAGACGTTATGGAACATCATCATGGCACGGGAAAACCCGGTTTTCAGCCCTTGTTGGCATGGAATCCGGGTTTTTTATATCGCCAGCTCGCTGTAACTGCGTCCTCCGCGTCTGCAGGCTGCCTGCAAAAAACGGAAATGAAGTTGCGCGCACCAATCCTTCTTATTGCCCATACGATAGGCGTAGAGGTGATTAACCTATGAATTTGGGAGACCTGGTTGTCCGCAAATCATACGGAGGCGACGTTTTATTCCGCGTTGCAGAATTTCGTTCGGACATGGCCATACTGAAAGGTACAGATTATCGTCTACTCGCCGACGCGCCTGTCGCCGATTTGTCGGTTGTAAATAACCCGGAAGCAACCGTAGCGGCACAGCAAGTCCGTATTAAAATGAATGACAGCATGAACCGCATCCGCAAGCAAAAAGAGCGTGACAGCATAAACGCTCCGAACGGTGCGGCTGACCGTTTGACGGCTTCGGCTGCCAGCCAGGCTTTTTTCGAGGTGCCCGGCAAAGTGCTGCATTTGGACGGGGATAACAATTACTTGCGCAAAAGCATGCAGCTGTATACCGCTATGCGGGTGCCGGCCCACGGCATTCATGCCCACGAATCGCAAATGGCGGACCTGTTATACCGTATGCTGCCGGAGCTTCAGCCGGACATCGTGGTCATTACCGGGCATGACGGTGTGCTGAAAAACCGCACCGGTCCGGATTTGTACAGCTTGAGCAGCTACAAAAATTCGCAAAACTTCGTCAATGCGGTCCGCATAGCCAGAGAGTATGAAAAAAACCGCGACGGCCTAATTGTCATTGCAGGCGCCTGCCAGTCGCATTTTGAAGCGCTGCTCCAAAGCGGCTCGAATTTCGCCAGCTCCCCGGCGCGCATTCTTATACATGCGCTGGATCCGGTCTACATTGCGATTAAAGCAAGTTATACGTCTATTCGTGACCCGATCAATCTGTCGGATGTCATTCACGGCACAATCAGCGGTATCGACGGCGTAGGCGGCATCGAGACGATGGGGAAATACCGGATTGGCATGCCGCGGCCGCAAATTATTAGCGGCACAACAGCCACGGAGACGGGCGCAGGCTGACGTTTCTCGTAATATTAATGTTTTTTGAAAAAATGGGCGAAAAAACCGTTGACAAAAAAATAGGAACGTTGATATAATATTTTGCCTTATTTGACAACCTCCCTCTTTTTGGTTATAATGGACAGGGAAAGAGGTGGTAGTGGACAATGGCAAAAAATGCGCTATTGGAAATTAAACGCAGCTTGGAAGCCCATGTAGGCTCCAAAATCCGTCTTCGAGCAAACGGTGGTCGGCGAAAGACCATTGAACGTACCGGCGTGTTGGAAGAAACCTACCCTTCTGTTTTCATTGTCAAACTGGATCAGGAGCAAAACGCCTTTAAGCGCGTCTCCTACAGTTATGCGGATATACTGACAGAATCGGTGGAAGTGACCGTATGCAATGACGAAGGTCAAGTCCGTATTACCTATATTCAACATTAAATACATTTCCGGCGATTGAACAGCCGGATCCTTGTGGCGCGGATGCTTCCGCGCCATTTTTTTTGCATGTACATCCTCTGCTGCCGGCGGCATCCGGCTGTATGGATCGGTTGCGCCGGACGCATACTAACGCGGGAAGGCCATTTTACAGCGGGAGGGATTAGCGATGAGCCGCAGAAGAAGAGGCATGATGTCGGAGCAGCTGAAAACCGAGCTTGCGAAAGATCTGGGCTTTTATAATACGGTGCAGGAGGAAGGCTGGGGCGGCATCCGCGCCAAAGACGCAGGCAATATGGTCAAAAGGGCGATCCAGCTGGCCGAGCAGGCTGCGGCCAAATCGAATCAGCCATAGCGGCAGCGCCGCCAAAAACAGGCTAAGAGAAGGGGCTCGTCTTGAGCTTACAACTCTTAGCTTTTCTTTTAACCGTTTGTTATAATGAGGCTTAACTAATGAAACGAACGGGAGAAGTCGACGGATGAAAATATACGAAAAAGCCCCGGCCAAAATCAACCTGCTTCTGGACGTGCTCCGCAAGCGCGAGGACGGGTTTCATGAGGTCGAAATGATTATGACAATGGTCGATTTGGCGGACCGTCTGGAGATGGAGGAGCTTCCTCGCGATACCATTATCATCTCCAGCCAGGCCGGTTACATACCGCTTGACGAGAAGAATTTGGCCTTTCAGGCAGCTAAGCTCATTAAAGATCGTTACGATGTCCGCAAGGGCGTCTACATTCATTTGGATAAAAAAATACCGGTTGCGGCCGGCCTTGCCGGAGGCAGCAGCGATGCCGCTGCGGCGCTTCGCGGACTAAACCGGTTATGGCAGCTGAACATACCGGAGGAGGAGCTTTGCCGCCTGGGGGCCGAGCTTGGCTCGGACGTGCCTTTTTGCGTAACGGGCGGAACGGCGCTGGCTACCGGCAGAGGTGAGAAGCTGGAGCAGATTGAAAATCCGCCGGGCTGCTGGGTTGTGCTCGCCAAGCCGCCGATTAACGTTTCGACGGCTGATGTATACGGCAAGCTGCGCGCGAATGAAATCACGAGCCATCCTCAGGCGAAGGACATGCTGTCGGCGATCCGGCACGGCGACTTCCACGCGATTTGCGACGGACTGGGCAACGTGCTGGAGAAAGTAACACTGGAGCTGTATCCGGAGGTGCTGCAGCTGAAGGAAAGCATGCAGCGGCTAGGCGCCGACGGCGTGCTGATGTCCGGCAGCGGACCAACGGTGTTTGGCTTAGTGTCGAAGGAAGCGAAGCTGGCCAGAATTTATAACGGGCTAAGAGGATTTTGCAAAGAAGTATATGTGGTAAGATTGCTTACATAACCATGACGTAATTCTTGATTAAATCCGTATAAAAATGTTATATTGTCATTATAATATTCGGATTTAGTGGGGGGAGATGTGTTTTGAAAAAATTAAAGCGTAGCGCAAGATTAGTAGAGATGACACAATATCTGCTAAGCCGTCCCCACACGTTAATATCGCTAACAGCATTCGCAGATCGTTATCAGTCAGCCAAGTCGTCGATCAGTGAGGATTTGGCTATTATAAAAGAGGTATTTGAAGAGGAAGGCTTCGGAGAACTGCATACGCTTGCGGGCGCGGCCGGCGGCGTCAAATACACGCCTAAGATGAATAAGGATACGGCGCTTGAGATTATGACCGGCATTTGCAAGGAGCTTGAGCTGCCGGAGCGGGTGCTGCCCGGCGGTTATTTATATATGACGGATATGCTGGGGCAGCCGGAGCTGCTTAACGACCTCGGCCGCATGTTTGCGACGGCTTTTGCAGGGCGCCATATTGATGTGGTGATGACGGTAGAAACAAAGGGCATACCGCTTGCTTATGCAACGGCTAACTGCTTGAACCTGCCGGTTGTCATTGTTCGGAGAGATAACAAGGTAACGGAAGGTTCGGCGGTAAGCATTAACTACGTATCGGGCTCGAACAAGCGCATCCAGACGATGTCGTTAGCCCGCAGAGCGCTCAAGGAGCAGTCCCGTGTTCTCATTATTGATGACTTCATGAAGGCGGGCGGAACGATTCAAGGCATGATGGATCTGTTGTACGAGTTTAAAGCGACGGTCGCCGGCGTAGGCGTCTTTGTAGAATCAGGGGAAGTGGAACGCGAAGAGCGGCTGCTCGAAGATTATGTATCGCTGGCGAAACTGACGGCGGTTGATTTGAAGACGAAGCAAACTACAGTAATTCCAGGCAACTATTTTGCTTAACGGTGAAGGAGATGCACGTATGACGAAGAAACAACCGGTTCCGGTATCGACGGATAAAGCCCCGGCTGCAATCGGTCCTTATTCGCAGGCTATCCAACTAGGCGGTTTATTGTTTACGTCCGGCCAAATTCCGCTGGATGCATCCGGCCAGCTTGTGGAAGGCGGCATTGAGGAGCAGACGCACCAGGTGTTCCGTAACTTGAAGGAAGTGCTTGCGGCAGCAGGTGCAGCTTTCTCTGACGTAGTGAAAGCAACCGTCTTTCTGAAGGACATGAGCCATTTTGCAACGGTCAACGAAATTTATGCTTCTTACTTTGGCGACCATAAACCGGCTCGGTCTGCAGTCGAGGTTGCAAGACTGCCAAAAGACGTATTTGTCGAAATAGAATTGATCGCATCGACTCATGTCGAATAACAGCGAAAAAAATTCAAAATCAAAAAAAAATTTAAAATAGCGCAAAATAATGGGAATTTTAGAGAAGGAATTCGTTAGAAAGTGTGGAAAGTATACACCAAGTCTCACATAGACAAGGTGGTGAACACAAATGCAAATTACTGATGTCAGACTCCGCCGTGTAAATTCGGAAGGTCGCATGAAAGCTATTGCTTCGATTACCATTGACAACGAATTCGTCGTTCACGATATCCGTGTTATTGACGGCAACAATGGGATGTTTGTAGCAATGCCTAGCAAGCGTACGCCGGATGGAGAATTTCGGGATATCGCACACCCGATTTCTTCGACCACTCGGGAGAAAATTCAAGTTGCCGTGCTCGCCGAATACGAGCGTGCGGCCACCGAAGAAGTGGCTATTGAAGAAGGAGCTTAATTCGCTTTTAATGGGGTTACAGGGCTTCTCTAATGAGGAGATAGACCTAGCAAGAGCATTTGTGTAGAGGAGGGAGCCGCGTAGGCTCTCTTTTCTTTTTGCTTGAGATGGGATATATTTTTGTAGAGGTTGGCATTACACAGGATACGCCTTCGCACTCGTCCGGACCGCAACAATCCCGGTACGGCTGCGTTCAGGCAGGAGGTTATAGACGTTGAAAACAATGGCAATCGTGCTTGCAGCAGGGCAAGGCAAGCGGATGAAATCGAAATTATATAAAGTGCTTCATCAAGTCGCAGGTAAGCCGATGGTAGGACATGTCGTCCACACGGTAGGGCAAGTATCCTGCGAGCGTACCGTTATCATCGTTGGGCATGGAGCTGAAGCGGTCAAATCGTACCTCGGCGATTCTGCCGAATATGTGCTGCAGGAGCAGCAGCTGGGCACCGGCCATGCTGTAAAGCAGGCGGAGCAGCTGCTTGGCGGCGAAGAAGGCATGACCATCGTCATTTGCGGCGACACGCCGCTCGTAAAGGCGGAGACGATCGAAGCAATGCAGAAGCTGCATGAGCAAAGCGGCGCTGCGGCTACGATTTTGACGGCTGTATTCGAGCAGCCTGCCGGTTATGGCCGTATCATCCGCGGCGCGGACGGTACGGTAGAACGGATCGTGGAGCAGAAGGATTGCACGCCGGAAGAAGCGGCTGTACAGGAAATCAATACGGGCACGTATATTTTTGACAATCGGAAGCTGTTTGCGGCTCTTGCCAAAGTGACCAACGAGAACGCGCAAGGCGAATACTATTTGACCGACGTGATCCGCATATTCCGTGAAGCAGGCGAAGTGGTGCAAGGTTATGCGACGGATGATCTCGCCGAAGCGATCGGCGTCAACGACCGCATTGCGCTTGCCGAAGCGGAGCAGCTGATGCGCGCGCGCATCAACCGCCGCCATATGGTGAATGGCGTGACGTTTATTGATGCGGCTTCCGCTTACATTGAAGCGGATGTGCAGATCGGCGCAGATACGGTCATTTATCCGGGTACGGTGCTGAAAGGCGCAACCGTTATTGGCGAAGATGCGGTCATCGGACCAAATGCAGAAATCGCGAACTCGTCGATCGGCAATGGCGTTACGGTGAAATACTCGGTTATTAATGAATCGGTTGTTGGCGATAAAAGCTCGGTTGGCCCGTATGCGAATCTTCGTCCGGGCTCGAAGCTGGGCCGCGAATGCAAAATCGGCGATTTTGTCGAGCTGAAGAACGCAGTGCTTGATGACGGCAGCAAAGTGTCGCATTTAAGTTACGTCGGCGACGCCGTTGTAGGCAAAGACGTCAACATCGGCTGCGGTGCGATTACCGTCAATTACGACGGGTTTAACAAATCAGTGACGGAAATTGCGGACAATGCTTTTGTGGGCAGCAACGTCAACCTGATCGCGCCGGTCAAAATCGGAGAAGGTGCGTATGTGGTAGCCGGCTCGACCATTACGAGCGACGTTCCGGCAGGCGATCTTGCGATTGCGCGCGAACGGCAGACGAATAAGCCGGGATATGCGGACAAAATCCGCGCCCGCGCCAAAGCTAAAAAAGAGCGGAGCCAAAAGCAATAAACCGCTGCCGAATAAGCGAATCAGCGGAGTTCACAGTTCGCCAAGCTGTTTAAGAAGGAAGAGATTGGGGTAAACCTATATGGAAATTGATTTCTGCGAAGGAGGTTTCCATAGATGACTCAATCTTTAACGGCTGAGCCAAGAATGAACGGAACGAAAGGCGAGCTGAAGCGGCTCAGAAGCCAAGGGAAAATTCCGGGCGTCCTGTTCGGGAAGATGGTGGCTCCTTCTCCGATTACGCTGGAGGAAAAGGAGCTGCTTGCATTGCTGCGCTCCCACCCGAAAGCGGTGCTGGAGCTGACGATTTCGCAAGGCAATAAGGAAAACGTGATGATTACCGAAGTGCAGCGGGATTCGCTGTCGCGCCAGGTGCTGCATGTAGATTTGCATAAAGTAAATATGAATGAAGCCATCCATGCCGCCGTACGTCTGGATCTCGTTGGCGATTCCGCCGGGGTTCGGGAAGGCGGCATTTTGCAGGCGATTGTCCATGAGGTGGAAGTTGAGTGCCTGCCGGGCGATTTGCCGGAGTCGATTGCGGCGGATGTAACGGCGCTGGGCGTTGGCGAGAATCTGCTTGTAAAAGATTTGAAGCTGCCTCCGCAGGTGAAGGTGAAATCCGATCCATCGCTGGTAGTCGTGACGGTGCTGGCTCCGCAGAAGGAGCTGTCCGAGGAAGAAGCACATGCAGCCGATCATGCGGCGGAGGCGGAAGCGGCCCGCGCAGAAGAAGCGCGCCGCCATTCCGTGGCGCTGGATTAGCGTTTGGATGCACGCTCGGCTGGCGCAAGCTGCCATGGCGGGGGAGCGCCGCCAAGGGGATGGCTTCTCCGCTGTTCGGGCTGCACGGTGCGGCGGGTGAGCGCTCCACCGTGCTCATCCCCGCGGGGCATGACGGCTGCCGGCGGCGCCGGCTTGCCGATAGGTGAATAAGGACGGCTGCGCCGCTTGCATAAACGGCGCAGCCGTCTTTATGTTTTTGGCCGGCGGACGGCAGGTAATGGCAGCTTGGATATCGAATAAGAAAGTAGCATAATCGTAACGGCAGGAGTGGGAAACAGGCATGAAATGGTTTGTAGGGCTTGGCAATCCCGGCGCACAATACGCCGGAACACGCCATAACGTAGGTTTTATGGTCATTGATGAGCTGGCGCGCCGCTGGGGCATAACCGTGAACCAAAGCAAATGCAAAGCGCTGATCGGGGAAGGCAACGTGCAGGGCACCAAGGTGTTCCTTATCAAGCCGATGACGTACATGAATTTGTCGGGCGAATCGGCCCGCGCGTTTATGGATTATTACAAAGCGGATCTTGCGGACGGCCTGTTTATTTATGACGATATGGATACGGAAGTCGGCAAAATCCGGCTCCGCTATCAAGGCAGCTCCGGTGGGCACAACGGCATCAAGTCGCTGATCCAGCATTTCGGCACGCAATCGTTTAACCGGATACGGATGGGCGTCTCCCGCCCTCAGCCGGGGTACCCGATTGTGGACTATGTGCTGGCCAACTTTGCCAAAAGCGAACAGCCGCAGCTTCAGTCGATGATTGAGCAGGCAGCCGATGCAGCGGAGTTTTCGCTGAAGGCTACGTTTGAGCAAACGATGGCAAAGTTTAACGGCTAATGCCTAAGAGCGGGATAGTCCGGGCATACTGAAGGTTATAACTATTCTTCAGGAGGCATACATATGGCTGTAAATTATGTTTGCAGACACTGCAGGACGCCTATCGGAACGATTGACGGGAGCGGAATTACGGAACAGCGGCTCGGTTTCCATTTCTTGACCCCCGAAGAGCGCAGCGATATAATAGCGTATGACTTAAACGGTAATGTGACAGTAAAGGTTGTATGCGACTATTGCCGTGAGGCTTTGGACGCAAATCCTGAGCTGCTGTTAGTAGCGAATCCGCTTCAATAATAGGGTGGAAGGGCATAAAGGCCCATCACCCGCGATAAGCCTTGGCGTTTGGCTGAGGCTTATTTTCAATGGAGCAGGTGATTTTGCTTGGAGAAATGAGGTGCTTGTTCGTTTGAAAGCGTTAATCAAAGCTTTTGCCGCCGATGCCGACGTTCAGTCGATTGTATCTGGAGTGAAGTCGGGCATGCGCGAGCAAATGGTTTCCGGCCTTGCTGCGTCTTCCAGGCAGGTGCTGATCGCCTCTTTGAAGGAAGAGTGCGACCGGCCGATGCTGGTTGTTACTCATAATATGTTCTCCGCTCAGAAAATAGCGGAAGATTTGCAAGAATGTTTATTGCCTGAACAAGTTTTGCTATATCCTGCGAATGAGCTGGTAGCTGCGGAAACGGCGATCTCAAGCCCTGAGACGCTTGCGCAGCGTACGGATGTGCTGATCAAGCTGTCCGGCGGCTTCCGCGGGATTGTTGTTGTGCCGTTTTCCGGCATTCGCCGCTATTTGCCGGTGAAGGAAGCGATGGCGGAAGCGACATTCACCGTGCGCATCGGCGACGAGCTGCCGCTGGAGCAGTTTTTGCGCAAGATGGCATGGCTCGGCTACGAGCGCGTCGACCGCGTCGAATCCAAAGGCGAGATGAGCGTGCGCGGCGGCATTGTGGACTTCTATCCGCTGACGTCTGCCGCTGCTTACCGGATGGAATGGTTTGGCGACGACGTGGACTCTATCCGCACATTTGATCCGGCGGAGCAGCGCTCGCAGGACAACTTGCAGGAGATCGCCATTCCGCCGTGCAAGGAGCTGCTTGCGGACGAGCGCCGGTTCAAGGCTGCAGCCGACCATGCCGCGTCGCTGCTGGAGAAACAGCTGGACAAGATGACCGACCGCAGCGCCAAGGATCGGATGCGCACGGAAATCGGCGGCGAAATTGAGCGGCTGCGCGAACAGGTTTATTTTTCGGAAATTTATAAATATATTGCCCTTCTGTATCCCGAGCGCCAGACATTGATCGATTATATGCCGCAGGATACGCTGCTGCTGCTTGACGAGCCGACGCGGCTTATCGAGACCGCCCGCCAGCTGGAGCGGGATGAAGCGGAATGGGCAACCCATCTGCTGCAAAATGGCAAAACGCTGCCAAGCCTGGTGCTGGCGAAAGAAACGGATGAAGTGCTGCACCATCGTCCGTTCCAGACCTTGTTTTTATCCCTATTTCTTAGACAGATTCCGCACAGCCAGCCGCAAAATATATTAAATATGACCAGCCGGGCTATGCAAAACTTCCACGGCCAGATGAATGTGCTGAAGGCCGAGATGGAACGTTGGCGGAAGACCGGCGCCAATGTGATGATGCTGGCCGGCGGCGCCGAACGGATGGAACGGATGCGCCGCGTGCTGCAGGATTACGGCATTGAACCGCCTACGCTGCTGGAAGGCAATCTGCAGGCAGGTTTTGAGCTGCCATCTTCACATCTGGTAGTCATCACGGAAGGCGAAATGTTCTCGCAGAAGCAGCGCAAGGCGAGAAGGCTCGACAAGAAGCTCGACAATGCGGAGCGGATTAAAAGCTACACCGAGCTGAAGGTGGGCGACTATGTCGTGCACCAGAACCACGGCATCGGCAAGTTTGTAGGCATCGGCACGCTTGAAATCGGAGGTATTCATAAAGATTACCTTCATATTATGTACGCGGCGGGCGATAAGCTGTCCGTGCCTATCGAGCAGGTTGACCTGATTCAGAAATACGTCGGTTCGGAGGAAAAGGAACCGAAGATCAATAAGCTGGGCGGCAGCGAATGGACAAGAGCGAAGACAAAAGCCCGTTCGTCCGTCAAGGACATTGCCGACGATCTGATCAAGCTTTATGCGCAGCGGCAGGCAACCAAAGGGTTCGCTTTTTCGCCGGATACGCCGTATCAGCAGGAATTTGAAGCTATGTTCCCTTATGAGGAGACGCGAGATCAGCTGCGCGCCATCGAGGAAATTAAGCGGGATATGGAGCAGCCGCGGCCGATGGACCGCCTGCTGTGCGGAGATGTAGGCTACGGCAAGACGGAGGTGGCGGTACGTGCCGCCTTTAAAGCCGCGATAGAAGGCAAGCAGGTAGCCGTTCTGGTGCCGACGACGATTTTGGCGCAGCAGCATTACGAGACGTTCCGCGAGCGCTTCTCCGGTTATCCGTTTAATATTCAGGTGCTGAGCCGTTTCCGCTCCCGCAAGGAGCAGAATGAAACGATTAAAGGGCTGAAGGAAGGCAAGGTTGACGTCATAATCGGCACGCACCGGCTGCTGTCGCAGGACGTTATTTTTAAAGATTTGGGCTTGCTGATTGTGGACGAGGAGCAGCGGTTCGGCGTGTCCCATAAAGAAAAGCTGAAGCGGCTCAAAACGAATGTGGACGTGCTTACGCTGACGGCGACGCCGATTCCGCGCACGCTGCATATGTCGATGCTGGGCGTCCGGGATTTGTCCGTTATTGAAACGCCGCCGGAAAACCGCTTCCCGGTGCAGACATACGTGGTGGAAACGAACATGGCGCTTGTGCGCGAAGCGATTGAACGGGAGCTGGCGCGCGGCGGGCAGGTGTATTATTTATATAACCGCGTTCAGGGCATCTACCAGATGGCGGAGCAAATATCGGCGCTTGTGCCGGATGCGCGGGTGACGGTTGGGCACGGCCAAATGTCCGAACAGGAGCTGGAGAAGGCGATCCTTGATTTCCTGGACGGGGAATCGGATGTGCTGGTCAGCACCAGCATTATTGAGACAGGCGTCGATATCCCGAATGTTAACACGCTTATTGTGCATGACGCGGACAAGATGGGCTTGTCCCAGCTGTATCAGCTTCGCGGCCGGGTAGGCCGTTCCAACCGGATTGCTTACGCTTATTTCGCCTATCAGCGGGATAAGGTGCTGACCGAAGTGGCGGAGAAAAGGCTGCAGTCGATTAAAGAATTTACCGAGCTCGGGTCCGGCTTCAAAATTGCGATGCGCGACCTGGCCATCCGCGGCGCAGGCAATCTGCTTGGGGCGGAGCAGCACGGCTTTATCGCTTCGGTAGGTTTTGATCTGTATTCGCAGATGCTGGCCGATGAGATCGCAGCGCGCAAAGCGGAGCTGAGCGGCGAGGAAGTGCAGGTTGTCCAGCCGTTCAACACGCTGATCGACCTGAGCGTCGATGCGTACTTGCCGTCGGATTATATTTACGACAGCATCCAGAAGATCGAGATTTACAAAAAGGTGGCGGGCATCCGCTCCTTGGACGAAGCCGACGATGTACACGAAGAAATTGTGGACCGGTTCGGCAACCTGCCGAAGGCGGTGGACAATCTGCTTGCCGTGGCGCGGCTTAAAGTGTACGGCCATCAGTACGGCATCGAGCAGTTCAGCCAAAAAGGCGACGACATGCTGATCCGTTTTGCCGAACGGGAGAAAGCAAACATTAATGCAAAACTGGTCAACCAGCTGTGCCTGCAATACGAGAACCGGTTCCGCTATCAGCCGGAAGACGGCCCGCTGCTGACGCTGCGCGGCAAAGGGCTTGCGATGGAGCAAAAAATCGAGCTGGCGGAAAAGTTTTTGCGGCAGTTTGAAGAGACGTATGCGGCCGGCCAAAAATTGCAGAAAACAGCCCCTTAAGCAATAAAATTCGCATCCGGTTCCATAAATCTGTTACAATACAAGCAACTTTACATTTTCGAAAGGGGATCCAACATGTTGCACGGTTTGCATAAGCTGGCATGGCGGAGAAGCGCGCTGCTTGTTATGGCGGCGGTTCTGGTTGTGACGGTACTATCGGCATGCGGTAAGAAAGAAGGAGATTCCTTTGCGTTTGCTGGACAAGGCAAAGGAACGGTTGTGGCCACTTATGACGGAGGCAACGTAACGGAGCAGGAGCTTGATAAATATTTGGGCGTATTCAACATTATGCAGCCCGGATACGAGCAGCTGATTGAAATTCCGCAATTTAAAGAGCAGCTCCTGAAGCAGTATATCGCGTATAAGGTATTGTCCGGACAAGCTTCCGAAGAGACAAAGAAAAAGGCGCTGAAAGATTCGGACGAGCAGTTTAAAGATTTCAAGGATTACGCGGAATCCGATGCGAATATGAAAGCAACGATGGAGTCGAAAAAAATTACGAACGACGATGTCAAAACGTATTTGAATTTGATGCTGGTTGTTGTCGATCATATGAATTCACAAGTAACGGAAGATCAAATGAAAGCGGAATATGAGAAAAACAAATCCAGCTATAACCCGGTAACGCTGCGCCATATTCTGATCGGCACGACACAAACCGACCAAACGACCGGCGAAACCAAAGATCTCCGTACTTCGGACGAGGCGCTTGCCCGTGCGAAGGAAGTGAAAGCGAAGCTGGACGCCGGCGGCGACTGGAACGCTCTTGCAAAAGAATATTCCGACGATCCAGGCTCCAAAGATAACGGCGGTTTGTATGAAAATGCGGATGTAACCCAATTCGTTGAAGAGTTCAAAGATGCCGCTTTGAAGCAGGAAGTCGGCAAAATCGGCGATCCGGTTGAAACGGAATACGGTTACCACATTATTAAAGTGGAAAAACGCGATGTCCTGGACTACAAGGACATTACGCAAGAGACAAAAGATAAAGTGAAAAGCGCAATCGCTTATAACAACATGAGCCAATACATGACGAATGACCTGGAGAAGCTGAATGTGAAGGTTACGCTTCCTGAGCCTTCGCCAAGCCCATCGGCTTCCGCGGGTGCGTCCGCAAGCCCATCCGCTTCTCCGGATGCTGCGGCTTCGCCGTCCGCTTCGGCAGATGCGCAGGCTTCGGAAACGCCTAAATCATAATTGGCCTTGCTGCCAAACGGCTCGATCGGATTTCTTCCGGTCGGGCCGTTTTTTTTTGTGGGTTGGATATTCTAACTCTATTGATTACAGGAGGGACTGTATGTATAAGCTGCTGCTTGTAGATGATGAAATGGAAGTAACGGAAGGGCTGATGGCGGAAATCGACTGGGCCGGCTGCGGCTTCGGCGAAGTGATGACGGCCGGCAACGGCAGGGAAGCAATGGAATTGTTCGAGAAGCTTGAGCCGGATGTGCTCATTACAGATATTAGCATGCCTTATATGAATGGGCTGGAGCTGGCGGAATGGGCGAGAGGCGCTTATCCGCTGACGCGGATCGTTATTTTGAGCGGCTACGATGAGTTCGAGTATGCCAAGCAGGCGATCCGGCTGCAGGTCGATGAATATGTGCTTAAGCCGTTTTCCGGCACCCAGATTACGGATACGGTTCTTAAAATCGCCCAGCGGATGGACGAGGAACGGGAAAAGCACAGCAACTTGCAGCTGCTGGAAGAGCATTACCGGATGAGCCTCCCGATCGTGCGCGAGAAGTTCCTCTCATCGCTAATTACCCGCAAGCAGCCGCTGTCCGTTGTCCGGAGTAAAGCGGAGGCTTACGGATTGGAGCTGGACGGCCGAGGCTACGTGGTATCTGTAATTGCGGTTTATCATACGGACGAACAAGGCGGGAACGAAGATGAGACGGCTGTCAAATCGCTTGCTTCCTCTTATGATCTCGATCTGAAGCTGTTTTCGGTCGTGAATGTGGCCGGCGAAATATGGGCGAAATACGGAATGGGCAAAGTATTTGTCCATCAAGACCGCGTCGTGCTCCTGAATGTCGTACAGCAGGAGGGTTCTTTCCAGGAAAACGGCAACTTGATGGATGTGCTGAAGGAAGTGCTGCAAAGCATTGAAAAATATTTGCGGCTTACCGTCAACATTGGCGTCGGGAGGGCGGTTCCGGAAATCGGAGCTTTAAAAGAAGCGTATGAATCGGCTTCGATGGCGCTGGATTACCGCCGCATATTGGGCAGCAACCGTATTATTTGCATCGAAGATATGGAGGACCGCTCGAATGAAGAGCTTCTGTTCGATGAGACACGCAAGCAAAATTTGCTCAGTACCGTAAAAGTGGGGACCGAACAAGAGCTGAAGGAGCTGGTGGACGGGCTGTTTGACGATGTGGCCCGCTCACAGGCGCCGGTCTATGAGGTACAGCTTTATTTGATGGAGATGGTGCTTGCGATCATGAAGCTGACGAAAGGGCTGGAGTCCGGATCCGGGAATGAAGAATGGTTTAAAGGCGGCACCGATATACTGGCGCAATACCAGAAGCTGAACAGCATGGAGGAAACAAAAGCCTGGTATGGGGACTTATGCGCCAAAGTGCGCAGCCGGATCGCAAGCCAGCGGCAGCGCTCCTACAAGCGTATCGTAGAGGAAGCGATTGCGTATACCAAAGAAAACTACCGCGACAGCGATTTGTCGATCGCCAAGCTGTGCGCCCATTTGCACGTAAGCGCCGGTTATTTCAGCACCGTGTTCAAGCGGGAGCTGAAGCTGACCTACGGCGCTTACCTGCTTCAGCTGCGGATGGAAATCGCCAAGGAGCTGCTGCGGACAACCGATCTGAAAACATTTGAAATTGCGGAGCAGGTGGGCTTCTCCGATCCGAACTACTTTAGCCTTTGCTTTAAAAAATACGCCGGCATCTCGGCCAAGGAGTACCGGAACGGATTATCGGAGCGGGGCAGCTGATGAAACGGAAAAGCATCCAGTTTATTTTGTCCGTCTCCTTGTCGCTTTTTTCCGTGCTGGTCATTATTGCGGTCGGTTTAGTCCTGTACAGCCGGTTTTCCGCTACGACGAAAGATAACGCGTTCCGCAACTCCCAGCAAATTGTCGATCAGGTGAGCTATAACCTGGAAGGCTACATCGCCAGCATCTCCGAGCTGTTTCATACGATGGACCTGACGATTGCTCAAGGCGGGGATGTAACTTCCGGGCAGCTGCAGCATCAGCTGGAGATGATGATGTCGACCCGGATGGATACGGTGACGCTTGCTTTGTTCGATGACCGGGGCCAGCCGATATTTAACATCCCGAATGTGGCGATGAAGAAGTCTTTTAACCCGGCCAAGGAAAGCTGGTTTAAAAGCGCATTGGATACGCCAGGCCATTTATCCATCTCGCTGCCTCATGTCGAAAACTTTTACAGCAATCAATTTCGCTGGGTTGTTACCTTAAGCAAAAGCATCACGGTGCAAAAAGGCGGCAAGCCGGTTAACGGCGTGCTGCTGCTGGACGTCAACTTCAACCAGATTGACCAGCTGTCAAACCGCGTCAGCCTGGGGAAGAAAGGGTACGTCTATATTTTGGACGAGTCGGCCGGCAATATTGTGTACCACCCCAGCTTCAGCTTATATATGCGGGCTTAAAATCGGAAAACCCGGAGCTTGCGCTCCGCCATACTTACGGCAGCTACATTGACAAGTCGTCCGGCGAAAGCAGGCTGATCAGCGTGCAAACGATCGGCAATGTCGGCTGGAAGCTGGTCGGCGTCTCTTATATGGATGAAGTGATGGTGACAAGCGAAACGTTAAACCGGTCGCTCCCGAAGCTGCTGCTTGCGCTTGCGCTCATCGTTATTGTGCTGTCGAGCGTCGTGTCGCGCCGCATATCGAGGCCGATCCGCCAGCTGGAAATGTCGATGAAAAGCGTGGAGCGGGGCGATTTCGACAAGCTCGCCAGCAGCGAAGGACCGCTTGAAGTCAAACATTTGGCGGACCGGTTCAACATGATGATCGGCACGATTAAACTGCTGATGAAACAAATTGTGTCCGAGCAGGAAAGCAAGCGGAAATATGAGCTGGAAGCGCTGCAGGCGCAAATTAATCCGCATTTTTTATATAACACTTTAAACACGGTTGTCCGTATGGTCGGGATGAACCGGAATGCCGATGTGGTGACGACGATTACGTCGCTGTCGAAGCTGTTCCGGATCAGCTTGTCGAAAGGGAATGCCATCATTTCCTTGGAAGATGAGCTTGAGCATGCGCGCAACTATTTGGTGATTCAAAATATCCGGTTCAAAAATAAATTTACCTACTCCATTGAAGCGGATGAGCAGGTTTCCTCCTGCTCCACCTTAAAGCTGATCGTGCAGCCGCTTATTGAAAACGCCATTGTCCACGGCATCGAGCCGTCGGTTGACGAAGGGCATATCAGCATCAAGGCGCGGCTGGACGGCGCGGATGTCGTCATTGAAGTGAGCGATAACGGGCTGGGCATGACGGAAGAACGGTTGAATGAAGTGAGAGCCGGCAATGTGAAAAGCGCCAAAGGCTCCGGCGTAGGCGTGATGAACGTTCAAGAGCGGATCCGGCTTTATTACGGCGCGGAATACGGGCTTTCCTTTGAAAGCGAGCTGGAGGAAGGGACAACCGTCTCTATCCGGTTTCCGGCCCGCCGGATAGAACAGGAAGGGAGGGTGGCGGACGATGAATAAAACATACCGCAGCTACTGGCTGGGCGGGCTGATGCTGGCGGCAGCCGCACTGCTTCTTGTGTCAGCGTGGATGCCGTCGCTTTTCGGCGGGAAACCTAAACACGAGGAGAAGACGATACAGCTCATTATGCGGACAAGCGAAGGAAGCTACTGGAACAATATCGCTTCCGGGGCGGAAGCGGCAGTCAAGGAATTTGGCGTCAACGTGCATACATTTGCGGCCGAGGATGAAGGGGATGTGGGCAGCCAGGTCGAGAAGGCGATGATGTCGCTGGACGAAAAACCGGATGCCATTGTGCTGGGCGCCAGTGATGACGCGGCATTTGCGCCTTTTCTGAAAGAAGCGGACAAGCGGGGCATTCCGGTTGTGGCCATCGACAGCCTGCTGACCAGCGGCAAGACGGTCTCCTATATCGGCATTGATAATAGAAAGGCAGGCCGGGAGGCGCTGCGCCAAATGTCCGAGATGCTGGGCGGCAAAGGCCGGATTGCCATCCTTTCATCCTCGGCGGGCGGCATTAACGGCAAGCTTCGCGAGCAGGGGATTAGAGAAGCGGCAGCGGAAGCCGGATCCGGCATACATATCGTATCCAGCCAGCAATGCTCGCAGCAATACGGGGAATGCCAAGAGGCGGTGCGCCGTTTGCTGGAGGCGGAGAAAGTGGACGGCATTATATCTTTAAATACGGATACGACGGCAGGAGCCGCCACAGAGCTGCAGCGCCGGCAGGCCGGGGGGCAGATTAAGCTGATCGGCTTCGACAGCTCCGATGAGCTGCTGGAACTGCTGCAGGACGGCCAGCTCCAGGCGCTGATAGTACAAAATCCGTTCAGCATCGGTTATTTGGGCGTCAAATATGCGCTTGCTGCGGCGAAGGGCGAGCCGGTGCCGGCGAAAGTGGATATGGATATGAAAATCATCAATAAATTTAACATGTTTTGGATGGAAAACCAGAAGCTTCTTTTCCCTGTGGTGCAATAATTACAAAGAGATGAGGATTTTAATAAAAAACAGCAGAATCCTTCATTCGAAACGAAGCCCCATTTCGACATAATTAGATTGTAAGCAAGAGCAGCAAATAAAGAATTCATCAGGGGGTTGTTTTAGATGAAAAAATGGACATTAGCACTCGTAGCAGGCGCCATGGCAGTTGTTGCTGCAGGATGCTCGAACTCGGGCGGAAGCGGCGGCGAAGGCGGTACGCCAAAAGCCGGCGTTGCGATTTATAAATTCGACGACACGTTTATGAGCGGCGTCCGTACTGCAATTTCCGCTGCAGCGGAAGGCAAGCTGAAAGTGGATATTGTAGACAGCCAAAACTCGCAGCCAACCCAAAACGATAAAGTGGATTTGTTTATTACGAAAAAAATGAAAGCGATGGCGATTAACCCGGTTGACCGTACGGCGGCTGGCATCATTATCGACAAAGCGCAAAAAGCAAACATTCCGGTTGTATTTATTAACCGCGAACCGATGGCCGATGATTTGGCAAAATGGGACAAAGCCTATTTCGTAGGCGCAAAAGCAGAAGAGTCCGGCACGATGGAAGGCGAAATCGTCGCCGATTATTGGAAAGCGCATCCGGAAGCGGACAAAAACGGCGACGGCGTATTGCAGTACGTCATGCTGAAAGGCGAACCAGGACACCAAGATGCCGAACTCCGCACGAAATTTTCGGTACAAGCGATCCAAGACGCCGGCATTAAAGTAGAGAAGCTGGCTGAAGATACCGCTATGTGGGACCGCGTAAAAGGCCAAGAAAAAATGGCGGCGTTCCTCGCTTCGCACGGCGACAAAATTGAAGCGGTTATTGCAAACAATGACGATATGGCGCTTGGCGCAATCGAAGCATTGAAAGCAGGCGGCTACTTCACAGGCAGCAAATATATGCCGGTTGTAGGGGTTGACGCGACGGATGCGGCGAAGCAAGCGTTGAAAGACGGCACGCTGCTCGGTACGGTGCTTAACGATGCGGAGAACCAAGGCAAAGCGACGGTTAACCTGATGAGCGTGCTGGCGAAAGGCGAAGCGCCTACGAAGGACAACACCGGTTATGACATTACCGATGGCAAATATATTTGGATTCCTTACCAAAAAGTAACGCAAGAAAGCAGCAAATAAGTTTATTACAACTAGACAAATAGCGGCATGAAAACAGGGGGACGGCCAGCTGGAAGCTTCCGTTCCCTCTTATCTATAAGTCCGCAGCTGATTTGACGGCTAGGCTGGGAAGAGGAGGCTATATGATGGAGAAGCAGCATCCTTATTTGCTTGAAATGAACGGTATTACGAAGACGTTCCCGGGCGTTAAGGCGCTCGACAATGTAACGCTGAAGGTTCGTCCCGGCACGGTACACGCCTTGATGGGCGAGAACGGAGCGGGTAAATCCACTTTGATGAAATGTTTGTTCGGCATTTACAAGCCGGACGAAGGCGAAATTTTTTTGAACGGCCAGAAGGCTGAAATTAAAAGCTCGAAGGACGCTTTGGCGCATGGCGTATCCATGATTCACCAGGAGCTTCATCCGGTGCCGATGCGCAGCGTGATGGAGAACATTTGGCTTGGAAGATTTCCGATGAAGGGCGCTGTCCCTCTCCGGTTTATAGATCATAAAAAGATGTACAACGACACCGTCAAGCTGTTTGACGATTTGAACATGAACATTGATCCGAAGCAGCTTGTTAAAGAACTGTCCGTTTCGAAAATCCAGTCGCTTGAAATCGCGAAAGCCGTTTCGTTTAATTCGAAGGTCATCGTGATGGACGAACCTACCTCGTCGCTGACGGGCAACGAAGTGGAAGCGCTCTTTACGATCATTAACAAGCTGCGCGCCCGCGGCGTTTCGATTATTTACATCTCGCACAAAATGGAAGAGATTTTGCGTATTTCCGACGATGTAACGATTATGCGCGACGGCAAATATATCGGCACCTGGCCGGCCCAAGAGCTGACGATCGACACGATCATTACCCGAATGGTCGGGCGCGACCTGTCCGATCGTTTCCCGGAACGCACCAACACGCCGGGCGAAGTGATGCTGCGGGTGGAGAACTTGACGTCGACGCTGCCGCACTCGTTCAAGGATGTATCGTTTGAGCTTCGCAAAGGCGAAATTCTCGGCATCGGCGGCTTGGTCGGCGCACAGCGCACCGAGCTGGTGGAAGCGCTGTTCGGGCTCAGGTCCGTAAAGTCCGGGGCTATATACAAAGACGGCAAAGCCATTACGATCAAATCGCCGATTGATGCGAAAAAGAATAAAATCGCGATGCTGACGGAAGAACGCCGCGTAACGGGGATTTTCCCGGTGTTGTCGATTACGGCAAATACCGCTATTGCGAATTTGGGCCTGTACCAAAATCAGCTCGGATTTTTGAACGAGCGCAAGATGAAGACCGAGGCGGAAAGAGGCGTCGAGAAATTTAAAACGAAAACGCCTTCGGTTAACCAGCTGATCCGCAACTTGTCAGGCGGCAATCAGCAGAAGGTGCTGCTGGCGCGCTGGTTGCTGACGAATCCGGATATTTTGCTGCTGGACGAGCCGACCCGCGGTATCGACATCGGCGCCAAATACGAAATTTATTCGATTATTATTGAACTTGCGAAGCAGGGCAAAAGCATCATTATGATTTCGTCCGAGATGCCGGAACTGATCGGCATGTCCGACCGCGTCATGGTGATGTCCGAAGGCAGAGTAACCGGCATCCTCGACAGCAAGGATGCTTCGGAGCAAGCGATTATGCGGCTTGCGGCCCAGAAGTAAAAAGATTGAGGATTTGAAGGGGGCTTGCGACAGATGGACGCATCCAGAGGATTAAAAGTGAAAAACGCCTTTTCGCAAAATGCGATATGGGTAGTGCTTGTTATACTTGTACTTGGCATTTCAATGATGGATTCCAGTTTCTTATCGGTAACTACGTTTAGAGACGTGCTGATTCAATCTTCTACACGCCTCATTATCGCGCTTGGCGCAGGGTTTGTACTTATTACGGCAGGCACGGACTTGTCTGCAGGCCGGGTGGTCGGACTCAGTGCGGTCGTATCCGCATCGCTGCTGCAAAAGGCAGACTATGCCAATAAGTTTTTCCCGAATTTGCCGCATATGTGGCTGGTTATTCCGATCATCATCGCTATTGTGGTAGGCCTTCTGGTAGGCCTTGTGAACGGTATTATCGTTTCAAGATTTAATGTTCCGCCGTTTATCGCAACGCTGGGCACGATGGTTGCCGTATACGGGGCAAACTCGCTGTACTTCGATATGCCGCCAAACAACTCGCAGCCGATTGCCGGTCTGCGCAACGATTTCAGCAAGCTTGGCTCGGGCGCAATTGGCAGCGGCGACTTCTCGATGCCGTATATCGTACTGATCGCCATCTTCGTAGCCTTTATTGTCTGGGTTGTGTTTAACAAAACCCGCCTCGGCAAAAACATGTACGCTATCGGCGGCAACATCCAAGCGGCGCATGTCTCGGGCATTAACGTAGCCCGCAACCTGATGTGGCTGTATGCCATTGCAGGTGCTTTGTACGGCCTTGCCGGCGTGCTGGAAGCAGCTCGTACGGGCGGCGCGACAAACAACTACGGCAACATGTACGAGCTGGATGCGATCGCGGCGTGCGTAGTCGGCGGCGTGTCGACAACAGGCGGCGTTGGCCGTGTAAAAGGGATCATTGCAGGCGTTCTGATCTTTACGGTGATTAACTACGGGCTTACCTACATCGGCATTAACCCGAACTGGCAGCTTATTATTAAAGGTTTGATCATCGTTGTGGCGGTTGCATTCGATATCCGCAAATATGTAGCCAAAAAATAAGCTTTGGAAAGACCGGCATTGTTTGCCGGTCTTTTTTTTGTTCCATTTTTCTGTAAAAACTGATATCATAAATATATCAAAACAATATAGGGGTGTTTGCGGATGAAGGAACGTGTAGCATGGCATGTGAACGGATTTCTGGCATTGCTTGTAACGATCATCATGTTTGCGGCGGGAATCGCCTGCTTTATTATTGCCGGCAATGCCGCAGATCCAAGCACAGCGTTTATGTCGGTGTTTATTATTTTAGGGATTATCCTTTTGATCATTAGTTTGGTTGCATTCACTTCGCTGAGCATCGTCCAGCCGAATGAGGCGAAGGTCATTACGTTCTTCGGGAACTATATCGGCACTGTACAAGAAAGCGGTTTGTGGATGGTTAAGCCGTTTACGTCCAAGCGGAAAATATCGCTGAAAGTGCGCAACTTCAACAGCCAGACGCTGAAAGTAAACGATGCCGACGGCAATCCGATCGAGATCGGCGCGGTTGTCGTATTCCGCGTGCTCGACACGGCGAGCGCCGCATTCGACGTCGACAATTACGAGACGTTTGTAGAGATTCAAAGTGAAACGGCGGTGCGCCATATTGCGGCGCAATACCCTTATGATACGCATGATGAAGATCAAAGCCGGCATTCGCTGCGCGGCAATGCGGAGGAAGTGGCCAGCGAGCTGATGACCGAGCTGCAAGCAAGACTGGCGGTAGCCGGCGTTAAGGTGCTGGAGACGCGGCTGACGCATTTGGCTTATGCGCCCGAGATTGCCAGCGCCATGCTGCAGCGGCAGCAGGCGATCGCCATTGTCGCCGCCCGCCAAAAAATCGTGGAGGGCGCGGTAGGCATGGTGGACGCCGCGCTGCGCCAGCTGATCGCGAACGGCATTGAATTGGATGATGAGCGCCGTGCGGCGATGGTCAACAATTTGATGGTGGCGATCGTATCCGACCGCTCGGCTACGCCGGTCATTAATACAGGCACGTTGTACAATTAAGGGATGATTCCATGGCAAAAGAAAAAAAAGCGTTCCCGCTGCGACTGGATCCGGATGTATACCGGATGCTGGAGCAGTGGGCTGGAGAAGAATTCCGCAGCGTAAATGGTCATATTGAATATTTATTGCGCGAAGCGCTTGCCAAAGCCGGCAGGCTGAAGCAGCGTCCGCCTAGCGATCAGAAATAAAAGGCATGCCGAGGAAGACAGACCGGTCCGTCCATACAGGGCCGGTCTGTCTTCCCGTGTGTATGCCTGTTTGCCGCCAGACGGCAAATTCGATGATGAAGGAGGATTCACCCAGATTGGCAGCTATGATTTCCAAAGCGGCTAGTTCCGCTTTGGCCTTCCGTTACCGTTTTATTTTATTGCTTGCCGTTGTGCTGATTGCAGGAATGAGCCAGGGGCTGCTGCTGCCGCTGCTCGCCATATTGCTTGACCGTGCAGGCGTATCTTCCGATATGAACGGGCTGAATTCAACAGCGCTTTATATCGGCGTATTTTGTACAATGTTTGTCGTTGAGCGCCCTGTGCTGCGGTTTGGCTACCGGAAAGTCATTATGGCCGGCCTTGTGCTGCTCGCCGCTTCATTGCTGCTGTTTCCGCTCAGTAGCTCGCTTGCGGTGTGGTTTGCGCTCCGGCTAATAGTTGGCGCGGGCGACAGCGCGCTTCATTACGCCTCTCAGCTGTGGATCGTGAGCATGAGCCCGGCAGATCGGCGGGGGCGGTATATTTCGCTGTACGGCATGGCATACGGCATAGGCTTCAGCATCGGACCGCTTGGCATTAATCTGCTGCCTTACGGCGATATAGCCCCGTTTGCGGCCGTGTCGCTTTTATGTGCCGCGGTAGGGCTGCTGATGCTGAACATGCCGGACGATAAGCCGGAACGCCATCGCAAGCAGGCATCGGGGGAAAACCGTTTTTTGCAAACGTACCGGATGGCTTGGTTTGTCCTTATCCCCGGCTTGCTGTACGGCTTAATGGAAGCGTCGATGAACACCGGTTTTCCGCTGTACGGGCTGAGGATTGGCTTGACGCAGCATGAAATATCGCTGCTGCTGCTGGCGTTTGGCTGCGGTAGCCTTGTGCTGCAGCTGCCGCTTGGCATATGGAGCGATCAAATCGGGCGCAAGCCGGTATTAACCGGCAGCGCCGTGCTTGGTGCTGCGCTGTTCCTGCTCGTGCCGGCCGCCGGAAGCGGCTTCTGGGCGCTGTTTCTGCTGTTTGCCGCTGCCGGAGGACTGGTCGGATCGTTTTATTCGCTTGGACTTGCTTATGCAGCAGATCTTTTGCCGAAAGCGATATTGCCTGCTGCCAATGTGATAGCATCTATCCATTTCAGCATCGGCAGCGTGCTGGGTCCTGCGCTTGGCGGCTACGGCATCCGGTATGTGTCGCTGTACAGCGTGTTCTGGTGCCTTGGCGCCGCCTTTTTCATTTTTGCGGTATCCGGCTTTTGGTTCCGCCGACAGAAGAAGCCGGTATAAGCATACCGTCAATTTCCCGGCATAAACCTTACAATCGGGCCGTGCAGGATAGGCTGGTTTCACGTTCGCATAAAGCTTTGGGCACCGGCGGCCAGCCGGATCGCCTGAAGCTTTTTGTGCTTCTATACGCCCTTTTTTTCTCGCTTAACGCGGCATTATCACCTTTTTTTTAAACATTATTTAATAATTTTATAGTAAGGCCCAACTCGTTGGCAGATGTGCCTATCCTTATGGCGGGTGTTCTTTGTGATATTGATAATTATTATCAATTAAAGTACGATGAAATTAGATAAAGACCATAAGGACAGGAGCAATGATTCATGTCAACTATACGAATTCGGGACGGGAAAGCGGTACTGGACATCGGCTTTCCGGAGCTTCGCAATTATCACGGCGGTTCCGCGCTTATGGCGCTGGCGGTCGGCTATCGGAGCCTGCAGGCGGCTTTCGGTCTGCTGTTCGGAGAAGAAGCGCCGGAGCGCAAATCGCTGAAGATTACGTCCGGCCATGGCGGACCGGGATTCCGGGACGCATTTGAATATGTGACGCGGGCCGTTACCCGCGGCGCTTACAAGGTCGATGTCCATTATCCGCAAGGCCAATACGACCCTTACCGCCCGCAAGGATATGCTTTTGTCTTTGAAACGGCGGATGGCCGCGCGGCGGAAGTGGTGCTGAAGCCAAACTTCCTGCCAGCCGTTTTTTATGAATATTTGAAGAAAGGCCGGGAAGGCGGGCTTATGGAAGCCGATGCGGAAGCGTTCGACGGGCTGAAGCTGGCATTATGCGAGAAGGCGCTTGCGGCGGAGCAGGCAGAGCTGCTCGACGTGAGGCTGATCCGATGAGCAGCCGGATACGGGAAGCGCAAATCGCGCTGATGGATACGGGTTGTTATTTCAGCAGCTACCGTGCCGGGCGTACATCGGTGCCGGCAGGCGGCGTTACCGTTGATTTATATGATCTGCCGCGGCTTGATCCGCAGCAATACGCCTGCATGGTCATCGACCATTTGGCGGATCAGGAGTTTTTGTACCGGGAGCGCAGCGCCGTTCAAGCTTTTCTGGAAGAGGGCAACATCGTCGTGTTCAGCGGCCACTTGTTCCGTCCTTGGCTGCCCGGCGCGTCCTTGTTCCAGCCGAAGGCATTCCAAGCAGTGGACGATTACCGGATTTCTATTGACCATCCGCATCCGATCTTCGAAGGTGTGGAGCCGGATGATATGACCTTTAACAAAGGAGTGGCCGGTTTTTTTGCAAGAGGGCATCATGAGCCGCCGCTGCAAGCGGAAGTGCTGCTCCGGCTGCCGGGCGGGGAAGCTGTAACCTATATCGACCGGCACAGCACGCGCGGCACCATCGTTGTCCATTCGGGCAACAATCTGATGGGCTACGACCATCAAGGATCAACCTCCGGCCGCATCGGCGGCCAGCTGCGAGGCTGGGTTCAGGCAGAGCATGCGGAACTGCAGGCAAGGAGGGCGCTGCGATGAGAAAAATCGCTTTTTTGTACAGCGGCAGCTCGCATCATCACCGGACCGTCCAGGAGCCGAAATATAGCCGGTATTTGCACCGGGTGATGTATATGCCCGAGTTTCAGGCGGAATGGCTGGACGACATCGACGTGCTGATCATTCCGTCCCAAATTAACGTAAGGCTGATGGAGCGCGCGCTTCCGGCTGTCCACGCGTTTCTGGAACGCGGGGGAATCGTGGCCGCGCTTGGCGCGCAGCCGGAAAGCTGGCTGCCGGCGCATAACTGGGAATTCCGGCCGACGAACTTCTGGTGGTGGCTCGACCGGAACGCCGCAAGCGGCCTTGTGCTGGATCAGCCGGAATACGGGCTGTTCCGCTATATTAACGGATTAGCCGATGCCACCTGGCATTATCATGGCGTGTTTCATCCGCCAGCCGGCGCCGAGATTATCATCTCCGTCGAGTCGGGCGGCGCGATTATGTATGTCGACCGGCAATCCACGCCAGGCACGCTTATTATGACGACGCTTGATCCGGAATTTCATTACGGTTCCTATTTTATGCCTGCTACCGAACGGTTTCTGGATGGATTCCTGCCGTGGCTGGCGGAAGGCGAACTATAACTGAATTTAACTTAAATAAGGGAGTACGATTGCGATGTTTCAACGAAACAAGGTTTATTCTTTTATCGTGTTATTATGTATAGCCATGACGGTGCTGTCGGCCTGCTCCTCGGGCAGCGGCTCCGGCAGCGGCAAGCCGTCGGCCGAGCCTTCCCCGTCCGCATCGGCTGCAGCCCCCGCTGCCGGCGGCGATGTGCCGCTGATCCGGTTCGCATGGGCGAACGCCGGATACCCGTCGCCGTTTGCGTTCAGCGCTTCCGGCCCGGCCGGCTTCCTGCGCAACTCGTTCCTGTTCGATACGCTGACATGGAAGGACGATCAAGGCGTCATTCCGTGGCTGGCTAAGTCATGGACCTTGTCGGATGACGGTTTGACGTACACGTTTGAGCTGGAGCAGGGCGTCACCTGGCATGACGGCCAGCCGTTTACGGCAGAGGACGTGGTATTCAGCTTTAACTACTACAAAGAGCATCCGTTTAACTGGACTGGCGATATTTCCCGCATTGAATCCGTTACGGCATCGGGCGATAACCAAGTACAGTTCAAGCTGAATGAAGCTTATGCGCCGTTCCTGAGCGACCTTGTTGGCATTGTGCCGATTATTCCGAAGCATGTATGGGAATCCGTCGATAATCCGATCGAATACCGCGGCGAAGATGCGCTGGTCGGCACCGGCCCTTACAAGCTGAAGGAATATGATGAAGCAGGCGGCCAATATTCGTTTGTTGCCAACGACCACTACTTCAAAGGCCATGTCAAAGTGAAGGAAATTCAATATTTGAGCGTCGATAACAATGCGATGGCATTAAAAAATAATAATGTCGACGGTGCGATGACATACAACTACGGCGATGTGCAGCAGCTGCAAAAGGAAGGGTTTGACGTCATTAAAAGCAATCCGACCGGCAGCGCCGTGCGCATTACGTTTAATCTCGACCATCCGCAGCTGAAGGACAAACGCCTGCGCCAGGCACTAGCGTATGCGCTGGACCGTGCGTCGATGGCGCAGAAGCTGACCGGCGGCGACCCGATGGTCGGCAACGCAGGCGTCATCCCAACCGATTCGCCGTGGTACAACCCGGATGTGAAGCAATACAACTACGATCCGGCCAAAGCGGAGGCGATGCTGGACGAGCTTGGTTATACGAAAAATGCAAACGGCGTGCGCGACGGGCTGAAGCTGAGCGTGCTGGTATCGTCCAATTCGCCGGAATCTCAAGTGATGCAGGAAATGCTGAAGAAGGTCGGCATCGAGCTGAACATTCAGCAGGTCGATTCGGCTACCTTTAATGCGGCAATGGGTGAAAATAAATACGATATGGCGATTACGGGGCATATCGGCCTGAGCGGCGACCCGGATTACCTGCGCCAATGGTTCCTCGGCAACGCAAGCAACACGCTGGCGGCAAGAGGCAAAGCGTTTGCGAACGAGCAGTTCCAGCAGCTTGCGGAATCGCAAATGAAAGAGCTCGATCCGGACAAGCGGAAACAGACCGTATTCCAAATGCAGGACGTACTGGCTGAGGAGCTTCCGACGCTCGTTCTGTACCACCGCCCGTTCTATTTTGTTTATAAAAAAGATGTGTATGACGGCTACTTTAATACGTACGGCGGCATAGCAGACGGTATTCCGCTGTGGGATAACAAGGCTGCGTTTGTCGATGTCCAAAGCTAAACAAACATTCACGTACGTTGGCGTCCTGCTGTTTGTCATTTTGCTGAATTTCTGGCTCCCCCGCTTATTGCGAGGGGGCCCGATTGATTATTTGAACGGAAGCGGCAACGATGGAGGCATCTTTTTGTCGGAAGCGCAAAAGACAGCGCTCCTGTCGTATTACCATTTAAACGATTCGTTGTGGATGCAGTTCGTGGAATATTTGCGAAGCTTGTTTACATTCGACTTCGGGTTGTCCTTCCTATATAAGGCGCCTGTAGCCGATGTGATTGCTGCCCGGCTGCCGTGGACGCTGCTTGTTGTTGGCGGCGCGACCTTGATCTCTATTGTTGCCGGTCTTGCCATCGGGCTCCTATCGGCCTGGCGGCATCCGGGGCGCAGCGACAGAGGGCTGTTCGTCGCTATGCTTACGGTAAGCGCCGTTCCGGAATTTCTGGTCGGCACGCTGGTGCTGATCCTGTTTGCAGTACAGTGGGGCTGGCTGCCGCTGGGCGGGGCGAAGACGGCATTTTACCATCCCGGCTCCTGGCTGCCTCAGGCGGCCGACGTGCTGCGGCATGCGGCACTGCCGATCGTGACGCTGGCGGCAGGCAATCTGGCGTCGATCTATTTGCTCATGCGCAATGAAGCGATCCGCGTGAGACGCGAGCCTTTTGTCGAGTTTGCCGCAGCCAAAGGCATCGGCGACAAAGCGCTGATGCTGCGCCATGTGGCGCGCAGCGCGTCGCTGCCGCTGGTGACGGTGATCATGATGCGCATCGGCGGCATGCTGGCCGGCTCCGTGCTGACCGAGACGGTGTTCTCGTATCCGGGCATCGGCAAGCTGCTGCAGGAGGCGATTCTGGCCCGCGACTATCCGCTGCTGCACGGCTTGTTTTTGCTCATGACGCTGTTTGTGCTGTTCTTTAACATCGCGGCCGATTGGTTATATCCGCGGCTTGACCCGCGTATCCGCACGGCCAAAAAGGGGGAAATGCAATGAGCGGCGAATCTTCCGGCAGCCGTTTCCGCAGGCGCTGGTCCGGTGCGCAGTGGGCGGGCTTTGCGCTGATGGCGTTCTTTATTGCGGCGGCGCTTGCTGGCCCGCTGGTAACCTCCTATGACCGCTTGTATATGGACGCGGACCGCTACTTGCCGCCTTCGGCAGCGCACTGGCTTGGGACGAATTCGCTTGGCCAGGATATGCTCAGCCAGCTGCTGCACGGCGCTAGGACGACGCTGCTAACCGGCGTAGCCGTTGCGCTGATCAGCACGCTGCTGAGCGGGCTTCTGGGCATGCTGGCCGGTTATTCGCGCAAGCTGGATACGGTGCTGCATGCTGTGGCGAATATGCTGCTTGTCCTGCCTGCGCTGCTCCTTATATTGCTTGTCGCTTCCTTTACCGGCGGCGGCACGCTGCAGCTCATTATGACGCTGGGGCTGCTGACCTGGCCCGGTTACATGCGGCTGATCCGCGCCTCGGTGCTGTCGCTCAAGGAGCGGGAATTTGTGCTGGCGTCCCGGATGTTCGGCGGCGGCACCTGGTATATGATCCGCTCCCATCTGCTGCCGTTTCTGTGGCCGCTGCTGCGCACCAAGTTTATATTGACGTTCCGCCAGGCGGTGATGATGGAGGCCGGCTTGTCCTTCCTCGGCATCGGCGACGCCAACCGCGCTTCGTGGGGCCGGATGCTGGAGCAGGCGTTCAGCCAAAACGATACGTGGATGACGAACGCATGGCAGTGGACCGTGCTGCCGCCGGTTGTGGCGATCATGCTTGTGACGGTTGGCCTCGCGCTGCTTGGCGAGCGCCCTGAAGCGGCCGGCTCCGGAACGGAAGCGCGCGGCGAGTCCAAGCGGCGGGCACAAGCCGCGCGCCGCAGCAAGCCGCCGCGTGCCGCCGCAGCGGTGCAATCCGCCGCCGAAGGCGCAGCTGCGCCTTCGGCGCCGAGCGGGCTGCCGCCGCAATTCGGTGGCGGCGCCGCAGCAGCACCGCCAGGCGCGCCGCTGCAAGCGGCTGCGTCAGCGGTTGCAGCGCCGCAAACCGCCGCGTCCGCGTATGCGTCAGCGAGTGTATCGCCGCCAAACGGCGAAGCGGATGCCCCGCACCCCGCCAGCGGCGAGACGCCCGCCGTCGAGGCAATTCGCCTCGCGGCCTATTACGGCGATACCGAAGCGCTGAAGCCGGTATCGTTCACCGCTGCCGCCGGCAGCATCACCGCGCTGATCGGCCCGTCCGGCTCGGGCAAAACAACGCTTGCCCGCGCCTTGTACGGCTTGCTGCCGGAGCGCCGGACGAGCGGTACGGCGCGCCTGAACGGCAAGCCCGTCTACGGGGCTGCGCCGGGGGAAGCGCCGGTACGCTGGCATGACGCGGCGTTTATTTTTCAAGACCCGCAAGCCAGCTTTCACCCGCTCATGACGATTGGCAGACAGTTTGCGGAGGTGCAGCCGCCTAAGCTGACGGCCGCCGCCAACCGCGCCGCTGCGGCTAAAGCGCTTAGCGAGGTGCAGCTCGCGGAGCATGTGCTGGACCGTTACCCGCATGAACTAAGCGGAGGCATGCTGAGCCGGGCCATGATCGCGCTCGCGCTTTTGAACCATCCGCGCGTGCTGATTGCCGATGAGCCGACAGCTGCTCTTGATCCCATTGTGAAACGCGAGGTGCTGGAGCTGCTTGCCGCCAAGACGCGCGAGCATCAAATGGCCCTTATCCTGATTACGCATGATATTAAAGCGGCTTATTATATGGCCGATCGTGTGCTGGAGCTGAAGGATGGAGCGCTCGTCCGCGATACAGTCGGAACGGCGGCTGCATCCGCATCTGCGGCCCGGCAGTTAACCGGAGAGGAGGATGCGGTATGATGAACCCGCTAATGGTAGAGATGGCCCATATCGTCAAACGGTTTGGCCAGCCGCCCGCCGCTGCGGCAGTTGACGGCGTATCGCTAGCGATACGGGAGCGGGAGACGTATGTGCTTGTAGGGGAAAGCGGCTCGGGCAAATCTACGCTTGCCCGTATTCTCGTCGGTCTGGAGCGGCCTTCCGAAGGCGAGGTGCGGTGGTTTCCGCCGCAGCCGGGCTCAGCTTTTGCAGCCCATGGCCATGGCAAAGGCGGCGTTCCCTCCTCGCCGGTGCAAATGGTATTCCAAAACCCGGACCGCTCTCTGAATCCGTATTGGCGGGTGCAGAATATTATTGCCGAACCGCTTGTCCTGCAAGGGATGGCCCGGCGCGAAGCATATGCGCTGGCCGGCGGGCTGCTGGAGCAGGTCCGATTACCGCGCGGGCTGCTGCTGCGGCGCCCGTCCGAATGCTCCGGCGGGCAAAAACAGCGCATCGCCGTAGCGCGCGCGCTGGCGCTGCGGCCGCGGCTGCTTGTCGCCGACGAAATGACTTCGGCGCTCGATCCCGCGACCGAAGCGGATATGATGCAGCTGCTGATGGATTTGCAGTGGGATAGCGGGATGTCGATCTTGTTTATTACGCACCGGCTGGATGCGGTACACGGCTTCGCCGACCGGATGGGGGTCATGCGGCAAGGGCGGATCGTGGAGGAGGGGGAAGCCGCATCGCTGCTCCGCCAGCCGTCCACCGCTTATGCGAAGGCGCTGCTCGCGGCATGCCAGTACACATAGAAGTATAAAAGCGGACTAAAAAACGCTCCTTTTGCCCGGCACATCCATTCAGGATGCACCGGGTGCAGGAACGTTCTGATGAGGGGTGCGGCCGGCTTGCACCGGTGCCGGACGCTGGTAATATTGGGAGAAAAACTGCCGCACCTGCCCGCAGAAATTGTACTCGGCTTCGGACAGCCGCTTCCCTTTTCGGACAACCAGCCCATTGGAGCGGATCAGCTGCAGCGAGGCTATAGGAATCGTAAGCAGCTGTCCGGTCTCCAGCTCGCTGCGCACCGCTTCATAAGGGAGGAACGCGGTTCCGATTCCGGCCTGGACCGACTGCTTGATTGTGCCGAAATTGCTCATTTGCAGAAAACGAGCCTGCGCGTGCTCCTGCAACTCCTGCTTGATCGTGCTGCATATAAACGGGCTGCTTGGCAGAAGAATCGTCTGCCGGCTGAATTCGCGTTTGTAGATCATTTTGCGGGATTTCCACGGATGGCTCGGCGAGATGACAAAAACCAGCTCCTCCTCAAACAGCGGAACGGCATCGAATTCAGCGGCCAACAAGGAATCGTCATACAACGGCAAGAACGCAAAGTCGGCTTTGCCTTCCAGCAGTGCCGTACGCAAATCGCTATAGCAATACGTATAAATCTCCAGCAGCTGAGAAGGATACGCCCCATGATAATGGGACAAAATCCGCCCGAAAAAATATTCCGATATATAGTTGCTTACATAAAGGGACATGATGCGCTCCTGCTTTTGCTGCGATTTGCGCACCATCGTTTCCGATTCCGCGATCAGGCAAGTCAATTTGCGGGCATACTCCAGCACAATTTCCCCTTGTTCGGTAAGTTCGGCTTTTTTTCCTCTCCGCTCGATCAGCTTCGTTTGATAATGTTCCTCCAGCTGTTGAATATGGTTGCTGATGGTCGGCTGAGAGCAGTACATTTTTTTCGCCGCCTCGGTGTAGGAACCGCATTCGGCCAATACAAGGAATGTTTCAAGCTTTTCCAGCACTTTCACGGCCTTCACCCCGTACGATATGGATTACCGATTTATGATAATGAAAATAATTATCATTGTCAATTGTAAATGAAGTAAGCGCATTCAAATTCATGCTTTGCACCCATCCCGGAGCGTATAAGAAAATGGGAGCGGATGAATACTATGGTCAGTTTCACATTCGCTCAAGGAAAGTATAAGCCCGGCAATTGTGGAAGCCAGTCAAGCAAATCACGGCGACTGTACCCGCTGGGATGCTTATTCTTACGATGCAGAGTTTGCTGCCAGCCGCCTAAGCGGCAAGGAATGGCCTCTGCTTTTACAAGGCGGTTTTCTTCCCATACGAAGGAATGTCCCATATCGCTGCAGCGCATGGCGGGAAACTGCCGGCAGCGGAGCAAGGCACCCGTGGCGAATAAGCCTGCCGCTAAACGCAGCTTTGCCCGTAAGGCAGGCTTCGGTTCATCCAGTCGATTCAAAATCCTCTAGGAAAGTGGGGCAACATGAAATGAAAGCAACTGGAATTGTGCGTCGTATTGATGATTTGGGACGTGTGGTGATTCCGAAGGAAATTCGCCGCACGCTGCGCATTCGCGAAGGAGATCCGCTTGAAATTTTTGTTGACCGCGATGGCGAGGTCATTTTGAAAAAATATTCGCCTATCGGCGAGCTTGGCGACTTCGCCAAGGAGTATGCGGAATCGCTGTATGAAAGCACGAATCATATTACGCTTATAACCGACCGCGACAGCATTATCGCTGTAGCCGGCGCCTCCAAAAAAGAGCTGCTGGACAAGCCGATTGGCCCTGCGCTGGAGTCTTGCATGGAAAATCGTAAAACGCTGGTGGAAACTACCGGCGGCAATTACGAAATTGTAAAAGACAACCAGGACGCCTACAGTTCCTACGTCGCAGCTCCAATCGTCGCTGGCGGGGATCCGATCGGCACAGTTGTGCTGCTCAGCAAGGACGATTCTGTCAAAATGGGGCAGCTGGAGACCAAAATGACGGAGACCGCAGCCGGTTTTCTGGCGAAGCAAATGGAACAATAAGCGAATGCGCAGCGGATGCTTGCGCGCTGAAACCAACCGTGCAGCGATGCCGGTTGGTTTTTTTGCGATTGCTCTGGGCGCAGTCCTGCCGAATATGGCAGGACTGCGCCCGGGCCGGCTGCGGTTCCGCTGCGGCAGCCTGTTTTACCGCTTTGTAACTTTTTGGCTGTACGCTTGCGATATAGTAAATAACGGTAAAATAACGAAGACATAACGGCAGGAGGATCAAGATGCGTACACATCCTTTCAAAATGTTAACCGCCACGGTAGCCGGCGCATGTTTGCTGGCTGCGGCTGTACCGATGGCATCGGCAGCCGAAGCGGCGGCTCCGGCAGCTACGCTTGAGAACATTTCCAGCGCAGTTCCGGTTGCAGCGGTCCCGATTTCGGCAGCGGTCCGGGTTCCGGTGACGGTAACGGCGCAGACGCAAAAAGAAACAAACGACCTATACACGTTAGATATGCAAGTTCCGGTTATTTCAGGCATGGCGGATAAGCAATACGAACAGCAGCTAAATGACCGTATTCAGAAGCAGGCGGCGCAGGATTTGGAAATGCTCCAAAAGGATGCAGCGGAGGATGCCGCTTCGGCCAAGGAAGTCGGCTATGAATACCGGCCGCATGATCTGACCATTACATATGAACTAAAGTCCGACGGCGGCGAAGCAGCCGGCGGCAGGCTGTCGCTTGTGGTGTCGACCTATTCGTTCTCGGGCGGCGCTCACGGCGGCACCCGCATCGACACCTACAATGTGCAGAACGACCAGACGGCCTCGGCGCTTACGCTGGAGAAACTGTTCGGCACAGGTTACGCAGCGATCGTAAACAAGGCGGTTAACGATAAAATTGCGGAAGAACCGGATATGTATTTCCCGGACGCGTTTACAGGCATTACAGCGGATCATGTTTTTTATGTGAAAGGCAATCAAGTGTTTATCGTGTTCCAGCAATATGAGATTGCCCCGTACGCAGCCGGAATTATCGAAATCCCGGTACATTTGCCGGATGCGGGGGCAGCGGCATCTGCTGCGGCTGACGCGATCCGGCTTCAGCCGCAAGGAAGTGCGGCAGCCGACGCCCTGGCTTATGTTCAAAATGACGCAGGCGTAAAGCTGCTGCCGCTGCGCGCCGTAGCCGAGCATTTTGGCTATAAGGTGCAGTGGAGCAAGACAGGCACTGTGCTCAGCAAAGACGCGGCGCAAGTATTCGTTGTGCCGGGCAAAGACAGCTACACCCGCGAAGGCGAAGCCGCAGTTCAGCTGGGCGCTGCGCCGGTGCTCGTCGGCGGGGTTACGTATGTGCCCGTTTCGTTGTTCAGTGATGTGCTGAAGCTTGACGTCGAGCTGGACGGCCTTACCGTTGTCGTTGGCGAGATCCGTTAAGCCACAATCCAAACAACCCGGCTTTCCATGGAGGAAGCCGGGTTGTTTTATGTTGATAATTTTGGAAGGGGCGACGGCGTCAAGCAGCCGGCGGTTGCTGTGCCGGCGTGCGCCGCGGCATGCAGCGCGGCCTAGCGGCGGCCGCACGCAAATGCACGCATAATTTGCTCGGCAGCCTGCTCGAGCAGCTGCGCCGCACTAGCCATCGCTTCTTCGGCCGGCATCGGGCTGCTGGCGATGCTGTGAACGCTGCACAGCCCATGGGCGTGTAGCGCCGCTACGCCATCGCCAACCGCGCCGGCCAGCGCGATGGCGGGCACGCCTTGCCGCTTCGCTTCCTGCGCAATGCCAAGCGGCGCTTTACCGCCGGCGGTCTGCCCGTCGATGCGCCCCTCGCCCGTCAGCACCAGATCAGCGCCTTGGAGAAGGCGGCTGACGCCGGCCTGCTCCATCACGACGTCGATGCCCCGCCGCATCCGGGCGGGGAAGAACGCGAGGAACGCGCCGGACAAGCCGCCGGCTGCACCGGCGCCGGGCTTGTCATGCAGCCGCATGCCGGTTGCCTCGGCGATGCGGTCCGCCCAGCTGGACATGGCCTGCTCCAGCTGCTCAATAACGGCCGGCCCGGCCCCTTTTTGCGGGCCGAATACGCGGGTGGCGCCTTCGGCGCCGATAAACGGGTTTTGCACGTCGGCGGCAATCGTAAACGCCGACTCCGCAATCCGTTTATCCCACTGCGCCGCATCTATTTTCGCGATGCGGCCAAGCTGCCCGCCTCCGGGCGGGACGGATTGCCCTTCTGCGCCGAGCAGCTTCATGCCCAGCGCCTGCAGCATACCGGCGCCGCCGTCATTGGTCGCGCTGCCGCCCAGCGCGATAATGAACTCCCGGCATCCGGCGTCCAGCGCATGCCGGATCAGCTCGCCGGTGCCGTATGTAGTGGCGCGCAGCGGATCGCGCTGTTCCGCCGGCACGAGCAGCAGCCCTGAGGCCAGCGCCATCTCAATAACGGCGGTCCGCCCGCCGCCGATGACGCCATATTCGGCCGTAACCGGTTCGCCAAGCGGGCCGGTTACGGCCACCGGCGTTTTCGAGCCGCCTGCCGCAGCGACAAGGCTGTCCAGTGTCCCTTCGCCGCCGTCCGCCACCGGGATGCGGATAGTATCCGCATCCGGCACGGCGCGCCGAACGCCGCGTTCGATAGCGGCGGCCGCTTCATCAGCCGTCAGGCTCCCTTTAAATTTGTCCGGGGCAATGACAATTTTCATCGGAATCACGCTCCATGGCGGTTGTCGTAATATTATTATATATCTAAAGGCGGGACGGCAAGCAACGCCGGCCGGACAGGTTTGCGAAAGCGGGTGCCGAAGGGTAAACTATAGAGCGGGTAAACGTGAATTGGCATGGCGGCAATTGAGGCGGGCTGTGCGGCCGCATTTGGTTATTAACGTTTGATGTCCATCCAGATTTTCTGAGCATATATGGCAGTAGGCATCCGTGCATCGCATTGCACAAAGGAGGAATTACGAGTGAACGAGCAAATTACCGTCGTTGGCTTAGGTTCGGGCGACCCCGATCAGCTGACGCTTGGCGTATGGCGCAGGCTGCAGTCGGCGGCGCGTGTTTTCGTCCGGACGGCGGACCATCCGATGATGGCGCTGCTGAAGGAGCAGGGCATTTCTTTTGTCTCCTTTGATTCCGTTTATGAGCAAATGGACAGCTTCCCGGATGTGTATGAAGCCATTGCAGCTAAACTGCTGGAAGAGGCGGCAAGTTCGGCGGAGCCGATCGTTTATGCGGTTCCGGGCCATCCGATGGTTGCGGAGAGGACGGTGCAGCTGCTTCGGGAACGGTGCCCGGAAGGGACGCTTGCTATATTGGGCGGCGAGAGCTTCCTGGATCAGGCGTTTTTGCGGCTTGGCATTGATCCGATTGACGGCTTTGCGCTGCTCGATGCGGCAGGGCTGTCCCCTTCTGCAATCCGCCCGCAAATGCATACCATTATCGGGCAAGTGTACGATACATTCACCGCATCCGATGTAAAGCTTGCGCTGATGGAGCGGTATCCCGACCATTTTGAAGTCGTTGTGGCCCATGCGCTGGGCGTTGCGGGCGAGGAGCAGATCATCCGCGTGCCGCTGTATGAGCTGGATCGTGTATCCGGCTTCGGCAATTTGTCGCTGATCTGGGTTCCGCGTTCGGATGATCCTTCACTGCTTAACCGCTCATTCGACCGCCTGCATGAAATTGTCGCCATATTGCGCAGTCCGGAAGGATGCCCGTGGGACCGCGAGCAGACGCATCAGTCGATCCGCAAAAACTTCATCGAAGAGCTGTACGAAGCGCTTGAAGCGCTGGATCAAGACGATCCCGACGGGATGCGCGAGGAGTTTGGCGACGTCATTCTGCAAGTGATGCTGCACAGCCAGATGGAAGAAGAAGTTGGCGCTTTTTCAGTCTACGATGTTATCCAAACCCTTAATGAAAAGCTCATTTTCCGCCATCCGCATGTGTTTGGCGACATGGGAGCCGGCAACGCGGAAGAGGCGCTGGGCAATTGGGAGCAGATGAAAGCCGAGGAGAAGCGGCGCAAAGGGCTTGACCCGTCCAAGCAATCGGCGCTGGACGGCATTCCGCCGGATCTTCCTGCTTTGATGAAGGCCTACAAGCTGCAGAAGAAAGCGTCCAAGGTCGGATTTGACTGGGGCGAGCTGGAACCGGTGCTGGCCAAGGTGGAAGAGGAGCTGGCAGAGCTGCGCAAGGCGATCCGGACGCAAGGCGCGGATGAACAAGCCGGCGAGCTGGGCGATCTGCTGTTTGCAGCCGTCAACGTTTCCCGGTTTATTGACGCCGATCCGGAAGAAGCGCTGTCCCGGACAATCGCCAAGTTCAAATCCCGGTTTGCTTATATCGAGGAACAGCTTCGTATAAGCGGCAGAAAATTTGACCAGACTGATTTAACAGAAATGGACAGATGGTGGGAAGAAGCGAAACGTTTGAAACTTTAATTATTCGTCAAAATTCGCCGGCAATCACCAAATTACTCAATTTTTTTTTGGGACAAGCAGGAATTTTTTATGGAATGGCAGAATGTATAATCTTCGTGTACAATAGAAAATTCCATGAAAGTAGGCGTAATGACGCCAACTTACAAATTTAGGTATTTTGGGAGGATTATTATTTATGAACAAAACAGACCTTATCAACAACATTGCAGCAAAAAGCGGCTTGACTAAACGCGACGTTGAAGCTGTTCTGAACGGCTTTTTGGGTGAAGTAACAGACGCTCTTGCAGAAGGCGATAAAGTACAACTGATCGGTTTCGGCACTTTCGAAACTCGCAAACGCTCCGGCCGCGTTGGCCGCAACCCGCAAACTGGTAAAGAAATCACGATTCCAGAATCCAAAGTTCCTGCATTCAAAGCAGGCAACAAGCTGAAAGAAGCAATCAAATAAGGCATGCGCCTTGATAAATTTCTGAAGGTTTCCCGGTTGATTAAACGCCGCACAGTCGCCAAGGACGTGTCCGAGCAAGGGCGGGTTTGGATTAACGGGCGCGAAGCGAAAGCGAGCAGCACAGTGAAGCCGGGGGATGAACTGCAAATTCAGTACGGCCAGAAAATCGTAACCGTCCGCGTCGAGCGGATTGCGGAGACGACCCGTAAAGAAGAAGCAGGCGAGCTTTACACCTTACTTAAAGAAGAACAGCGCAAGCCGGATGATGGCTGGCAGTGAAACATAAAGCCGTTTGCAAGCGTTAAGCTTGCAGGCGGTTTTTTTGCTTTGGCCCGTTTCTTCAAGCAGGCAAAGCAAGCTGCCGCCGGGATCGCAAAGCCTATACGGGCGGAGAGGGGAACAAGATGCGGTTTATTCGGTCGCTTGTCGCATTTGGCTGGCAGCAGGCTTTGAGCTGTATATTTCCGGTCATCATTTTTGCGGCGCTGGCGCTGACCAAGGCGGTTGAAGTGCCTTATTTTCACCGTTACGATATGATGCTGCTCATCTGCTTGCTGGCTCAGGCCGGCATGCTGGCGTTCAAGCTGGAAACGTTCGACGAGCTGAAAGTTATTTGTATGTTCCATATCATCGGGCTTATGCTTGAGCTGTACAAGGTGCATATGGGCTCCTGGTCGTACCCGGGTGAAGCATGGACGAAGGTGGGAGGCGTTCCGCTGTACAGCGGGTTCATGTACGCAAGCGTGGCGAGTTATATTTGCCAGGCTTGGCGCAGGCTGCAGCTGGATATTGCCGGCTGGCCGCGCTCGTTGTACGCCGCTTCTGTCAGCGCGGCGATTTATTTGAATTTTTTTACGCATCATTATGTGCCCGATCTGCGCTGGGTGCTGACCGTGCTGCTTGTGATCGTCTTTTACCGGACGAAGGTCAGCTTTGCGGTGCGGGGGCGCAGATACAGCATGCCGATGGTGCTGTCGTTTCTGCTGATTGGCTTTTTTATTTGGGTCGCGGAAAATATATCGACTTTTTTTGGCGCCTGGACGTATCCCGGGCAGGCGCAGCATTGGACGATTGTTGGCTTCGGCAAAATCAGCTCCTGGTTTCTGCTTGTCGTTATCAGCGTGATTATCGTCGCCCAACTGAAGCATGTAAAAGGCGCGCAGCGGCAAGCCCGGTTCTAAACCGTTATCCTGTCCCATAAGCTAGTTTTAAGTACAAGCATGCGCGCGGGATGCGCCGGCCGCATACGCTGCTGCGCTTGGAGCGGGAGGGACAGGTTCATGGCGGAACAAAGCAAGGTGCAGAAAAATCAGGAATTGAGGTTGCAGAACCGGAAACTGCTGGAAATTACCGGTGCGCGGAATGTGGACAGCTTCGACACCGAGGAATTTCTGCTGGAGACCGAGCTTGGTTTCTTGACGATTAAAGGGCAGAACTTGCACATTAAGCATCTTAATTTGGAACAGGGGCTTGTCATCATAGAGGGGCTCATCCATTCACTCGCCTATTTGGATGGCAATAACACCGGCAAATCTAAAGGATTGTTCGGGAAGCTGTTCAAGTGACGCTTAGTATGCAATGGTGGACAATGGCGCTTATGCTGCTGTCCGGTCTTGGGATGGGTGCTGTGTTCGACAGCTACCGGGTAGTATCTACCGAGCTGAAGTTTCCGAAGTGGTGGCTTCCATTCCTCGACCTGGCCTATTGGATCGCGGCGGCTCTGATTGTATTCCGGGTGCTGTATGCCAGCAATAACGGCGAGGTGCGCATATATGTGTTCCTGGGGCTGTTTGTCGGGGTGTTGGTTTATTATTTTTTGCTTAGCAAAGCGGTTTCCGCAATCGTCCGCTGGCTGATTGAGGCGGTTCGCACGCTCATTCGCCTTCTGCTGAAGACGCTGGAATGGACGATTGTAAAACCGTTGCTTCTGCTGTACAAATTGGCAAGGGTAATTTTAGGATTTGCGACTGCAATCACTATTTTCCTGTTAAAACTTGTGGTACAATTACTTCGTCCATTTTGGCTGCTGGCCAAATGGATAGTTGGTCCTATTGCCAGGCCGCTCATCAAGCGGGCCGGCCCTTACGCAAGCAGGCTGCAGCTGGCATCAAGAGCCAAAGGGCTTGCCGCCAAAGCCGGATCGCTATGGAACCGATGGTTTAAGCGCAGCAAAGGGTCCGATTAAACTTTGAATAGAATAGCGAGGGAGGTATATTTCGCTAATGGCGATTGTCGCGGCAACGAATTCGAACAAACCGGCAGCCAGACCCGGCTCTAAGCGCAGAATGAAGATTTGGCTTGCATTCATGGTCATTTTTATGGGATGGGCAGCTTATACGTTTTTTGGACAGATGCAGCAGCAGCAGGAGACGGCAAGCCGTTATGCCACCATGAAGCAGCAGCGGGACGAAGCCATTCAGCAGAAACAAAGCCTTTCCGAGCAGATTGATAAATTAAACGATCCGGAATATATTGAGCAGTTGGCAACGAAAGAACAAGGTATGGTAAAAGAAGGAGAAAAGGTGATACAAGTGGTCAAATAGCCGCTTCGAAAACGGGTGAACGTCTGTTGACCTTGCTTCTTCGGTTCGGTTATAATCACGTTGTATAGCTATTTCGCAAAAATTTTAGGGAGGAACATTTTATTTTATGGCAATTGAAGTGGGCGCCAAGTTAGAGGGTAAAGTGACAGGCATTACGCATTTCGGAGCATTTGTCGACTTGTCGGGAGGTGTCACAGGGCTCGTTCACATCTCGGAGATTGCCGATAACTACGTCAAGGACGTGAAGGATCACCTGAAGATTGATGACATCGTTACGGTGAAAGTGATCAACGTGGACAAAGACGGTAAGATCGGGCTTTCTATCAAACAGGCAATTGACCGGCCTGCAGGTCAACAACCTCCGCAGCGTGAGCGCACAGGCGGCGGCGGTAGCTTCAATCGCGCTGGTGCCGGCGGCCCAAGTGGCGGCGGGGACCGAGGTGGACGTCCATTCAAGCCTTCGACTGGCAGACCATCGTATGGTAAACCATCGTTCGGCAAACCGTCATTCGAGGATAAAATGTCACGCTTCCTGAAAGATAGTGAAGAACGGATTTCTTCCTTGAAGAAAAACACGGAAGGCAAACGCGGCGGCCGCGGAGCCAAAAGGGTTTAATACGTCACCTCTCATAATGTTTATAAACTTCAGCAGCCTGCCCGGCATACCCGGGCAGGCTTTTTTGTTTCAGGCACGATTACCGCGCTCTACTCCCCCGGCGGCCGCTTTCCGCAATAAAACGCGGCATACCGCCAAAGAACGTCGGCAGCCCGCCCGCTTACGGAGGCTTATGCTTCTTTTTGTCAAACCGCCTTCCCTGTAATTCGCCACGAAATAAAATTTACTCGGATTCTCAAGCATTCCCGACACGATTGGCGCTGTATTTGCAGCCAAAACGCCGATCGGCGACCTCGTATTTTGTTGAAGGCATGTCCCCGTAACCGGAAGCAAAAACAGTGAAACCGCTTGCAAATCAAGCGGTTGCGGCGCTGCTGACAATCGCTGCAGCGGCATTTCTTTTTGTCGGAAAAAAAATTCAGGCTGCTTCCGCATAATGACAAACTTCATACGGACTGGCCCCTATACTTGGAAACACATTACTTTTGATTGGTGGTGTCCGTAAGGATGAGTAAAGAAAACGTCGTCATGTTTCCGGGTACGAAAAGGACGGGCAAAGCCCGGTCCCTGTTGAAGAGAGCATATGATGCTGTTTCCGGGTTTAGACCTGTCCAGTTGATTGCGGCAAAAAAATGGACGCTGCTGCTTGTAGCGCTTGGCTTCCTGTTTGGACGGGCGGTGCTGCTGGAGTCGCTGATGCCGTTTGCCGCTGCTTATTTCGCCGTTATCTATTTTATGAGAAAGGATGTATACCCGTGGGTGGCGTTATCGCTTGTGGCGGGCAGCTGGTTTGCAATGGAGCCGGCGCCGTTATGGATCGGGATGGAGATCGCCGCTTTATTCTTGTTATTGAAGGGGCTGGAGACGTTCGAGAAAGCCGAGCTGACGTCGGCCCCGCTGCTGGTGTTTATCGCTACGCTGGTGGTCAAGCTGTTTCAGGTGCTGATCGGAGATTCCCTGAGCTGGTACCACTTTATGATGATTGTCGTTGAAGCATCGCTCAGCTTTGTGCTGACGCTTGTGTTCATTCAGGCGCTGCCGGTGCTCACGATGTCCAAGAAGACAGCTACTTTGCGCAATGAGGAAATTATTTGCCTCATGATTATGCTTGCTTCGGTTATGACTGGCCTCGTGGGCTGGTCGGTGTACGGGCTGTCGGCCGAACATGTGATGTCGCGGTATACGCTGCTGCTGTTTGCCCTCGCCGGAGGGGCGCCGCTGGGCGCATCGGTAGGCGTCGTTGCCGGGCTTATTCTGAGCCTTGCGGATTTGCAGGCGATTGTGCAGATGAGTTTGCTTGCTTTTGCAGGGCTGCTGGCCGGACTGCTTCGTGAAGGAGGCAAAATGGCGACCGCTTTCGGGATGCTGCTGGGCACTTCGATCTTATCGGTCTATATCGGCAGCGGCAGCGATGTGATGGCTTCGACCTGGGAATCGGTGGCGGCGGCAGTGCTGCTTCTGCTTACGCCGCGCAGTATGATCCGCATTATTGCGCGTTATGTGCCGGGAACGGGCGAACATGCCCAAAGCCAGCATGATTATGCGAAAAGGGTACGCGAAGTGACGGCCGACCGCGTCTCTCAATATTCGGAAGTATTCCGCCAGCTTTCCCGCAGCTTTGGACAATTCGGGGGCTCATCTGCCGCCGAGACGTCTGCAGCCCGCAAGGATCGGGAGCTGAACCAATTCATGACGGCCGTATGCGAGCAGAGCTGCGCCAGCTGCCATAAACAGAAAGTATGCTGGGAGAACAAATATTTTCAGACCAACAAAATTATGACGGAGATGATGGAGGCGGTGCGGGAAGGGCAAACGTTGCTGCCCAAGGACGTCCCCCGCCACTGGAATGCCCATTGCTCCAAAGTTCCGCAGGTGCTGGGCATTATCCGCCAGGAGTACGAGCTATATCAAAATGATATGCACTGGCGGAAACAATTATTCGATTCCAGGCAGCTTGTTGCCGATCAATTAGCCGGCGTGTCCCAGGTCATGGAGGACCTCGCCAAAGAAATTAAACGGGAGGGGATGACGCTTCATCTGCAGGAAGAACAAATCCGCGAAGCATTGGAGGGATTAGGATTATCGATTCAGGAAATCGAGGTTATTAACCTGGAGGAGGGGAATGTAGAAATTCTCGTATACCACACGTTCCATAAAGGATACGATGAATGCCGCAAATTAATCGCGCCGCTGCTCAGTGATATTCTGGGCGAGCATATCGCCGTCAAGTCGGAGAACGCTCCGGCCAAAAGCGGCGAGCCGGCGTTAGCCGTGTTCGGCTCGGCAAAGGAATACGAAATTGAAACCGGCATCGCCGGCGCCGCCAAAGGCGGAGATTTGCTGTCGGGAGACAGCTTTGCGATGCTCGAGCTGGGCAACGGCAAATATGCCGTCGCCATCAGTGACGGCATGGGCAACGGCGAGCGCGCCCGCGAAGAAAGCAGCGCCGCGCTTACCATTTTGCAGCAGCTGCTGCAATCCGGCATGGACGAGAAGCTGGCGGTCAAATCGGTGAATTCGATTCTGCTGCTCCGCTCGCCGGACGAAGTGTTTGCAACCGTAGATTTAGCCATTATTGATTTGTATACGGCTATGACAACCTTTATGAAAATTGGCTCAACGCCAAGCTACATTAAAAGAGGCGGAGAGGTGATACCGGTTACCGCTAACAATTTGCCGATCGGCATTTTGCAGGACATTGATTTTGATCTTGTTTCTATGCAGCTGCAGCCGGGCGATACGCTTATTATGATGAGCGACGGCATCTATGACGCCCCCGGCTATGCGGTGAATAAAGATATGTGGATGAAGCGGATCATCCAGGAGATGAAAGCGGATGATCCGCAGGAAATAGCGGATATGCTGCTGGAAACGGTCGTGCGGCATCATGAAGGCGATATCGTGGACGACATGACCGTGCTGGTGGCGCGCGTCGATAAGCATTTGCCCGAATGGGCTTCCTTCCGGTGGCCGGGGCTGGACAAGCTGGAGCGGCCGAGGACGGTGAGCTGACTTGCCGCAGGCATACGGATAAGGACGGCATGCTGAGCGGCAGCCGGACCGGATTATTCAGGCATGCAGCCCTCTTTTCGCAAGTATCGCCACCCGTTAAAGGGATTTCATATCAACCACTATTTTTTAAAGGAGCGGATAATAGATGAATCTGAAAATAAGCTTGCAATGGGTGAAGTACAGTGAACGGATCAGTTCCGGCATGCGGAAGGAAGGGATGCTGAAGCTGATCATCCCGCGTGAGGAAAGCGGTTCGGCGGCGGAGATGGCGGGAGTGAGGCGCAAGCGAACCCCAGGCGGGCGTTATTATAATGCGCGGTCGCTGCGCAAAGGCATGCTGGGAGCATCCGGCGTCTATGCGCGCCGAGGACAGCGGCATGCGTTCGGCAAGCAGCCGCTTTCCGCAGCGGCCGGACGAGCGGCACGGCCCAGACGGAAAGACCGACAGATTTGCGCTATCGGTGACAAACCGGATTAGTAAGCCGGATGAGAAGGAGCAAGGGACGCTGCTGCTGCTTTCGATGCTGTGGCTGTCCCTTTGGGGGCTGACTCATAGGTAGAGACGTCTACTCTATGAGTCAGCTCTATTTTTTTATTTTCGGGCTATTTTCGTTTAACCCTCTCAAATTCGGCAAAACTGATAGAATAGCGGTTCAATTCAGAAGGAGGGGTTTGACGATGAAACAAATATTGCTTGTGACGGACGGATGCTCCAACGTAGGGATGAGCCCTGTTGTGGCTGCCGCCCATGCGCAGGGAGAAGGCATTACCGTTAATGTAATAGGCATATTGGATCATGGCGATGTCGGCGAGCTGGGCGCTTCCGAGATTGACGAGATTGCGAGAGCGGGAGGCGGCCTCAGCCGCATGGTGAATACGAGGCAGCTGTCGCAAACCGTGCAGATGATGACGCGCAAGACGGTTATGCAGACGGTGCAGATCGCGGTGCAAAAGGAGCTGAAGCAAGTATTCGGCAATGGCTCCATCGAAGCGCTGCCTCCGGAAAAAAGAAGCGAGGTCGTCCGCGTTATCGACGAGCTGGGCGAGACGCAAAAGCTGCAGGTCGCGCTGCTGATCGACGCCAGCGCCAGCATGAAGCCGAAGCTGCAGGCGGTCGAGGAAGCCATTCGCGACCTGATGCTGAGCCTGCAGGCCAGGCAGGGGCAAAGCGAGCTGTGCGTTTTTCATTTTCCGGGAAGCAGGCACGGGGATGAATGCATTATGGACATCGGCTGGACCTCCGATTTGTCCGGCGTCCATTCCATATTTACGAAGCTGCCGATGAGCGGCACAACGCCTACCGGCCCTGCGATTATGCAGGTCATTGATTTTTACCGCGCGGAAGCTTATGGTAAAGGGAGCAGGGATGAAACGGATGGGATGATGAGTGACTACGTCGTATAAGCTGGAGCTTCGCAAAGGCACGGTTATTGTGGGGAAATGGAAAAGACGGCAATACCGTGTGGAGAAGCTGCTTGGCGAAGGCGCCAACGGTAAAGTGTATTTGGTGGAGCATGGACGCGCCTGGTATGCCATGAAGGTTGGCATGGACGCTGTCGACCTGCAGTCGGAAATCAACGTGCTGCAGACGATTGCGGGACAGCGGCGCAGCGGCCGGGAAGCTTTCCTTATTGATGTAGATGATTTTGTGTCGATCGGAGGCCGGGAGCATCCTTTCTATATCATGCGTTATGTGCGAGGCGTTACGCTGACGCAGTTCATGGAGCGCCACGGAGCGGAATGGTTTCCGCTGCTGGGCCTCCATCTGCTGAACAGGCTGTCGGACCTGCACCGGGCCGGCTGGGTGTTCGGCGATCTGAAGATGGAGAATGTGATGGCGCTCGATTACGGCCATGTCGAGCTCATTGATTACGGCGGGGTAACCGCAGCCGGCAAAAGCGTCCGGCAGTTTACGGAAATATACGACCGCGGGTACTGGAATATGGGCAGCCGTTCGGCGGACAGCGGGTACGATCTGTTTTCCTTCGGCGTATTATGCCTTCAGCTCCATGAGCCCAAGCGGCTGCTGCAGCTGACGAAGGAGCTGCTGCCGCAAAACCGTTCGGCGGAGGAGCTGCTGGAGCTTGCCGAAGGCCACGCGGCGTTAAAACCGTACGCCGGCTGGCTGAGCCGGGCGTTCCACGGCGGCTTCCAATCAACGGCGGAAGCGTCCGAGCTGTGGCGGCAGCTCATGCACCGCCGCGAGCTTGCTCGCCATAACGGCGTGCCGCTATGGATGAAGGGGCTTTTTGCCGCATCGGTGCTGCTGCTGGCCGGTTCGGTATACTGGCTGCTGCGGAATGGGCTGTAGCGGGAGTCCGGCCGTGATTTTATACATAACGGGTTGAAACGTAAAGGTACAACATAGATTGGAGTAGAGGCAGGCAATGGGGATGATGGGAGACGATGGCCGGCTCCGCGCTTTGAAGCGGCTGGCTGCAGAAGAAAAGCTATGGAGGAAAGGAGACCGGGTGGTTGTTGCGGTGTCGGGGGGACCGGACTCGATGGCTTTACTGCATATGCTGAGCAGGCTTCGTGCCGAAGAAGGGATCGCGCTTGTGGCTGCGCACGCCAATCACGGTTTCCGGGCGGAATCTGAGGAAGAAGCGGTAATGGTCCGCGATTACGCGGCGCAGCTTGGCGTTCCTTTCGAGCATGCGGCTCTCCATATGCCAGATTATATAGAAGAAACAGGGATGAACAGCCAGGAGGCGTCGCGGACAAAGCGGTACGCCTTTTTGCATGAAGCGGCGCAAAAGCATGGGGCGGGCATTATCGCCCTGGCGCACCATGCCGACGATCAGGCGGAGACGGTAATGATGCGGCTGCTGCGGGGAACGGGCACAACCGGCCTGGCAGCAATTGCTATGAGAAGAAGCGAAAAAAACGTGGAACTCATCCGGCCTTTGCTTCGTATGAGAAAGTCAGAGCTTCTGCAGTACTGCGCTGATTTCCATATCCCATATTGTATAGACAGCAGCAACGAGAAGCGGGATTACTTTCGCAATGTCGTCCGGCTGGACGTCTTGCCTTACTTGTCCCGGCTTAACCCGGGTTTTACCGGGTCTTTATGCAGGCTGGCCCATATAGCGGGTGCGGAAGACGACTGGATGGAGCATGAAGCGGAGAAGATTTTTCGTGAAACGGTGGCTGTAACTCCATCCGGCGCCGAGCTGGACGCCGAGTCGTTAGCGGGACTCCATGTCGCTTTACAAAGGAGATTGATTAAACTAATATTAAATTATCTTTCTCAAGACGCGGATTCCGTGTCTTTTGAGCAGATCGAGAGTATGCGCGCAGCCGCCCGCACAGGTGCCAAAAGCACATGGAAGCTGGATGCCGGCGGAAATATCCGGTTTCTGAGAGAATACGGCAAGCTTCGGTTTGTCCGGCTTGATGAAGCCCGTCCAATTCCGGCCGAAGGCTCTTATCCATATGAAGTGCACGGTGCAGGCAGCGTAACGGTGAACGAATTTGCTTCTATTTTTACATTTACGGTGCTGCCAGCCGAAGCGAACAGGATGCCTGAAGGGCGCCATGAAGCCTGCTTTGATATGAGCAAGCTGACATTTCCGCTTAAGATCCGAAATCGGCAGCCGGGAGACCGGATGAACATTTTAGGATTAAACGGCTCCAAAAAAGTGCAAGATATGTTCGTTGACGCCAAAGTCGCTCCGTCGCTCCGCGAACGGTATCCGATTTTGTGCGATGCAGAGGGGCGTTTGCTATGGGTTCCGGGAATCCGGAGATCGGGGCATGCACTGGCCCAGGCCGGCCAAACAGAAAGCATTTTGCATGTTCGCATGGAGCATGAATAAGAAACGCCGGTATACTCATAATTATAGTTATAACGTAGGGGATTTTCTTTTGTTAAGCGACATTCAGGAAGTGCTATATGATGAAGGCAAGCTTCAAGCGAAAGTTAAGGAGCTCGGCGAGCAGCTCAGCCGGGATTTCGAAGGGCGGAATCCGCTCGTTATTTGCGTCCTCAAAGGCGCGTTTATTTTTATGTCCGATCTTGTGAAAACAATGACCATCCCGCTGGAAATCGATTTTATGGCGGTATCGAGCTACGGCCAGTCGACCAAATCGTCCGGCGTTGTCAAAATCATTAAAGATCTTGACACTTCTGTAGAAGGAAGAGATGTTCTCATTGTGGAAGATATTATCGACAGCGGCCTTACGCTCAGCTATTTGATTGATGTGCTGGAGCGCCGCAATGCCAAGAGTGTTACGGTAGCTACGCTGTTCGACAAGCCTGCCCGCAGAACGGTTGATCTGCAGGCTGATTACACAGGCTTCACCCTCCCGGACGAGTTTGTCGTCGGTTACGGTCTTGATTTTGCAGAAAAATACCGCAACCTGCCTTTCATCGGCATTTTGAAGCCGGAGGTTTATGAGAAATAAGATGCTTTTGGGGTGACGCGCGGGGGGCGGCAGCCGTCCGCCTGACGCGGCAAGGATGAACCGTACATGCCTTCTGCTCCATTCCCGTTCTATTGAGATGGAAAGTCATGCTATGGTAAAATGTTTAAAGCGTCTGAGAGGAGGTAGGGGATGAATCGGATCATCCGTAACACTGGATTTTATTTAATCATCTTTTTGGTCACCGTCGGGATCATCCAGTTTATCAGCAGCCAGAACGATACTACCGTCGGACTAAGATACGATCAGCTTCGCCAAGCCATCGAATCGGACAATGTAGAGAAGCTGACCTTGAAGTTCGACGACAATACTTATTATGTTACAGGAAGTTATAAGCAAGCGCCGGAGGGAGCAAGCTCCAACAAGTTTGTGGGGCGCATCGGTGTCGACTCAGCCCAGAAGGTTGAAGCCTGGTCCGATGAGAAGGGGATCCCTCTGGAGTACAAACAAATGGATCAGCCGAGCATATGGCTGACGTTCCTATCCTCGATTGTACCATTTGTGATTATATTCATTTTATTCTTCTTTTTGATGAATCAAGCCCAGGGCGGCGGCGGCAAAGTGATGAACTTTGGCAAAAGCCGTGCGAAGCTTTATAACGAAGAGAAGAAACGGGTTACGTTTGAAGATGTTGCGGGGGCAGATGAAGAGAAGCAGGAGCTTGTCGAAGTCGTGGACTTCCTCAAAGATCCGCGCAAATTCAATCTGGTTGGCGCACGCATACCGAAAGGCGTCCTGCTGGTAGGCCCTCCGGGTACCGGTAAAACGCTGCTTGCGCGGGCGGTTGCCGGCGAAGCGGGCGTGCCGTTCTTCAGCATCTCCGGTTCCGACTTCGTAGAGATGTTTGTTGGCGTCGGCGCATCCCGCGTACGCGATTTGTTTGAAAATGCTAAAAAGAATGCGCCATGCATTATTTTTATTGATGAAATTGATGCTGTCGGACGTCAGCGGGGCGCTGGCCTCGGCGGCGGGCACGACGAGCGCGAGCAGACGCTGAACCAATTGCTCGTAGAGATGGACGGCTTTGGCGCCAACGAAGGCATTATTATCGTGGCTGCAACGAACCGTCCGGATATTTTGGACCCGGCACTCCTCCGCCCGGGACGTTTTGACCGCCAAATTACGGTTGACCGCCCAGACGTAAAAGGCCGCGAAGCGGTGCTGAAAGTTCATGCCCGCAACAAGCCGCTGTCGAAAGACGTGAAGCTGGATGTCATCGCGAAACGCACTACCGGTTTTACTGGCGCAGATCTCGAGAACCTGCTGAACGAAGCGGCGCTTCTTGCGGCACGCCGCAACAAACGGGATATTGCGATGGTGGAAGTGGACGAAGCGATCGACCGCGTGATCGTCGGCACAGAGAAGAAAAGCCGTGTCATCAGCGACCGCGAGAAGAAGATCGTGGCGTTCCACGAAGCCGGCCATACCATTATCGGCTACTTCCTGGAGCATGCCGACATGGTGCATAAAGTAACGATTATTCCTCGCGGCCGTGCTGGCGGATATGTCATCATGTTGCCGAAGGAAGACCGTATGCTTGTTACGAAGCAAGAGCTTCTCGACAAAATTACGGGTCTGCTTGGCGGACGTGTGGCGGAAGAGCTGTTTATCGGCGAAATCGGCACCGGCGCTTACAGCGACTTCAAACAAGCGACGAGCATTGCCCGCAGCATGATTATGGAATACGGCATGAGCGAGAAGCTTGGTCCGATGCAATTCGGCCAATCGCAAGGCCAAGTATTCCTTGGCCGTGACTTCGGCCATGAACAGAACTATTCCGATACGATTGCATATGAAATCGACCAAGAAATGCAGCGCATTATGAACGAGTGTTACACAAGAGCCAAAGAACTGCTTACTGCGAAAAGCAAAGAAGTGCATATTATCGCCGAAACTTTGCTGAAAGTAGAAACGCTGGAGCTTGAACAAATTAAAAATCTGATTGAATCGGGTACACTGACAGGCGAAGGTTTGCCTGAAGGGGACACGGTTCCAGCAGAGACAACTTCCGTAGATCCGATCATTGACACGGTTGGCGGAGTTAAAGTTCGGATTCAGACGCGTGAGCCAGGGGACCTGGATGCTCCTTCCGATGTGGATCCATCCAGCAATCCGGATGAAAATAAGTAGATAAAACGCAGGTTTGAACAGACGTTCACGGATATTTGATCCGTTATGAACGTCTGTTCTTTTTTGTGTATACACTTCCTTAATGTTCGGATTTAAGCTATAATCGATTAGGACTTAAAGCTTGTTCATGTTATTTCGCCTGAAAAAAGGGACTATCACGTTTTTATGTTACATTTGTGTCACAAATAAGGGAATAAACCTGATCTTTATGTCATAAATTCTAACATAAAATTATTGACGTTTATTTTTTTGGTCATATAATGAAATAATAGCGACTGGTAGGACATCCTACACATAAAGGCGATAATAAAGCTGGTTGCCCAACAAACAATAATAAAAAGGCTAAGGGGAGAGAACTATGAAGAAATCTGGTTTAATGCTTGCTTTGATTTTGTCACTGACTCTGATTTTGTCGGCATGCGGTTCGAAAAACAACAATACGAACAATACGCCTTCGGCTTCGCCGGATGCATCTGCTTCGGCTGACACAGGTTCCGCTGGTTCCGCAGACGGATCGAAATTTAAAATCGGCATGGTAACTGACGTAGGCGGCGTAAACGACAAATCGTTTAACCAAAGCGCATGGGAAGCTCTTCAAAAGCTACATACGGACACAAGTGCACAAACGAAATACCTCGAAAGTAAAGGCGACGCTGATATGGAGCCGAACCTGAACACATTCGTACAGCAGAAGTATGACCTGATCTGGGGTATTGGTTTCCTGTTCTCCGATGCGATGGCTACGGTAGCTAAACAAAACCCGGATTCGAAGTTTGCCCTGATTGATACGGTTGTGAATGAACCAAACGTTGAATCGGTAACGTTTGCGGAGAACGAAGGTTCTTACCTGGTAGGCGTTGTAGCCGGCCTGATGACGAAAACAAATAAAATCGGTTTTGTAGGCGGCATGGAGCTGCCGGTTATTCAAAAGTTTGAAGCTGGTTTCACAGCAGGTATTAAAGCAGTGAACCCGAATGCGGAAATTCTGGTTTCCTATACAGGCGACTTCAACAAGCCTGACCTGGGCAAAACGGCTGCCGCAACGGAATACAACAAAGGCGCAGACATTATTTTTGCAGCTGCTGGTCAAGCGGGCACCGGCGTATTTAACGAAGCGAAAGAACGTTTCAACTCCGGCAAAAAAGTATGGGTTATTGGTGTAGATAAAGACCAATCGCTTGAGTTTGGCGATGACATTACGTTGACATCGATGATGAAAGGCGTTAACGAAGCAGTATACAAAGTATCCAACGATCTGATCAACGGCACGTTCCAGGGCGGCAAAGAGATTGTCTTGGGCTTGAAAGACAATGGCGTAGGCTTGCCTGAAACTTCGAAGAAAAACGTTCCGCAAGACGTATTGGATAAAGTTAACGAATACAAAGAAAAAATCATCAGCGGTGAAATTACCGTTCCGACAGTTCCAGAAAAGAAATAATTTCGGAGAATGTTCTGTCGATGCATGTCCCGACAAGACCGGCCTCGGAGCCGGTCTTGTCTTTATGTGTATACGGGCAAGGCATTAGCGGCATCGGCTTTCGGTTGTTGCTTGATAAGATCCGCCCTTCGCAGGGCTGGACGCCAAGGAGTTGATTAAAGATGGAGCAAGGCGCACCGGTCGTTCAGTTAAAAGGAATAACGAAACGTTTTCCAGGTCTGGTTGCTAACGATTCGATTAACTTTGAGTTAAAAAAAGGCGAGATCCACGCGCTGCTTGGTGAGAACGGCGCTGGAAAATCGACGCTTATGAATATTTTGTTCGGGCTTTATCAGCCGGATGAAGGCGAGATTGTCATTAACGGCGAGAAAGTGGTTATTGATGGCGCGGGCAAAGCGATTGAACTGGGCATCGGCATGGTGCATCAGCATTTTAAGCTTGTACAGCCGTTTACGGTAGCGGAAAACATTGTTTTGGGCAATGAGCCAACCAAAGGAATTAGCATTAATTATAAACATGCAAATGATAAAGTTCGGGCGATCTCCGAACAATACGGGCTGAAAGTTGATCCGAAAGTGCGGATTCAAGATATAACGGTAGGCATGCAGCAGCGTGTGGAAATATTGAAGACCCTCTACCGGGGCGCCGATATTTTAATTTTTGACGAGCCTACGGCGGTTTTGACCGTGCAGGAAATTGAAGAGCTGATCGAAATTTTGCGCCATTTGGCGGCGGAAGGCAAGTCGATTATTCTCATCACTCATAAGCTGAAGGAAGTAATGGCGCTTGCCAACCGGGTAACGGTCATCCGCCGGGGCAAGGTCATCCGCACGGTCAATACGGCGGATACGAACGAACGCCAGCTGGCTGAGCTTATGGTCGGACGGGACGTAAACTTTGTCGTTGAAAAAACAAAATCGAAGCCGGGCGATGTCGTTCTGGACGTCAGCGGCTTGCAGATGAAAGGTACCGAAGGCAAACAGGTGCTGAACGGCGTAGATTTCACTGTTCGTTCAGGCGAGATTCTAGGCATTGCCGGCGTTGACGGCAACGGCCAAAGCGAGCTGATTCAGGCGATAACGGGGATGCTGAAAGTGAATGGCGGCGAGGTGAAACTCAATTCGCGCAATATTACGAATCAGTCGCCGCGCAACATTTCCGTTGCCGGCGTAAGCCATATACCGGAGGATCGCCACAAACACGGGCTGGTGCTTGATTTTACCCTTAGCGAGAATATGATTTTAAGCACCTATTTCAATGAGCAGTTCGGTAAAGGCGGCTTTATTGATTATAAAGCGATGGATGAGCTGTCTGCCAAGCTGGTAGAGGAATTTGACGTACGGTCTTCCGGCATTCATGCCACTGCCCGCTCGTTATCCGGCGGCAACCAGCAGAAGGCGATTATTGCAAGAGAGATTTGGAAAGACCCTGATCTGCTGATTGCGGTTCAGCCGACACGCGGGCTGGATATCGGGGCGATTGAATATGTGCATAAGCGGCTGGTGGAAGCGCGCAATCAAGGCAAAGCCGTATTGCTGGTTTCATTTGAACTCGACGAGCTGTATGCTTTGTCCGACCGGATTGTTGTCATGTATGAAGGCAAGCTGATGGGCGAAGTGGACGCTTCCGTCCGGAATGACGAACAGCTCGGTCTGCTGATGGCTGGCGATACAAGCGGTTTACTTGCTGAGCCGGAGAGGGGATAACGCATGAGTATACTTAACAAAATATTTACGAAATCGTCGATCCTCGTTCCGTTTGTTTCTATTATATTAGGGCTGATCGTAGGGGCGATCGCGATGCTGGCGGGCGGCTTCAATCCGCTGCTCGCTTATTCGTCCCTGGTTCAGAAAGTATTCGGCACCCCTTATGATATCGGAGAAACGATTCGTGCGATTAGCCCGCTTATTTTTACAGGGCTTGCGATTGCTTTCGCTTATCGTACCGGCTTGTTTAATATCGGCGCCGAAGGCCAGTTTGTGATGGGGATGACCGGGGCGACCATCATTGGCGTTACGCTGGATCTGCCTTGGTATATCCATGCGCCGTTGGCGATTATCGTAGGCGCGGTATTCGGCGGCTTATGGGCGGCGATTGCCGGCTATTTGAAAGCGAAACGCGGCATTAACGAAGTTATTTCTTCTATTATGTTGAACTGGATCGGGCTGTATTTGTCCAACTTGATCGTTTCGAGGTGGCTGGTTGCGCAAGGCCAGCAAAAATCACGTCCGGTCAAAGATTCGGCGATGGTGACGATGGACTGGCTTTCGAGCCATATGAATAACGCCCGGGTACACTGGGGGATTGTAGTGGCGCTGGTTGCGGTTATTTTGTTCTACGTCATCTTGTGGCGGACGAAGCTTGGGTACGAGCTGCGGGCGGTTGGGTTTAATAAAGACGCAGCTTTGTATGCCGGCATGAATGTTAACCGTACGATTGTAAAGTCGATGTTTATTAGCGGGTTGTTTGCCGGTCTCGGCGGCGCATTTGAAATTCTCGGCGTCTTTGGTTATCAGGTAGTGATGCCGGCGTCGCCGGGCTACGGTTTTGACGGTATCGCCGTGGCCCTGCTCGGCGGCAATACGCCAATCGGCGTGCTGCTTGGCGCTATCCTGTTCGGCGGCCTTGGTTACGGCGCGAACGGCATGAGCTTTGAAGCCGGCGTACCTAACGAAATTTCCCGGATTGTAATCGGGTCGATTATTTTCTTTGTGGCAGCGCACGGCATTGTGAAGTTTTTCCTGAAGCCTTTCTTCAGAACACGTTCGGGCAAAGGCAAAGGCGATCAACAAGGACAGAAGGAGGCGGTCTAACGTGAATGTTGCTGAAATATTGGGCCAGCTCGTCAACATTACGCTCGTATTTTCGACGGCATTGATTTTCACGGCGTTAGGCGGCTTGTTCTCGGAGCGGTCCGGCGTCATCAACATCGGTCTGGAAGGCTTGATGGTAGTGGGGGCTTTTTCATCGGCCGTCATTACCGATTACGCGACAAAAGGCGGCATGGGGCAAGGGTCGCCGTGGGTCGGGTTGCTTGCTGCGATGGTGTTTGGCATAGTGTTCTCACTGCTGCATGCCGTAGCGACGATAACGTTTAAAGCGGACCAGACGATCGTTGGGGTTGTCATTAACATATTGGCGTCCGGTCTCGCGATTTATTTGACGAAGTCGATTTATGAAGGTTCTGGCCAGACGCCTACGCTGGACATTCCGTTTCACAAATGGGTGATTCCGGGCTTGTCGGATATTCCGTTCCTCGGAGATGCGATTTTTACCGCGTACCCGACGACTTACATCGTCATTGTGTTATGTATTATCGGTTACTTCGTATTGTTCCGTACACCTTTTGGCCTTCGTTTACGGGCGGTTGGCGAGCATCCAAGCTCGGCCGACACAGTGGGCATCAGCGTTACGAAATACCGTTACATCGGCGTTATGCTGAGCGGCGCAATGGCCGGCCTTGGCGGCGCAACGATTACGTTGACCACGACAAGCGGTTTTGCGCACAACACGATATCGGGGCAAGGCTTTATAGCCATTGCCGCCGTCATCTTCGGCAGATGGAATCCGCTTGGCGTAGCCGGCGCGGCCATTTTCTTCGGCTTCGCTCAAGCGCTTCGCACATGGATGCAGCTGTTTGACTGGGCGCGGGACATTCCTTCGGAAGTGTTCTACATGCTTCCTTATATATTAACGCTGCTCGTGCTGGCGGTATTTACGAAACGTTCCTTTGCGCCTGCCGCGCTGGGCGAGCCGTACGATCCGGCCAAGCGCTAGCTGGCCGCTTCACCTGTTTGCACATCAAGAGGTCTCCTTGCCGTCAGGGCAAGGAGGCCTTTTTTTGAGCGGCCTGCGGCTTTCGATTTACTTGTGAGTAAAAAGTGACGGAATTATGTAGATTTCATTGACAGTCGCATCCGCCTGGAGTAAATTTGAATCAACAGATTTGAATTTTTGAGGCAATTAGACTTTCCAAGTATGTGCATGATTTCACAAAGTCTAAAAATGCCATATTCGGAATGGGCATATTGAACGGGCTCATCCCTTTTCAGAGGAGAGGATTAACGTGGAAGCATTGGCACTGGAGCGCAAAGCGGAACAGAACCGTGAGCTGCGCGAGAGGCTATTGCAGTTGAAGAAAGAGCGCAATGCCATTATTTTAGCTCATTATTATCAGCGTGACGAAATTCAGGAGGTTGCCGATTTTCGCGGAGACTCTTTCCTGCTTGCTCAAAAAGCAGCGCAAACCGATGCGGACGTTATCGTGTTTTGCGGCGTGCATTTTATGGGCGAGAGCGCAAAAATTTTGGCTCCGAATAAAACGGTTATTATCCCCGACGAGCGCGCCGGCTGTCCGATGGCTGACATGGTGAACGTAGACGGGCTTCGCAAGCTGAAAGCGCAGCATCCGAACGCAACGGTTGTCACCTATATCAACTCTTCTGCAGAAATTAAAGCGGAAACCGATATTTGCTGCACCTCGGCGAATGCAGTCAGAGTAGTCAATTCGGTGGAAAGCGACGAAATCATTTGGGTGCCGGACAAAAACCTGGGCCATTACGTTCAGCAAAATACCGACAAAAAGATGATCATTTGGGAAGGGTACTGCAATACCCACGACATGTTGACCGTAAAAGATGTTGAAGAAATGAAAGCAAAATATCCAAACGCTGAATTTGTGGTCCATCCGGAATGCCGTCCGGAAGTTGTGGCGCTTGGCGATTTTGTAGGCAGTACGACCGCTATTATTAAATATTGCAAAGAATCGGATAAAAAAGAGTTTATTGTCGGGACGGAAGACGGAACCGGCTACCAGCTTCGCCTGGACAGCCCGGATAAAACGTTCCATTTTGCATCTAAATATTTGGTTTGCCCGAACATGAAGGTCAACAATTTGAAAAAGCTCGTGAAAGCACTGGAAACGATGCAGCCGCAAATTTATGTCCCTAACGATGTTGCAGACAAAGCCCGTTTATCCCTGGAGCGCATGTTACTCGTGAAGTAGCATGCGCTACTCCTTCTTTGGAGGCGTAATGCCATGATTCCTAGATATTTAATTGATTTTGATCTGGCCGAGCTGCCGGTTATAGAAAAAGACGTTATTGTCATCGGGGCCGGCATTGCCGGTCTTTTTACCGCGATAAAAGCAAGCGAAACCGAATCCGTCCTGATGATTACGAAAAAATCGCTGATGGACAGCAATACCCGCTTTGCCCAAGGCGGCATAGCGGCGGTGCTGTCGGATGAGGATTCGCCGGAATACCATCTGCAGGATACTTTGTTTGCCGGCGCAGGCCTTTGCGACCGCGAAGCGGTGGAGGTGCTCGTGCATGAAGGTCCGGAGGGCGTCCAGCATCTGATTGAAATGGGCACCCATTTCGATACCGAAAACGGGGAGTATGCGCTGACGAAGGAAGGCGCGCACAGCCAGCGCCGCATTCTCCATGCCAATGGCGATGCGACCGGCTACGAAATTGTACGCGCATTGTCGGAGAAGGCTACCGCTAATCCGGGGATTGAGATTTGGGATGATCATTTTGTAATCGACCTGGTGACGGAAGAGGGAGTGTGCTGCGGCGCAATCGTCCAGAAGCCTGACGGGCAAAAAGTATTCGTCCGCGGCAAAGCGACGGTGCTGTGCTCAGGCGGCACCGGCCAATTGTACCGCTATACGACCAATCCGGATGTTGCGACCGGCGACGGGATTGCGATGGCTTATCGCGCCGGTGCCGATATACGCGATATGGAATTTATCCAGTTTCACCCGACTTCGCTTTGTTATCCGGGGGCGCCGCGGTTTCTGATTTCGGAGGCTGTCCGCGGCGAAGGCGCGGTTTTGCGCAACATTCGCGGCGAGCGGTTTATGGAGCGTTACCACGAGCAGCTGGAGCTGGCGCCGCGCGACGTAGTAGCCCGGGCCATTCTGAATGAAATAGAAGAAACGAAGTCCACGTTTGTTTACATTGATATTACGCATGAATCAGCGGAAATGGTTATGCACCGTTTTCCGAATATTTATGAATATTGCTTGCGGTACGGCCTTGATTTGACAAGCGACTGGATTCCGGTTGCGCCAGCGGCCCATTATATGATGGGCGGCGTAAAAACCGATTTGAACGGGGAAACCAATATTAAGCGGCTGTTTGCGTGCGGCGAAGTATCCTCTACAGGCGTACACGGCGCAAACCGGCTGGCGAGCAACTCCTTGTCGGAAGCCGTTGTGTTCGGTAAACGGATTGTAGAACGCATCCGGACGCTTGCGCCGCTGACGGAGCAGCCGCAAATTGTAAATGAGCATGTTCGTACAAATGTTCCGATGCAGGCGGTTGTCGAGAGACGGCTGAAGCTGCAAAAGGTGATGGTCCGGTATATCGGCTTGCTTCGGAATGCCGAAGGGCTTCTGAAAGGCCAGGAAGAGCTGAAGCGGCAGCTTTCCATCTTCCAGTCGATTCTCACCAAGCGGGAGGAATACGAATTTGCCAACCTGCTTACCTGCGCCCTGCTGATGGCGGAATCGGCTTTGCAGCGCGAAGAAAGCCGCGGCGCACATTACCGGGAAGATTATCCGGAGCGCAATGATGCCGTATGGCATAAACACACCGTGCTGAACCGGGAGTCGGACAGCATGATGAAGGAGCGTGAACAGCATGTTTGAATGGACGAAAGGCGGAGCTTATGATGAAGCGCTGCGCCAAAAAATCCGCGGATGGCTGGATGAAGATATCGGCAGCGGAGATATTACAACGGAAACGACCATTCCGGCGGGAGCCGTGTCGCGGGCGGTTATTCACGTCAAGGAAAGCGGCATGATCGCCGGCATTCCGGTCGCTAAGCTTGTATTTGATGTCGTAGACAGCTCGCTTGTATTTGAAGCGAAGGTGCAGGACGGCGACCGCGTCGAGAAAGGCACGGTCATCGCAGTAGTGGAAGGCAGCACGCACAGCCTGCTGACGGGCGAGAGGCTGGCGCTGAACCTGATGCAGCGCTTGTCCGGCATCGCGACCAAAACGGATCAATTTGTCCAAGCGCTGAAAGGATTGCCGACCCGCCTGGTCGATACGCGCAAAACGACGCCGGGCCACCGCATGCTTGAAAAGTATGCCGTACGCGTCGGCGGCGGAGCCAATCATCGCTTCGGGCTGTATGATGCGGTGATGATCAAAGACAACCACATTAAAGGCGCCGGCGGCATTCGCGCCGCGGTAGCAGCTTCGCGCGCCCAAATTCCGCATACGATGAAGATCGAGGTGGAAGTCGAATCGCTGGAGCAAATGGAAGAAGCGCTCGCCAGCGGCGCGGATATTATTATGTTCGACAATATGCCGCAGCCGCTTATGAAGGAAGCGGTGCAGCGCGTGAAATCGGCAGCGCCGCATGTTATGCTGGAAGCATCCGGCGGCGTCAGCCTAGATACGATTCACAGTATCGCAGAAACCGGCGTTGATGTCATTTCGGTCGGCCAATTGACTTATTCGTTTGCCGCGCTGGACATCAGCCTTGATCTTAACGCCCCTAAAGGAGGAGCGGTCAAGTGATTTTGGTGATTGATGTTGGGAATACCAATATCGTGCTCGGCATTTATAAGAAAAAGGAGCTGCTGCATCATTGGCGGCTCAGCACGAACCGGACGGGCACGGTGGATGAATACGGCATTCAAATCCATAACTTGTTCCAATTCGCCGGCGTGCGCCTCGATCAGATGGAAGGGGTCATCATTTCCTCTGTCGTACCGCCGCTGATGCGGACATTGGAGCAGCTTTGCACGAAATATTTGCGCAAGACACCGCTTGTTGTAGGGCCAGGCATCAAAACGGGCCTGAATATTCGTTACGAAAACCCGCGCGAAGTCGGCGCGGACCGGATCGTCAATTCCGTTGCCGGCATTGTAAAATACGGCGCGCCGCTTATTGTGGTTGATTTCGGCACGGCGACTACGTTTGACTACATAGACGCCGCAGGCGATTATTTGGGCGGAGCGATTGTGCCGGGTATCGGCATTTCGACCGAAGCGCTGTACCAGCGCGCCGCCAAGCTGCCGCGCATTGAACTGGCGAAGCCGCGCAGCGTGATCGGCCGCAATCCGGTAGCCTCGATGCAGGCGGGTATTATTTACGGCTATGCCGGGCAAGTAGACGGCATTGTGCGCAAAATCCGCAGCGAATTTAATGTAAGTCCCCGCGTTGTCGCAACAGGGGGCTGGCGGAACTGATCGCCTCGGAATCGGAAACGATCGAGCTGGTGGATCCGCTGTTGACGCTGGAAGGCTTGCGCTTAATTTATGAACGGAATCAGGAGGCTTAATCATGGAAGAGCTGAAGGACGTGCTCGTACGCGGTACGGCATGGGGCGGCAAAATTCGCGTGTTTGCCGCACGCACAACGCAGCTGGTTAGCGAGCTGCAGCGCCGCCACCAGTCCATGCCGACCGCAACGGCGGCGCTTGGACGTACGGCAACGGCCGGTGCGATCATGGGCGCAATGCTGAAGGGCCAGGAGAAGTTGACCATTCAGGTCAAAGGCGAAGGGCCAATCGGGCAAATTGTTGTCGACGCGAATGCCGACGGCGAAGTGCGCGGTTATGCGGACCATCCGGAAGTGCATTTGCCCAGCAACAGCGAAGGGAAGCTGGATGTCGCAGGCGTTGTAGGGCAAACCGGTTACCTGCATGTCATTAAGGATTTGGGGCTCAAAGAGCCGTACCGGGGCAGTGTTCCGATTATTTCGGGCGAGCTGGCGGAAGATTTTACGTATTACTTTGCCGTATCGGAGCAGACGCCTTCGGCAGTCGGGCTTGGCGTGCTTGTGGATACGGACGGTTCCGTCCTGCATGCCGGCGGTTTTGTCGTGCAGCTGCTGCCGGGCCTCACCGAAGACGAAATTTCGCAGCTTGAAAAGGCGATTGGCCAAATGCCGCATGTCACGAAGCTGCTGGATCAAGGGGAAACGCCGGAGCAGCTGCTGCGCTGGGTTGTAGGCGACGATCTGCACATTCACAGCTCGATGGATATTGCTTTCAAATGCCAATGCTCAGAGGAGCGTGTGGAACAAACCTTAATCAGCTTGGGCGAATCGGAGCTTCGGCAAATTATTGAAGATGACGGCAAAGCGGAAGTCGTATGCCATTTTTGCAACGAGGCCTACACGTTTGAACGCGGCCATTTAGAGAGGCTGCTGGAGCAAGCTTCCTCCAGATCGAAGGAGTAGGCGGAGGGTGTAGGAAATGAGGAAATATGAGGTGCTGAGGGCAGTCGTAATCCTTCAGGCCATATGTATGGTCGTATTGGCCGCGGTTGTAGTAGTGAAGCTGCTTCCCGGCCAGGACGGCTCGGACGATTCCGATACGAAATTCCGTGAAGGCGGGCTTGCAGAAGGCTCAAAGGCCGTTGCTTCCATTGGAGGCGAGACCGTTACGGAAAAGGAACTGGGGCAAGCGCTTTACGACAAATACGGCGAAGAGGTGCTGCGGACGATTCTCGTCCATAAAGCGATCGACCTCGAAGTGAAGAAGGAAGGCATTACGCTCACGAGCGAAGAGCAGGAAGCGGAGCTTTCCTCCTTAACCGAGGGCTACTCCAGCGAAAGCGAATATTTTCAGATGATGCAGGACCAGCTTGGCATGACCAAGCAGGAGGTGCTCGATGATATGCGTTACCGTCTGCTGCTGGAAAAAATCGCAACGCAATCCGTTACGGTATCGAAGCAGGAGATCGACGATTACATTGATGCGCATGCAGACAGCTACAGTGATAAACTGCAGCTGCACCTCCGGTGGATTGTAACCTCGACCGAGCAGGCTGCCAATTCGGTATTGGACCGGCTTGCCGGCGGAGAAGACTTTGCGCAGCTGGCGGAGGAGCAGTCTATCGATTCGTTTACGGCGGCAAGCGGCGGCGACCTTGGTCTCATAGACGCCAAGGATCCTTTCTATCAGCCGGATATTCTGGATGCGGCAAGCCGCCTGCAGACCGGAGAATACGCCGGGCCTTTTGAAGTGGATGCCGGGTATGCGGTTGTTCAGCTCGTTGAGCGGCGGCTGACGAAAGGGCAGGATATGGCCGAAGTGCGCAAGCAGGTGGAGCAGCAGCTCGCCTTGGCGAAAGCAAAGCCGCTTCATGATGTGGAAGATGATTTGCTGCGCAAATACGGTGCGGTAAATTTTCCTTGAATCTAATATTATTTTCCAGTTGGCTGCGTGTCTCTATTGACAATAGCTATCATAGATTGTTACTATGGAAGTAGTTTAAAACCAACGGAATTAGTCGGAATAAGGAGGATTATTTTACTATGGCTAAAATTGTGCAAAGCGTAACAGAGCTTATCGGTGATACTCCACTCGTTCGTTTGAACCGTATTGTTCCGGAAGGAAGCGCAGAAATCTATGTGAAGCTGGAATACCAGAATCCGGGCGCAAGCGTAAAAGACCGCATTGCAATCGGCATGATCGAGGCTGCCGAGCGTGAAGGCCTGATCAAGCCTGGTGATACAATCGTTGAGCCTACAAGCGGCAATACCGGGATCGGACTTGCACTTGTAGCAGCGGCGAAAGGTTATAAAGCGATTATCGTTATGCCGGAGTCGATGAGCATCGAGCGCCGCAACCTGCTTCGCGCTTACGGCGCTGAGCTGGTGCTGACGCCTGGGGCGGAAGGCATGAACGGCGCAGTCCGCAAAGCAGAAGAAATCGTTGCGGAAAACCCGGGTTATTTCATTCCGCAGCAATTTAAGAACCCTGCCAACGTGCAGGTTCACCGCGATACGACCGGCCCTGAAATTGTAGAAGCGATCAACTCGCTTGACGGCAAATTGGACGCGTTTGTTGCCGGCATCGGTACAGGCGGCACGATTTCCGGCGCTGGCGAAGTGCTGAAGAAAAACTTCCCGGACATTAAAATCGTAGCGGTTGAGCCATCGGCTTCCCCGCTGTTGTCGGGAGGCAAACCCGGCCCGCACAAAATTCAAGGGATCGGCGCTAACTTCGTACCGGACATCCTTAATCGTGAAATTTACGATCAAGTCATTACGATCGAAAACGACGATGCATTTGAATATGCACGCCGCGCTGCGAAAGAAGAAGGCATCCTGTGCGGCATTTCTTCCGGCGCTGCGATTTATGCAGCTCTGCAAGTAGCGAAAGAACTCGGCAAAGGCAAACGTGTAGTTGCGGTTGTTCCAAGCAACGGCGAACGTTACCTGAGCACGCCGCTGTTCAACTTCGAGAACTAATCTATTAATTGGGATAGAAGCCTTCCGGCCCGCAGCGATGCGGTCCGGAAGGCTTTTCTTTTAGAACGCGTTTTTGTATACTTAGCGAAACAAATGAACGATGGTTTTCATTGGAGGAAACGATGATGAGTTATACCGCTTGGGACCAATGGTCCTTATGGCATGCTGAAGGAAGCTACACTATGCTGCCCCTGCTGCTGAAGCAGCCGCTGCTGATCAAAGACCGTGCAGCCATCCCTTCCTGGGAAGCGGTATGGCGGGATGCTTATCCTTATGCGTTTGTACTGGAGAGCGGCAAGGACGGGCGTTATACCTATTTGGGCCTTCGGCCTTCCGAAGTCATCCGCGGCAAAGGAGGCGGCGCCGAGTCTTTTGGCTTGGAGCCTGAAGCTGCTGCGGCCGATGGCTTGCCTATCCTTGGCGGCGCGGCGCAAGGCGGCATGCAGTCCGGGCAGGCGGCCGGCCGAGGCGGGGTCCGCTCATGGAGCGGCGCGCCGCTTCCGGTAATACGGGAATGGATGTCCGGCTTCCGGGCGCCGCGTATGGAGGATGGTCCGCTGTGGACCGGCGGATGTGCAGGTTACCTTAGTTATGATGTAGCGCGCAGCATTGAGAAACTTCCGGAACTGGCGGCGGATGATTTGGATTTGCCGGACTATGTCTTTCTGCGCGTGAATGAACTGTGGATACTCGACCATACGGCAGGCGCGCTTTATTGCGCGGTGCATACGCCGGTTGCGCCGGATGCGGCCGAATCGGAGCTGCGGGCGGCTTATGAGCAGGCATGCAGGCGTGCGGAGCAAATGGCGGCGCTGTGGGAAAGTCGGTTTGGAGCGGAAGCGGCGGAACGTACTGCCGCTGATGCTGCACGCGAGGAGCGGCGCAAGGTGATGGCGGAAGGGCAGCCGGATATTCAGCTGCCAGTGCCGGGCGCGGCATCGCCTTTTCCGAAAGAAGCGTTCCAGGCGGCTGTTACCCGCATCCAGCAGTATATTTCGCAAGGCGATGTGTTTCAGGCCAATTTGTCGCTGCGCCAGCAGCGCAGCTTGGCCACGCCGCCTGAAGAGCTGTATGAATGGTTAAGGCTGCTGAATCCTTCCCCTTATATGGGCTTTATGCGGTTTCCCGATTTTCAGCTGGTGTCGGCTTCGCCGGAGCTGCTGGTATGGAAGCGGGGCCGCCAGCTGGCGACTCGGCCAATCGCCGGCACCAGGCGCCGGGGGCGCACGGCGGAGGAAGATGCGCTGATGGAGCAGGAGCTGCACACGAACGAAAAAGAAATCGCCGAGCATATTATGCTGGTGGATTTGGAGCGCAACGATTTGGGACGCATTGCTGCCTACGGTACGGTCAAGGTGGAAGAGCTGATGGCTGTCGAGCGTTATTCGCATGTGATGCATCTGGTGTCGCAGGTGGAGGGGCAGCTGGCGGATGGAAAAGACGGTTATGACGTTATAGCGGCAACGTTTCCGGGAGGGACGATTACCGGAGCGCCCAAAATCCGGACGATGGAGATTATCGAGGAGCTGGAGCCGGTGCGCCGCGGGCCGTATACAGGCTCGATGGGATGGATTGACTATAACGGCGATATGGAATTTAATATTATAATAAGAACAATGGTTGTGCAGGCTGGAACTGTCCATATTCAGACCGGCGCCGGGATCGTTATTGATTCAGATCCGGAGCGGGAGTACGTTGAATGCATGAATAAGGCGAAGGCGCTGTGGAAAGCGATTCAATACAGCGAAGCGGCAACCGTTCCGGCTCATGAGCAGGCTTAGCCTGTGAACAGAAGAGACTAGACAGAAGAAGAGAATAGAAGAGTGCCGCCTAGCCGGCACGAGATTAGAGGAGGCGCTGGAACGATGATTCTTGTTATTGATAATTATGATTCGTTTACGTATAACCTGGTGCAGTATTTAGGACAGCTTGGCGAGGACATTATCGTCAAACGAAATGACGAAATCGGCCTGGAAGGTATCCGGGAGCTTGCTCCCGATCATATTCTTATTTCGCCGGGGCCATGTTCCCCGAATGAAGCGGGCATCAGCCTTGCGCTGATTGAGCATTTTAAAGGCGAGATTCCGATTTTTGGCGTTTGCCTCGGCCATCAGTCGATTGGCCAAGCTTTTGGCGGTGAAGTGGTGCGCGCGGAAAGGCTGATGCATGGCAAAACATCGCAAATTTATCATAACGGCACTTCCGTATTTGAAGGAATGCCTTCGCCGTTTACGGCTACGCGGTACCATTCGCTTATTGTCCGCCGCGAGACGCTGCCGGACTGCCTCGAAATTACGGCAGAGACGGCGGAAGGCGAAATTATGGGCTTGCGCCATAAGGCATATCCGGTTGAAGGCGTTCAGTTCCATCCGGAATCGATCATTACGGAGCATGGCCTCACGATGCTGCGCAATTTCTTGAAGCGGCGTGCCGGAGCCATCCAATGAAGGTCGGGTACAACGGGGATGTCGTAGATGCCAAAGAAGCTGTGATCTCAGTATTTGATCACGGCTTTTTGTACGGAATGGGGTTGTTTGAAACGTTCCGGACTTACGGGGGTAAACCTTATTTGCTGGACCGCCATATGCAGCGGCTGGCGGCTGGCTGCCGCGAGCTGGGCATCCGCATCCCGATTACCGGTGCGGAGGTGCGGGAATGGCTCAGCCGGCTGCTGGCGGCGAACGGGCTGGGAGAAGCGTATGTGCGCCTGACCGTATCGGCGGGCGATGCCGGCCTTGGGCTGCCGTCCGGCGAATATGAGCAGCCGAATGTGGTATTGCTCGTTAAGCCGCTGCCGGATGTAAGCGAGGAGGTTTACCGGCAGGGGCGGGAGCTGCGGCTGCTGAAGACGGCGCGGAATACGCCGGAAGGCGGTTATCGTCTAAAATCTCTCCATTATATGAACAATATATTGGCAAAACAGGAGCTGCTGGCGGCCAAAGTTTCGGCAGGTGCGGAAGGGCTGATGCTGACCCGTGAAGGCCGGCTTGCCGAAGGCATTGTCAGCAATCTGTTTTTTGTGCGGGACGGCAAAGTGTGCACCCCAGGCCTGGAGACGGGCATACTGCCCGGCATTACAAGGCAGCGGGTGCTGGAACTGGCGAGCGAAGCCGGCTATGAGACGGAAGAAGGGCTGTACGGCTGGGATGATCTGCTGCAGGCGGCTGAAGTATGGACAACGGGCTCTGTGCAGGAGCTGATGCCGATTACGAAGCTGACGGACCTGCAGGGCGTTTCTTATCAAGTGGGCCAGGGGACGGCAGGCCCTGCAGCCAGCGCCCTGCTTGCGGCGTACCGGCACGATGCGCGGAATGTCAAGGCTTAATGCGTTGTGGACACAATTAGCGGCAATAGAAAGGAACAGGCGAAGATGGGAACTTTAATTAGCGGCAGCAACGTGCAGCGCACATATGATTTTGGCGGCGGCGCCAAGCTGGAATTTGGGCGCCGGACGCTTATTATGGGAATATTGAACGCAACGCCGGACTCTTTTTCGGATGGGGGCCAATACAACAGCGTGGAAGCGGCGGTCCAGCAGGCGCTGCGCATGGCGGGCGAAGGCGCGGACCTCATTGATATCGGCGGCGAATCGACGCGGCCGGGCAGCGACCCGGTATCGCTCGAGGAGGAGCTGCGCCGCGTCATTCCGGTGATCCGGGCTGTGCGGGAAGCGCTGCCTGGCATGCCGCTGTCGATTGATACCTATAAGGCGGAGACCGCCAGACAGGCGCTGGAAGCGGGCGCCCATATTATTAATGATATTTGGGCGCTGAAGGCGGACCCGGACATGGCCGCGGTTGCGGAGCAATACAATTGCCCGGTCATTTTATGCCATAACCGCCACGATATGAACTACGGCGACCTCATTACCGATATTATAGAAGATTTGCAGGAGAGCGTAGCGATTGCCAGGGCGGCGGGCATTTCCACCCGCCATATGTGGCTGGACCCCGGTCCCGGCTTTGCCAAGCATACCGGCCATAATTTGGAGCTGCTGGCGCGGCTGTCCGAGCTTACGTCCCTTGGCTTCCCGACGCTGCTTGCCACTTCGCGCAAACGGTTTATCCGCGAGACGCTGGATCTGCCGGTCCATGACCTGCTCGAAGGAACCGGCGCCACGGTGGCGCTTGGCATTGCGCAAGGCTGCCATATGATACGCGTGCATGATGTGAAAGCGATGAAGCGGGTTGCGATGATGGCCGATGCCATTGTGTACCGGGGAAACGGAGGCGGAATGAATGGATAAGATGGTCATGCAAGGAATGTCGTTTTACGGTTACCATGGCGTTTTTCCGGAGGAGAACAAGCTGGGGCAGCGGTTTGGCGTCGATCTCGAAATGGTGTTAGATCTTGGAAAAGCGTCGCAAACCGATGAACTTGAATATACGGTCAATTATGCGGAAGTGCACGGTTTGATTAAATCCATTGTGGAAGGCAGCCCTTTTAAATTGATTGAGGCGCTTGCCGGCCATATTGCCACGATGGTTTTGGAAGCTTATACTAGGGTACATGAAGTGACCGTCCGGGTCACGAAACCTAACCCGCCGTTTGATGTGCATTTTGACGGCGTAACCATTGAGCTGCGGAGAGGACGGGGTACAGATGGCAGCATCATCCCCGTTTGAGCGAGAAGCTTCGCAAGCATATGTCGCGCTTGGCTCCAATATAGGAGACCGGGAATCGCTGCTTCGGCAGGCGATCGACCGGCTGGACGGCCAGGATGGCGTCCGGGTGAGCCGCATTTCGTCCGTTTATGAAACGGAGCCGGTTGGTTACACCGATCAGCCGTCTTTTCTGAATATGGTTATAGCGGTGCAGTCGGAGCTGCCTCCTGTAGAGCTGCTGAAGACGCTTCTGCATGAAGAGAAAGAGCTTGGCCGGACAAGAGATATCCGCTGGGGGCCAAGAACGATAGATCTGGATTTGCTTCTATACGACAGCGTAGAGATGGAGACAGAGGAACTGGTATTGCCGCATCCGCGCATGATGGAGCGGGCATTTGTGCTTGTTCCGCTTCACGATGTGCTGGACGCCGGGCATCCCTTGTCAGAACGGGTTGCATCACTTGCAGCAGCAGCGCTTCAGGATGGAAAGGAAGGCATCACGTTATGGAATACGTTCAATTGGCACAGCGCGTCCGCGCATTCCGAAAGCTGAAGGGATATACGCAGCAAGAGCTGGCAAAGCTTCTAGGAGTATCGGTTGCCGTTCTTGGCTCTTTGGAGCGGGGAACCCGCAAGCCCGATAAGAAACTGCTGATGCGCATTTCAGCCACGCTGGGCATCAGTTACGAGGAGCTTGTAGCGGAGAACGGAGAAGCATAGCGGGCTAGCGGCTGCTTATGGAAAGTAGGACAAACTCGCTTTTGGCAGAAAAGCGATCACCATAGAAGGGCATATGGTTAGAAGGGGTATAACAAATGTTGAAAATCGGAAATATCGAGATGAAAAACAACGTCGTGCTTGCACCGATGGCCGGCGTATGCAATCCGGCATTCCGCCTGATCGCCAAGGAATTCGGCACAGGGCTCGTCTGCGCGGAGATGGTCAGCGACAAAGCGATTCTTCATGGCAATAAACGCACGATTGAAATGCTGTATGTAGATGAGAGGGAGAAACCGCTCAGCTTGCAAATTTTCGGGGGTGACCGCGAGTCGCTTGTCGAAGCTGCAAAAATTGTCGATAAGCAGACAAATGCTGACATTATCGACATTAATATGGGCTGTCCAGTGCCTAAAGTCACAAAATGTGACGCAGGCGCCCGCTGGCTTCTTGATCCGAATAAAATTTATGAGATGGTTTCTGCCGTTGTGGATGCCGTAGACAAACCGGTTACGGTCAAAATGCGCATCGGCTGGGATGACGAGCATGTTTACGCCGTGGAGAACGCGCAAGCGGTCGAACGGGCGGGCGGCAAGGCGGTCAGTGTTCATGGCCGCACCAGAGAGCAGCTGTATACGGGCAAAGCGAACTGGGACATTATCCGCGACGTGAAGCAGTCTGTATCCATTCCCGTTATCGGCAACGGCGACGTGTTTTCGCCGGAGGATGCGAAACGGCTGCTGGAACATACCGGCTGCGACGGCGTTATGATCGGCCGCGGCGCATTGGGCAACCCGTGGATGCTGTACCGCACCGTTCAATATTTGACGAGCGGCGAGCTGCTGCCGGATCCGACGCCGCAAGAGAAGATGGAAGTGGCGCTTTTGCACCTGGACCGTCTTTCGGCGCTTCGCGGCGAATCGGTTGCCGTACGCGAAATGCGCAAGCATTTGGCTTGGTACTTGAAGGGGCTGCCTGGCGCAGCGCGCGTCAAGGACGTCATTATGGAGGAAACCAGCCGCGACAAGCTGGCCGCCATTCTGGAGCAGTACATCAGCTCGCTTGAAGAATCGACTGCTCCCGGAGCAGCGGCCGGCAAAGCAGTTCATTAATGATTCAAGCGCATAGTCTCCTGCTGTGCGCTTGTTTTTTGAGTGAAGCGTTTTCAAAATTGATTTGGCTTTGATTGACATTCGGGGTGAATTTGCAATATAATCTTGCAATATACATCAGAGCCAGCGCTTTTTTTGGTTACCGCCGGGGCATGTTGGCATGGCGACCGCGCGTAATATAGACGTAAGACCCTTCATACCAAGTATGAAAATATGTCAAATGACAGGAGAATCGGATTATGAGCGATAAAGAGATTATTCTCACTCAAGACGGTTTGAAGAAGCTGGAGGAAGAACTTGAGAATCTGAAGTCGGTCAAACGCCGCGAAGTAGCCGAACGGATTAAAGTCGCTATCGGCTATGGCGATATTAGCGAAAACTCGGAATACGAGGATGCGAAGAACGAGCAGGCCTTTATTGAAGGGCGTATCATTACGCTTGAGAAGATGCTCCGCAACGCTCGTATTATTAATAATGATGAAATTGATATCGACACCGTCAGCATCGGTTCGATTGTAACAGTTGAAGATTTGGAGTTCGGTGATACAATGGAATATACCATTGTAGGGACTGCGGAGTCTGATCCGCTGCAAAACAAGATTTCCAATGAAAGCCCTGTTGGCAAGGCGATTTTAGGCAAGAAAAAGGGTACTGTCGTAGATGTAAGTGTTCCTGCTGGCATTATTCAATATAAAATCGTTGATATTAAAAAATAAGGTGTACCCGTGCTTCACGCGCATAACCATTTAAACGTCACAGAAAGATATGCGCCGCGCAAGAAGGTGTAAGTTTCGGAGCTCGCAGCTCCGGGGCTTACACTTTCTTCATGATGATTTTGCCTGTGTGAGCGAACCGGCCCCTGCGGTGCCGGTAAACGGAATCGTACGCGAGGAAGGTTCGAGGAGATGGATAAAGTGGAACATCAAAATCAAGAGCAAGGACAAGTGCAGGAGCAAGAGCTTAGCGAGCTGCTGCAAATACGCAGAAACAAGCTGGACGAGCTGCGCTCGCTTGGCGTAGACCCGTTTGGAGGCAAGTTCGTCCGTTCGCATCAGGCGAAACAAATTTTTGAAGCGTATGAAGGGCTCGAGAAAGAAGAGCTGGAAGAGAAAGCTGTCCAAGTGACCATTGCCGGCCGTATTATGCAAAAGCGGGTAATGGGCAAAGCTTCGTTTGCGCATATTCAAGATTTGAGCGGCAAAATTCAAATCTACGTCCGCAAAGATTCGGTTGAAGAAAGCAAATACGCCGCATTCAACATGCTGGATATCGGCGATATCGTTGGCGTTAAAGGCACCGTGTTCAAAACGAATACCGGTGAGCTTTCGGTCAAAGTAAGCGAAATTGACGTACTGACGAAGTCGCTCCTTCCGCTGCCGGACAAGTACCACGGCTTGAAGGATGTGGAGCTGCGTTACCGCCAGCGTTACGTGGATCTGATCGTCAACCCGGAAGTGCGCGAGACGTTTATTACCCGTTCCCGCATTATCCAGTCGATGCGCCGTTACCTGGATTCGCTTGGCTTCCTCGAAGTCGAGACGCCAACGCTGCATACGATTCCGGGAGGAGCTGCGGCACGCCCGTTTATTACGCATCACAATGCGCTTGATATGGCGCTCTACATGCGTATCGCCATCGAGCTTCATTTGAAACGGCTGATTGTCGGCGGCATGGAGAAAGTATACGAGATCGGCCGCGTATACCGGAACGAAGGCATTTCCACCCGCCACAACCCGGAATTTACGCTGCTTGAGCTGTATGAAGCTTACGCTGACTATAAAGACATCATGGAACTGACGGAAAATGTCATCGTCCACGTGGCGCAAGACGTGCTTGGTACAACGAACATCACCTACCAAGGGCAGGAAGTGAACCTCGGCAAGCCTTGGCGCCGCCAGTCGATGGTCGATCTCGTCAAGGAAGCGACCGGCGTTGACTTCTCGGCAGAGATGACTGACGAAGAAGCGCATGCGCTGGCGAAGGAGCATAAAGTACAGGTTGAACCACATATGTCGTTTGGCCATATTTTGAATGCTTTCTTCGAAACGTTTGTTGAGCATACGCTGATCGAGCCGACGTTTGTGACGGGCCATCCGGTGGCAATTTCTCCGCTTGCGAAGAAAAATGCCGAAGATCCGCGCTTTACTGACCGTTTCGAGCTGTTTATCGTTGGCCGCGAGCATGCGAACGCCTTTACCGAGCTGAACGATCCGATCGACCAGCGCGAGCGTTTTGAAGCGCAAGTGGCGGAGAAGGAGCAAGGCAATGACGAAGCGCATGAAATGGATGATGATTTCATCCGCGCTCTGGAATTCGGCATGCCGCCGACAGGCGGTCTCGGGATCGGCATCGACCGCCTCATTATGCTGCTGACCGATGCTCCGTCCATCCGCGATGTGCTGCTCTTCCCTCATATGCGGGACAGCCATCAATCATAACATTGCTGACCAAAGCCGTCCGGGATTCCCGGACGGCTTTTTTTTTGATCGTGCAGTGCAGAGGGCCGGATTGCCCGGAACGCCGCCGATTGCATTCCGTTAGCCGGCGCGTCTTTTTAGCTTTCCGTGTTGCCTTGACTATGGCAGCGCGCAGCTTGCGCGCTGCCGCTAATGGGCCTGTGCGGCCGCCTCCATCGGTAAAGCCCGCAAGTACGTCGGCTGCAAACATTGACCCTCATCTCTTTTTCCGCTAGAGTGAAAATGAATGAAATATTGGTTTGAATATCCATCCTTTGAGGTGAAAAGCGGAAATGTTGAAGCAAAGTATTCGTTTCGGCGCAGCAGCTTTTATATTTATAGCTGTTATCGTGCTTGCGCTCCCCTTAACTGCACATGCCGCCACGGTGTTTCCCCCTTTTATAACCGCTGCGACGGCTGCGGCGACAGCTGCGCAGGAGGGACATATACCGGAGAAAGTGTCCGCGCTTCCGGATCTTGCATTCTCCGCTTTTTACGGTCTTATCTTTCTATACTTCTATAACCGCTTGATCAGGCGGCAGACGCCGCTTTCCTTGCAGCCGGAACAGGCGCGGGGCGGGCGGAATACCCTTTATGCGCTGGCAGCCGGCTTTATACTGGCTTTTGCGGTCCGTTTATGGATCGGCGCATCCAACCCGGGATACGTCAATGACTTGAAGACGTTTATGTTCTGGGCGCAGCGGGCGTCGGACGGCGGCTTAAGCCATTTTTATGAAAAAGGCATGTTCGCCGATTACCCTCCCGGCTACATCTATGTGCTGTATGTGCTGGGTACGATCCAGCATTGGCTGGGTCTTGCCGACACATCCATCGGAGCGAGGGTGCTGTACAAGTTTCCCGCGATACTTGCCGATCTCATTTCCGGCTTATTGCTGTACCGCCTCGGTGCCAGACGGATTGGGCGGACGGCCGCATTTGGACTAGCCATGCTTTATATATGGAATCCTGCGGTCATCGCAGACTCCGCCGCTTGGGGACAAGTGGACAGCGTATTTGCTTTCGTACTCGTCCTTTCATTATTCGGCATAGCGAGAGGCCGCTTGACGGCAGGCACGGTTTGGTTTGCAATTGCTGCGCTGGTCAAACCTCAGGCTTTTATTTTTACGCCGGTTTTACTGCTGACCTACTGGCATAGCCGGAGCGGGAAACGGGCAGCCGCCGCCGTATTGTCCGGCTTTGCGGCCTTTCTGCTGCTGGCAGCGCCGTTTTTCTGGTCAAACGGAGGCGTTCGCGGGCTGATTGACTTGTATACATCCACTTTATCGTCTTATCCGTATGCCACGCTCAATGCGTTTAACCTGTATATGCTTACCGGCGGCAACTGGGCTCAACTGGCGGACAGCTGGCTGTATATGCCGTACGAGGCATGGGGCAAAATCGGCATCGTGTTGGCGGTTGCCTTCGCCGCTATGTATTCTTTGCGCCGTAAAAAAAGCGGCGAAGACGGTCTCGCGCCAAGCTTATATATCGCAATAGTGCTCATTGCAGCCGTATTTGTGCTTGTCACGAAAATGCACGAACGTTACTTATTCCCGGTCATATTGTTATGCGCTGCGGCGTTTATCCAGTCGAAGGACCGGCGGATGCTGTATCTGCTGTTTGGCTTCAGCATTACACAATTCGTCAACATCAACTACGTGCTGGCCTTCAGCCATATCAACAGCCATCCGACGGCGGACGGCATTGCGATATTGTGCTCGATTACTAACCTGTGCCTGCTCGCTTATTTGCTGTATGTCGGCTTCGAGCTGTACATCCGCCGCCGTACGCAGCCGGTCAAACCATATACGAACGAGGACGCCAGCCGTGCGGAGGAAATGCGCCTTGCCGAGCTATACGCTTCGCCGGGTGAAGCGGCCGCCGTCAAAAAAACGAACCGCCTGAAGCGGCGCGACTGGCTTTGGATGGGAGGCATTACGGCCGTCTACGCCATTGTTGCCTTCATTCAGCTGGGCTCGCATCAGGGACCGGTTACCGACTGGAAACCGGAAATGAGCGGCCAAAGCTTTTATGTCGACTTTGGCGAATCGGAGCCGCTCGATTCGTTTGTTGCCTTCGGCGGCGTCGGAAGCGGCAAGTATAAGCTGGAGTTCAGCGATTCCCCTGATCAGTGGGGCCATCCGGTCGAGGTGGATCACACTTCAAGCAGTGTTTTCAAATGGAACAAGCAGAAGCTTGTCGACGTAGATGCGCGTTATGCGAAGCTGACCGTCGAAAGCGCAGGCTTTACGCTGCATGAGCTTGCTTTCTACGCATCAGGGAGCGACACGCCGCTGCCTATTGTAACCATTAACGCAGACGATGCCGCATCAGCGGAACGGGGAAGTGTGCAGGCGTTATTTGACGAGCAGAACCTCGCGACCAATAAGCCAAGCTTTATGAACGGCGCTTATTTCGACGAAATTTACCACGCGCGCACTGCTTACGAGTTTTTGCACGGCATGAATGCGTATGAGAATACCCATCCCCCGCTCGGCAAGCTGCTGATTGCGGTCGGGATCAAAATATTTGGCCTGAATACGTTTGGCTGGCGTGTGGTCGGCACCGTATTTGGCATCGGCATGTTGCCGATCATGTATGTTTTTGCGCTGCGCCTGTTCCGCAGGACCGGGTATGCAGCCATTGCAACGGGCTTGTTCGCTGTTGATTTTATGCACTTCACGCAAACCCGGATTGCAACAATCGACGTTTACGGCGTATTTTTCATCATGCTCATGTTTTATTTTATGCATCGTTACCGCGATACCGACTTTTACAAGCTGCCGCTTCGCTCGGCGATTTGGCCGCTCTTTTGGTCGGGGCTGTTTTTTGGCATCGGGGCTGCTTCGAAGTGGATCGTGCTGTACGGCGGAGCAGGACTTGCTGTTGTCCTGTTTATGACGCTCTACAGCCGTTACAGGCAATATGCCGCCGCCAAAAAAACGCTCGCCGCGTCAGGCGGCATGTTCGTGGAACGGATCGAGGGGGAAGAAGGCTTGCTGCGGCACGTTGTCCGGGAATTCCCCGTCGCACCGTTTGGACGCTGGCTTGCTGCGTCCTGTTTTTCCTGGTTATTCCGGCAGCGATCTATGCGGCGTCGTTTATCCCGCTGCTTGACGCCAAGCCGGCCGGCTATACGCTTAAAGGTCTTGTAGACGAACAGATTCATATGTACCAATACCACAGCGGACTAACAGCAACGCATCCGTACGCCTCCTGGTGGTGGGAGTGGCCGTTTATGAAGCGTCCGGTATGGTACTTCAGCGGGCGGAGCATTATGCCGGCCGGAGAGGTTTCGACCATTAGCGCATTTGGCAATCCTGTATTATGGTGGGGTGGAATTTTTGCCGTCATCGGGGCGATTTATTTCAGCCTGAAACGGAAAGACAGCCGGATGTACATCGTCTGGATCGCTTATTTATCGCAATATGTGCCTTGGATGCTTGTGCCGCGCGTAACGTTCCTGTACCACTATTTTGCGATGGTGCCGTTTATGATTATTTCCATCGTCTATATGATGAAGCTGCTGGATGAAAAATGGCCGCAGTGGAAGCCGGTACGCAACCTTTATATCGCGGCCGCCGTCGTTATGTTTATCCTGTTTTATCCGGTATTATCCGGCATGACGGTGAGCCAGAACTATGTGACCTATGTGCTGCGCTGGTTTGATACATGGGTGTTTTGATCATAAATAGCAAAAAAGCTGCGCATTGCGCTTTGAAGGAGATTACGAGTTGTGATGACGAGAGTCAAATACAGCATTATCGTTCCGATGTTTAATGAGGAGGCGGTCATTACCCACACCTGCGCTAAACTGATCGAGGTAATGGACAGCTTGAAGGAGCCGTACGAGCTGATTTTCATTAATGATGGGAGCCGGGATCAGTCTGCTGATCTAATCCGCGGCATTTGCCTGCAGGACAGCCGGGTAAAGCTGATCGACTTCTCCCGCAACTTCGGGCATCAGCTGGCCATTACTGCGGGAATGGACTACGCCGGGGGCGATGCCATCATCATTATCGACGCCGATCTGCAGGACCCGCCGGAGGTCATGCTGGCCATGATCGCCAAGTGGAAGGAAGGCTACGATGTCGTATACGGGAAGCGTCTGCAGCGCAAAGGCGAGACATGGTTCAAGAAAACGACGGCAAGTATGTTTTACCGGCTGCTGCGCAGCATGACCAATGTGGAAATCCCGGTGGATACCGGCGATTTCCGGTTGATCGACCGCAAGGTCAACGACGTGCTCAGCCGGCTGAAGGAGAAAAACCGTTTTGTCCGCGGCTTGGTCAGCTGGGTCGGCTTCCGCCAAACGTCGGTTGAATACGTGCGCGAGGAGCGTTTTGCCGGGGAAACGAAATATCCGCTCCGTAAAATGATCAGCTTTGCGCTCGACGGCATCACGTCTTTCTCCTATAAGCCATTGAAGCTGGCTTCTTATTTAGGATTTATTCTGTCTG
>NZ_CP035492.1:3045000-3120000 GCF_004135365.1 Paenibacillus protaetiae | reverse complement strand
CGCTCGTTGTCAGTTTTGAAAGAACAATTCGGGTTTGACCCGGTTGACACTTTCATAAGAAATCCGTTTGGTGGCGATGGCGGAGGGGAACCACACGTTCCCATACCGAACACGACCGTTAAGCCCTCCAGCGCCGATGGTACTTGGACCGCAGGGTCCTGGGAGAGTAGGACGTCGCCAAGCGGTATCGATTCACGACTTGGAACTGGTAACATTTACTTGTTGCATAGTGAAAAGAAGCGTGATAAGATACAATTCTGTGTTTGAGATATAACTTTAAAAGTTGTATCGAGAAACACATTGCACCTTGAAAACTGGATAGCGAAAGAAATGCAAAACATCCTTTAGCTGTAATAAATCGCGTTTTCTCCTTTGGAGAAACGCAAACGATGCACTTTTCCACTGGAAAAATGCAAGGTTAAGCTAATAAGAGCGCACGGAGGATGCCTAGGCACTAGGAGCCGAAGAAGGACGTGGCGAACAACGAAACTGCCTCGGGGAGCTGTAAGCAAGCTTTGATCCGGGGGTGTCCGAATGGGGAAACCCGGCTGTCGTAATGGGCAGTCACCACTGACTGAATACATAGGTCAGAGGGAGGCATACCAGGGGAACTGAAACATCTAAGTACCCTGAGGAAGAGAAAACAAAAGTGATTCCGTCAGTAGCGGCGAGCGAAAGCGGAACAGCCCAAACCAAGGAGCTTGCTTCTTGGGGTTGTAGGACGTCTCACATGGAGTTACAAAGGTGTTGGGTAGGCGAAGAGGTCTGGAAAGGCCCGCAAGATGAGGTAAAAGCCCTGTAACCGAAAGTCAGCACCCTCCGAGACGGATCCTGAGTACCGCGGGACACGAGGAACCCCGTGGGAATCCGGCAGGACCATCTGCCAAGGCTAAATACTCCCTAGTGACCGATAGTGAAGCAGTACCGTGAGGGAAAGGTGAAAAGCACCGCGGGAGCGGAGTGAAAAAGAACCTGAAACCGTGCGCTTACAAGAAGTCAGAGCCCGTGTGCGTCTTTTCCTTTGGAAAAACGCCGGGTGATGGCGTGCCTTTTGTAGAATGAACCGGCGAGTTACGATCCCATGCGAGGTTAAGCCGAAGAGGTGGAGCCGCAGCGAAAGCGAGTCTGAATAGGGCGAATGAGTATGTGGTCGTAGACCCGAAACCGTGTGATCTACCCCTGTCCAGGGTGAAGGTGCGGTAACACGCACTGGAGGCCCGAACTCACGAATGTTGAAAAATTCGGGGATGAGGTGGGGTAGCGGAGAAATTCCAATCGAACTCGGAGATAGCTGGTTCTCCCCGAAATAGCTTTAGGGCTAGCCTCGGTATAGAGTATCATGGAGGTAGAGCACTGATTGGATGCGGGGCCCGCCAAGGGTTACCAAGTCTAGTCAAACTCCGAATGCCATAGATATGTTTACCGGGAGTCAGACAGTGAGTGCTAAGATCCATTGTCAAAAGGGAAACAGCCCAGATCATCAGCTAAGGTCCCCAAGTGTGTGTTAAGTGGGAAAGGATGTGGAGTTGCAAAGACAACCAGGATGTTGGCTTAGAAGCAGCCATCATTTAAAGAGTGCGTAATAGCTCACTGGTCGAGTGACTCTGCGCCGAAAATGTAACGGGGCTAAACACACCACCGAAGCTATGGCTTACACTTTTAAGAAGTGTTAGGGGTAGGGGAGCGTTGTATATAGGTTGAAGTCAGACCGTAAGGACTGGTGGACAGTATACAAGTGAGAATGCCGGTATGAGTAACGAAAAGACAAGTGAGAATCTTGTCCGCCGAAAGCCTAAGGTTTCCTGAGGAAGGCTCGTCCGCTCAGGGTAAGTCGGGACCTAACGCGAGGCCGAAAGGCGTAGTGGAAGGACAACAGGTTGAAATTCCTGTACCACCGTAAACCGTTATGAGCAATGGGGTGACGCAGAAGGGTAGTGACGCGGACTGATGGAATAGTCCGTCCAAGCAGTGAGGCTGATGTGTAGGCAAATCCGCACATCGTAAGGCTAGGCTGTGATGGGGAGGGAAATTTAGAGTACCGAAGGTCATGATCTCCGGCTGCCGAGAAAAGCCTCTAGCCAGGTGAAGGTGCCCGTACCGCAAACCGACACAGGTAGGCGAGCAGAGCATGCTAAGGCGCGCGGAGTAACTCTCGTTAAGGAACTCGGCAAAATGACCCCGTAACTTCGGGAGAAGGGGTGCCTCGGTAGGGTGAATAGCCCGAGGGGGCCGCAGTGAAAAGGCCCAAGCGACTGTTTAGCAAAAACACAGGTCTGTGCGAAGCCGCAAGGCGAAGTATACGGGCTGACGCCTGCCCGGTGCTGGAAGGTTAAGGGGAGCGGTTAGGGAGTAATCCCGAAGCTGTGAACCGAAGCCCCAGTAAACGGCGGCCGTAACTATAACGGTCCTAAGGTAGCGAAATTCCTTGTCAGGTAAATTCTGACCCGCACGAATGGCGTAACGACTTGGGCGCTGTCTCAACGAGAGATCCGGTGAAATTTTAATACCTGTGAAGATGCAGGTTACCCGCGACAAGACGGAAAGACCCCATGGAGCTTTACTGCAGCTTGATATTGGACTTTGGTACGATCTGTACAGGATAGGTGGGAGCCTGGGAAGCATGAGCGCCAGCTTGTGTGGAGGCGACGTTGGGATACCACCCTGATCGTATCGGAGTTCTAACCCGCTACCGTGAATCCGGTAGGGGGACCGTGTCAGGCGGGCAGTTTGACTGGGGCGGTCGCCTCCTAAAAAGTAACGGAGGCGCCCAAAGGTTCCCTCAGAATGGTTGGAAATCATTCGGAGAGTGCAAAGGCATAAGGGAGCTTGACTGCGAGACCAACAAGTCGAGCAGGGACGAAAGTCGGGCTTAGTGATCCGGTGGTACCGCATGGAAGGGCCATCGCTCAACGGATAAAAGCTACCCTGGGGATAACAGGCTTATCTCCCCCAAGAGTCCACATCGACGGGGAGGTTTGGCACCTCGATGTCGGCTCATCGCATCCTGGGGCTGAAGTAGGTCCCAAGGGTTGGGCTGTTCGCCCATTAAAGCGGTACGCGAGCTGGGTTCAGAACGTCGTGAGACAGTTCGGTCCCTATCTGTCGTGGGCGTAGGAAATTTGAGAGGAGCTGTCCTTAGTACGAGAGGACCGGGATGGACGTACCGCTGGTGTACCAGTTGTTCCGCCAGGAGCACCGCTGGGTAGCTATGTACGGACGGGATAAGCGCTGAAAGCATCTAAGCGTGAAGCCCCCTCAAGATGAGATTTCCCAGTATGTAAGACCCCTTGTAGACGACGAGGTGGATAGGTTCGGGGTGGAAGCGCAGCAATGCGTGCAGCTGACGAATACTAATCGGTCGAGGGCTTATCCTAAATCAAGCTAAAGTACATTGCATCACCTTTCGCATCCAGTTTTCAAGGCGCAAAACCTTGAAGGTTTACGCTGTAAACCACGTTTGGTGGCGATGGCGGAGGGGAACCACGCGTTCCCATACCGAACACGACCGTTAAGCCCTCCAGCGCCGATGGTACTTGGACCGCAGGGTCCTGGGAGAGTAGGACGTCGCCAAGCACGAAGAACCTGTCACAGTCTTGTGGCAGGTTTTTTTTGTGTCCTTTTCTTGCTTGAAATCACTTTGCTAAGATTGTTCTACTTAAGTTTAATATAGATGCTTAACTTTAAAAGGAAGGAATACGCTTACCAAATATGTCATAATAAAAGAAATGACTGAAAGGGGTGCAGGTTTTTTATGGAGTATAGTATCCAGAAGTTGGGCAGCGAGACGTATGGAGAGCGGTCAAAACTTTCCCAATTTGCTTTTCAATATCGGCTCTCTGACGAACAATTGGAGAAACGCAGGCAGGCAGAAGCAGAATTGCCTAGCGATATATGGGGCGTTTATGTCAATGGTCAGCTTGCGGCGCAGTTAACGATTTTCCAATTACAGACGTACATAGGCGGCAAGCCATTTGATATGGGAGGCATTGCCGGTGTATCTACTTGGCCGGAGTACCGGAGGCAAGGCTTTGTCAATAAGCTGCTGCGAAAAGCGCTTCTGGAAATGCGCTCTGCAGGACAATCGGTTTCCATGCTGCATCCTTTTGCTTTTGCATTTTACCGGAAATTTGGCTGGGAAACTTATATCGAATACAAACAATATACGCTTAAAACCGATCAGCTGCCCCGCAGGTTTTCCTATAGCGGAAGGATTGAACGGATAGATGGACAAATTGATGTGCTAAGCCGCATCTATGATCGTTTTGCAGCTCAATATAACGGTACGTTAGTCCGTTCTGCTTCCTGGTGGCAGCAACGGGTGCTTAAAAAAGAGGAGCAGGCAGCGGTATATTATGACGCCGGCGGAGAGCCATGCGGATACATCCTGTATGGAGTCAAAGAGAAAAAGATGACAATTAGCGAGTGGGTTGCTTGTGATGAGGATGCTTACTCGGCTTTATGGTCGTATGTCGGGCAGCATGATTCGATGATCGACAGCGTGTCGGTTAATATGCCTGCCGATGATCTGCTTGCTTATCGCTTGGACAATCCGCGCATTCAGCAGGAGATTGTGCCTTATTTTATGGCGCGTATTGTGGATGCGGCAGCGTTTGTCGGGAAATATGCGTTTCAAGAAGGAGCAGGCGAAACGGTTATAACGCTTTCTTTGAAGGATGAGCATGCGCCTTGGAACAATGGGAGCTTTAAGCTGGTTATTGCTGAAAACGGCGCGGCGGAGTTTACCCCTGTCCTTGTGGAAACGCCGGAAACGACTCGGGCGCAGAAGCAAACGGATGCACCCGAGTGCACGATCGAAACAAATATTGGTACGCTGACGGCGCTGCTGCTCGGTTATCGTTCATGGGATGAGTTATGCCGTTTGGGGCGCATAACCGGAAGTGTAACCGACGGAAAAGCGCTTGAATTCGCTTCACGCATTCCGGCCGGCAAGACTTACCTTGCCGATTTCTTTTAGTAAATTTTAAAGCGTTTGCCCATACTACTAGCGTTAGACGGCTCTTCCAGCTTATGTATTCCGGTACATTTGAGCGGCTTCGTCGAGCCTTGACAGCCCTAGACCCCTCTGCTAATATTGCAATAATATACGTGAGAGGTATTAATTCAAGGGAGGAACATACTCGTGTGGGAAACGAAATTCGCTAAGGAAGGCCTTACATTCGACGACGTTTTGCTTATTCCTCGCAGATCCGATATTTTGCCGCGTGAAGTCGATGTATCGATCAGACTTAGCGAGAATGTAAAGCTGAACATTCCGTTAATTAGTGCAGGTATGGATACGGTCACGGAATCTGCTCTTGCCATTGCAATTGCCCGTGAAGGCGGTATCGGTATCATCCATAAAAACATGTCCGTAGCGCAGCAAGCCGAAGAAGTGGATCGGGTTAAGCGCTCGGAGAGCGGCGTTATTACAAATCCTTTCTCCTTGACTCCGGAGCATCATGTATATGATGCAGAAGAGCTGATGGGCAAATACCGGATTTCCGGCGTACCTATCGTGGATGATGCGGGTAAGCTTGTAGGCATTTTGACGAACCGCGACTTGCGCTTCGTACACGACTACTCCATTAAAATTAAAGAAGTGATGACGCAAACGGAGCTTGTGACAGCACCGGTTGGCACAACGCTTGAGCAAGCGGAAGTATTGCTTCAAAAACATAAGATCGAGAAGCTCCCTCTTGTTGATGAAAGCAATGTACTGAAAGGCCTCATCACGATCAAAGATATTGAAAAAGCGATTCAATTCCCGAATGCGGCAAAAGACAAGCAAGGACGTCTGCTTTGCGGCGCTGCAGTAGGAATTTCGAAAGATACGGAAGAAAGAACGGCTGCGCTTGTGCAAGCAGGCATCGATGTACTCGTTGTCGACTCTGCGCACGGCCATAGCCGCAACATTCTGGAAGCTGTCAAAAAGCTTCGCGCAACGTATCCGGATCTCGTCATTATTGCCGGAAACGTAGCCACCGGCGAAGGTACCCGCGCTTTGATCGAAGCCGGCGCTTCGGTTGTAAAAGTGGGCATCGGACCTGGTTCGATCTGCACGACCCGCGTAATCGCCGGTATCGGCGTACCGCAAATTACAGCCATTTATGACTGCGCATCTGTTGCTCGTGAATATAATGTTCCGATTATTGCCGACGGCGGCATCAAATACTCGGGCGATATTACGAAGGCTATCGCAGCCGGTGCCAGCGCTATTATGATCGGCAGCTTGTTCGCCGGCACAACGGAAAGCCCAGGCGAAACGGAAATTTTCCAAGGCCGCAGCTTCAAAGTATACCGCGGCATGGGCTCGCTTGCAGCAATGAAAGCAGGCAGCAAGGATCGTTACTTCCAAGAAAGCGAAAACCTCAGCAAGCTTGTTCCGGAAGGTATTGAAGGCCGTGTTCCTTACAAAGGGCCGCTTGCCGACACGGTTCATCAGCTGATTGGCGGCTTGCGTTCGGGCATGGGCTATTGCGGCACACGCACCATTACAGAACTCAACAACGATACGCAGTTTATTCGTATCACAGGTGCAGGCTTGCGCGAAAGCCATCCGCATGATGTTCAAATTACGAAGGAAGCGCCTAACTACTCCTTGTAATGGCAATACGATAAGAGAATAAGACACGCCCTTTGCCGGGCGTGTTTTTTTATTTTGCGGCAGCTGTAACGTTCACAGAATGATATAAAGGTAAATTTTACGAAAATACATAAATTAGCTTACTAATATTACCATTTATAGTCTTTTCTAATCCATTGTTGAAAGGTTTAATTTGTACCTTCCGATATGATACAATAGCTACGAAAAACTCATGGGAGAAAAGGGGAGACTGCGTTGAAAGCAATGGTTAGACCGAAGCGCTTGGGAGCGATTGTGGCAGCGTTTATGGCAGTTTGGATGGTAGTGCTCTCGCTCGGTTCGAACGCAGCGCATGCAGCGGGTACGCCAGGCGGGGAATGGACGGAAAATTCACTTGGATTAAATGTGACCTCGGCGATATTGATTGCTGCGGACACGGGACAAGTTATTTATGAGGTGAATGCCGACGCGCCGCGTTCTCCGGCCAGCATGACGAAATTGATGACGGAATATATCGTCTTGGACCAAATCGCGAGCGGAAAGCTGTCTTGGGATACGATGGTTACCGTTTCGAAAGAAGCCGCTTCGACACCGGCAGACGGTTCGCAAATTTATTTGGCTGAAGGCGATCAGCATACAGTAAAACAGCTATATATTGCAATGGCGGTAGGATCGGCTAACGATGCAACGGTAGCTTTGGCTGACCAAATCGCTGGAACGGAAGCGAAATTTGTCGACTTGATGAATGAGACGGCGCAAAAGCTTGGCTTGAAAACGGCTCATTACACGAGCGCCACCGGCCTTGCGGAATCGACGGTTATTTCCGCGCGGGATATGGCTTCTTTAGCTCGTACGATTTTGACTACGCATAAAGAATTTCTCGATTATTCGACCATTCAATCGTATAAATTCCGCGAACGCGACAAACAGCCTATGATCAATAATAACTGGATGCTCGCATCCAATGCGTCGATCACAAACTTCAAACAATATGCCTATCCGGGTGTAGACGGCATGAAAACCGGCTATACTTCAGCAGCAGGGTACACGTTTACGGGTACTGTAATGCGTGACGGCGTACGCTATATTAGTGTTGTCATGAATGCGGACTCGAAAGGCTCGCGTTTCACCGAAACGGCCAAGCTGTATGATTATGTATTCAGCAACATTGAGAAAAAAGTGGCTGTACCTGCAAAAACGGTAGTTGAAACAACGGAAAAGATCAAAATTAAGAAAGGCAAGAAAACGACAGTTCCGGTTGTAACCGATGCTGATGTTTCATTTTATGTTAAAAAAGGCACTGAGCCTAAAATCGAACTGTCCGGAACCACAGTGGCAACCGATGGACAGCTTGTCGCTCCAATTCAAGCCGGCCAAAAAATCGGTACTGCAACGTATAAATATACGGACGATCAAGGAAAGTCGATTGAGCAAACCGTTAATCTGGTTGCTTCCGAGCAGGTAGACAAAGCTTCCTGGATTCGGCTCCTGTTCCGCGGCATTAAAGACTTTTTTGTCGATTTGTTTGACGGCATCGTCAATTTGTTCTAATCCGTTGTAGAATAAGCCAAGAAGGCTTGTCGGAATTTCGGCATTCCTGTAATATTAATGGTTAGAATATAAGCGGTATTTCTCGGATATTCAGGCTAATTTATAGGGGGATTTGGATAAAATGGAAACAGGAACAACTCGCGTAAAACGCGGCATGGCTGAAATGCAAAAAGGCGGCGTTATTATGGACGTTATGAACGCCGAGCAGGCTAAAATTGCGGAAGCGGCTGGCGCAACGGCTGTTATGGCGCTGGAACGCGTCCCTTCCGACATTCGTGCAGCAGGCGGCGTTGCCCGTATGGCTGACCCGACCATTGTCGAAGAAGTAATGAAAGTCGTGTCGATTCCGGTTATGGCGAAAGCCCGTATCGGCCATTATGTAGAAGCGAAAGTGCTGGAAGCGCTTGGCGTCGACTATTTGGACGAAAGCGAAGTATTGACGCCTGCGGACGATGTGTTCCACATTAGCAAAAACGAGTTTACTGTTCCATTCGTATGCGGCGCTAAAGATTTGGGCGAAGCGCTCCGCCGCATTCAAGAAGGCGCAGCGATGATCCGTACGAAAGGCGAGCCTGGAACAGGCAACATCGTCGAGGCGGTTCGTCATATGCGTCTGATCAACTCTCAAATCCGCAAAGTTCAAAGCATGTCGAAGGACGAGCTCTTTAATGAAGCCAAAGTGCTTGGCGTTCCTTATGAGCTTCTGCTTGGCGTACACGAAAACGGCAAGCTGCCGGTTGTTAACTTTGCAGCAGGCGGCGTAGCAACCCCGGCTGACGCAGCCCTTATGATGCATCTGGGCGCTGACGGCGTATTTGTAGGTTCCGGCATTTTCAAATCGGACAACCCGGAGAAATTCGCCCGTGCGATCGTTGAAGCAACAACGCATTACACCGACTATAAGCTGATTGCCGAAGTTTCGAAAAACCTCGGTACAGCTATGAAAGGCATCGAAATTTCCAAGCTGCACTCGTCCGAGCGTATGCAGGATCGCGGGATTTAAGAAGCGGCTGCTTCAGAAAGGCGTGTTACAGCGATGAAAATAGGCGTATTGGCGCTGCAAGGCGCTGTTGCAGAGCATATTCGAAGCTTGGAGGCGGCGGGCGCGGAAGCGGTCGCCGTCAAGCAAGTGGAGCAATTAGACGAGCTTGACGGCCTTGTGCTTCCCGGAGGGGAAAGCACAACGATCGGCAAGCTGATGCGGAAATATAACTTTATCGAAGCGATCCAATCTTTCTCCAAGCGGGGAAAGCCGGTATTCGGCACTTGCGCAGGGCTTATCCTGCTGGCTGACCGTATTGAAGGCCAGGAAGAGGCGCATCTGCATTTGATGGACATGACCGTTGCCCGCAATGCATTTGGCCGCCAGCGCGAAAGCTTCGAAACCGATCTGGACGTCAAAGGGATCGACGAACCGGTTCGCGGCGTATTTATCCGCGCTCCGCTTATTAAAGAAGTAGGGGAAAGCGTCGATGTGCTCTCCACCTACAAGGGCGAAATCGTAACGGCACGGCAGGGCCATCTGCTGGCGGCCTCGTTCCATCCGGAACTGACCGACGATTACAGCCTGCATGCTTATTTTGTTAAAATGGCGGCGGAAGCTGCAGGGAATAACTAAGTTATTATTTTCCCTTCAGAGAGGGGCTTATCGACTGTGCTTGATGTTAAATTGTTAAGAAATGATTTTGCAAAGGTGGAGCAGGCTCTCCGCAACCGCGGAAAGTCGCTTGACCTGATCGCTGATTTCCCGGCTTTGGACAGCAAGAGACGTGACCTGATTCAAGAGACGGAACATTTGAAGAACCGCCGCAATACCGTTTCGCAGGAAGTGGCGAAGCTGAAAAAATCAGGCGGCGACGCGGAATCGCTTATTGTGGAGATGAGAGAAGTCGGCGACCGGATTAAAGAGCTGGACGACCAGCTCCGCGAGCTGGATACGCAAGTGGTTGATCTGACGATCGCGATTCCGAATATCCCGCATGAAAGCGTGCCGGTTGGCGCATCCGAAGAAGAAAACGTGGAAATTCGCCGCGTTGGCGAAGTGCCGTCGTTTGATTTTGAGCCAAAGGCGCATTTTGAAATTGCGCAGGATAACGAAATTTTAGATTTTGAACGGGCGGCCAAAGTAACAGGTTCACGGTTTGTGTTTTACCGCGGTCTGGGGGCACGCCTCGAACGTGCGCTGATCAGCTTTATGATGGATCTGCACAGCGACCAGCATGGTTATGAAGAAGTGCTGCCTCCTTATATCGTAAATCGTGACAGCCTGATCGGAACCGGCCAGCTGCCGAAATTCGAAGAGGATTTGTTCAAGCTGACCGAATCTGACTACTATTTGATTCCGACGGCAGAAGTGCCGGTAACGAACCTGCATCGCGAGGAAATATTGACAGCTGAGGAGCTGCCGAAATATTTTGTAGCATACAGCGCTTGTTTCCGTTCCGAAGCGGGAGCAGCGGGCCGTGATACCCGTGGTTTGATCCGCCAGCATCAATTCAATAAGGTTGAACTGATCAAGCTGGCTAAACCGGAGGATTCGTACGAAGAGCTGGAGAAGATGACGGCCAATGCAGAACGTGTGCTGCAGCTGCTGGGCCTGCCTTACCGGGTGCTGGCATTGTGCACGGGCGATATGGGCTTCTCGGCGGCAAAGACCTACGATCTGGAAGTATGGCTGCCAAGCGCCGGCACGTACCGTGAAATCTCGTCCTGCTCCAATGTCGAGGACTTCCAAGCGCGCCGCGCAAACATCCGTTTCCGCCGCGATGCGAAAAGCAAACCGGAATTTGTACATACGCTGAACGGTTCCGGGCTTGCGGTTGGGCGTACCGTTGCCGCTATTCTGGAGAACTATCAGCAGGCGGACGGAACGGTAACCATTCCGGAAGTGCTTCGTCCATACATGGGCGGCATTGCCCAAATTGGTCCCCGCAAGTAACACATGAACGGATTGCACCATAGGCTGAAAAAAGAAGTTGCTTCTTGATTTTGGCCTATGGTACAATCATGTTTGTTACGAATTGAACCTTTTTCCTTGGAGAGATACCGAAGCGGTCATAACGGGGCGGTCTTGAAAACCGTTAGGGTGCAAGCCCACGTGGGTTCGAATCCCACTCTCTCCGCCATACATACCTTAAAGAACAGAAGCATTGCTCGCATTAGGCGAATTCCTGTAATTAATGGAATAATCGTCACTGATGCCAGCAGATGCTTTTTTTGTTGCCTGTCGCACCGCATAAATGATCTTCACCTATCGCACATTAAAGGTGTGGAGGTGCTATCTATGGGCAAAAGCGACGAATTACGCACAGATCCGCAGCAGCTTGCCGAAGCTTGGCAGCATACATTGCCGGATTGGATCAACGAGGCGGACTCCTGCACGGTCGTGGCGGATGAATCCGACAATAACGCCATTCGCGTGACCGTACATGCAGCTGGCCACCAGATGTATTCTTTTGATTTTAAAGTGACATATGTGGACAGCCGCGAGGTGAAAGCAGAGCTTGTGGATGTGGAGAAGGACGGCGTCCATGTGGATGAACGGACTGACATTATCCAGGAGCTGATTGCCGATTACACCCGTCATCTGCATGAATGCGCACAGGCGCTTCATCAGCTGACGCATGTGTAACAGAAGGGTGGGTCAACGATGACAAAAGCGAAAGGCACCGCCGACAAAAATTTGTCCAATGTGGTCCAGCATTTAGATATTGAACCGGTTAATTCGCATCAAGCCCAGCAAATCAACCAGGATGCTGCGGACCGCCGCAATCAGGCTGCGATGAATCATGACCAGCCAAGCGATCTTAGCCATCCGCGCAGTTAATAAGGAGGTGCCGTCATGGGCAAGCCAAAAAGCGTACCGGTGCCTGATCCGGAGCAAGACCGGAAAAGCCGCGGGCGCAGCGGCAGCCAGCCGCAGGAGCCGTTGTCCGGCTCCAAAAAAACGAAGCAGCATAACCATGTCAGCCATCATAATCCGGAAGGTTAAGCGAAAAGGAGAGGTTCCCTCTCCTTTTTTTGATACCAAAATAACGATTCATGGCGGTCGTCTTCATTTCGGGCGGTATTTCCTATAAAATGATAAGTATTACGGCCGCGCGGGTGATGGGCGTGCTCCGGGCTTAGGAGGATACTGTACATGAATAATAAGCGACTGTTCGTTGGCCTGGCGTCGGCAGCTCTTCTGGTGCTTTCCGGCTGCAAGGACAGCGGCTCAGCCAAGGATGCGCTCCAAAAGGCAATGGAACATACCTATAGCGCCGCTTCCTATTCGATGCAAGCGGACTTAACGGTCAATCAGCTGGCACTGCCGGAGCAGCAATCGGCTCAGGCCTCTGCCATTGCAAGCTTGCTCAAAGGCGGCAGTATACATATGGATGCCCAATATGAACAAGAGCCAAAGCGGACCGATATGAACGTGGAGGTTGAGCTTGCCGCAGGGGTCAAGCTTCAATTACCGGTGATAATGACGGAGGACAAGCTGTATGTGAAGCTGCCGTCCATTCCGCTGCTGCCGCTTCCGGGCACCGTGACGGGCAAATACATCGAAATGGATTATGCAGCAGGAGCGGATGCTGCTTCCGGAGCATCCATGAACCCGGCTGTTACACAGGCTTTGGTGCAGGATGCCAGCCGGCTGCTGGTGAAGGATATGGACGCCAAAAGCTTTTTTAAAAACGTGGATATGAAAGACGCTTCCTTGCCGGACGGCGTCAAAGCCGATCAAGTGGTGCAGTTCCGTATAACGCCGGACAATCAGGCGGAGGCCGTAGAGGCGGTATCGGACAAACTGCTGCCGGATTTGGCGGCTTTGCTGATGAAGCATGACGAGTACCGCGAGGCGCTTCATATCGACAAGAACAAGCTGGAGCAGTGGAAAAACAGTCTGGCCGCAGATCCTAAAGGAGCGGCAGGCAAGCTGAACAAGCGGCTGCATATTGAGGAACTATCGGTTACAACGGCAATTTATAAGGATGATTTGGCTTATCAGTCCGTAATAATCAATGTCCAGCTGGTGAACCCGAAAACAAACGATACATTCAAGCTGGATACGCAGCTGGACTTGAGCTACAGCGGCATCAATGAAAAGAAGCCGTTTAAAGAAGCGCTGCCTTCCGATACGATCAAGGCTGATCAGCTCGAGCAGCTGCTGAAGGCGCCTGCGGGCTTATAACTTAAGGTAAGTAGCCTTCAATTGCAGCAGCTGGCAGCTGTGAAAAAAACAAAAGAACCTTCACCCGCTAACCAAGCGGGACCGAAGGTTCTTTGTTTTTCGGCAGCAGAGCGCCGGCTGGACGTGAAGCGGTTCCGGTACCCGGAGCCGGCTGCAGCGCCGCAGGCTGCTACCGGCTTGCAAAAGCTTTGCGGGCGGCAATGCCGACTGCAATCGCACAAAACGTGAGCGCCGCCGAGATGAGGTATACCGATTGGATGCCAAAGCGGTCGGCGATCCATCCGAGCAGCAGCAGCGATACCATGCTGAAAAAATTAATAATCGTATTTTGCGCGGAAAGCACTTGAGGCAGAGCCGAAGCTTGCGTGCTTTGCTGAATCAGCGTCTGCCGCGGAATAATGGACAGCTCGGCAACCGGTCCCATGACGATGACCAGAACAAGTGCGGCGGCAGGCCAATGATTTAGCGCATAGGCGGCTGTCAGCGCGCCGTACCCGGCCATCCCCGCCAGCATAGAAGCAAACAGCCGTTTTTGCAGCTTTTTCACCCATGCAAGCACGGCCATGCTGCCCAAAATCGACCCCGCAAAATAAGCCGCATTAATATAACCCCACCATTCCTCCCCTTGCTTCAGCACATCTTGAACAAGAGCAAGCGTAAAGGCGCCGACCCATACTGAAGCGCCAAGCGTATCGACAATGTCGATAAACGCCAGCGTCCGCAGCCGGGCGGAAACGGCAATCGTACGAAAACCGTCGCGCAGCAGCGACAGTTTGGGCGGGGAATCGGACGGTTCGCTTGCCGCATCCTTACCTTCTGAAGCCGCGCCCATAGCCGCAAGCGCCTCTTGCAGATCGGCGCTTTCAGCAGGAAGCGGGCTAGCCCCGCCTGCAGCAGCCCGTATCGGACTGCTCACCTCCTGTGCCTCCGCCGCAGCTGGCTGCTGCAGCCCCTCCTGTATGCCCGCCGCTGCTGGAGCATCCCCGCTGCGGGCGCCCGTAACGCTTGTGCGCGGGCGAAGCAGATAATGGCCCTGTGGTTCCAGCGGGTCATACACCAGCGATGTAAAAGCAAAGGAAGCGGTGTACAAGACGGCTGCAATTAGCAGTGTCAATTGCGAGCCGAGGAAGGAGACGATTACGCCGCTCAGTCCCCACCCTGCGAACTGTACAATCCGGTCGCTTAACGTCATGATCGTATTGGCTTTCAGCAGATGGCTGCCCGAAGCGATGCGCGGAACGAGCGCATTGCGGGCCGGCGTCGTCCAGCCGTCCAGGAAGGACATGGCGAGTACGATCGCAAGCACAAGAGCAAGCAGCGGATGCTGCGGCGTGTAATGCAAATAAGCTGCCAGCGCCGCATACAGCAGCAGCTGGGCGCCTTGCGAGACGAACAGCAAAAAAGGCAGCTGGAAGCGGACAAGCAAAAGCGGCGCCAGAAAGCTGCTGATCATTTGCGCCCCCATCCGGATCAGCGGAATTAGCACAGCTGACAACAGAGATGAAGTTTCATGCAGCACCAGCACGGTTAACGCCATGATATACATAATATCAGCCGCATTGGCAATCGTCTGGGTTATTAGCAAGCTGTAAAAGGAACGTTTATGCATAAAGAATCACCGCCTGAAGAGTAGGCTTTTATTATACCCTTCTCAGCCGTTTTCTGTAATGAAGTTTGGCATGGAATTGTAACTGCCCGGGATAAAAAAGAAGCCCCTCAGCTTCCTGTAGAAGCGAAAGGGCGGAATAGCCGATTAATTCGGTTGCAAATAACGCTCCTGAATAATGCGCATATGGTGCAGCTCATGGCCAGCAATAATATAAGCAAGCGCCCGTGCAGAAGTATCGGACTGGTTGGCGTTCCCGATACGCGCCAAAAAGCGGGCCGGCAGCCGCTTCAGCAGTGCAAGCGTAGCGCGGCGAACCGTTATATATTCCTCCAGCAGCTCCTGCGGCGTACAATGGGCATACGGATCCTGGCTCATATAATCGTCCTGGTCATAGCCGGGCAAAGATTTTTGTTCCCCGTATGCGATGCACATCATCCGGTAAGCCATAATCCGTTCATTATCAATGATATGGCCGATCACTTCTTTAAGCGTCCATTTGTCCGGAGCATACCGGTATGTCCAGTCCTTTTCGCTTACGCTGGTAAGCAGCTGCTTCATCTGATCGATTTGCAGCTCCAGCTGAACCAGTACATCCTGTCCCTTCAGCAAGCTGATGTAGCGATCGTAATAAGGATTAAACTCTTCCTTTTGCGGGTAATCGATCATTTGAAACGGCCTCCCTTTGATGGATATTTTATCTATATTCGACGAAAGGAAGCCTGATCTCCTGCTTGCCCGGGTTAAAATAATACGATGCCGGCGACTGCGGAAGCGGCCAGTACCGTCAGCGGGTGCATTTTATATTGGACAAGCGCATAAAAACAGCCCGCCGTAATGGCCAGCACCGCAATGGTGGACCAGCTGAACCATGTATGGTCTTGAGCTCCGGTCATGCCGAAATGGATAGCGGCATAGGCTATCAGTCCGGTTATGACGGGGCGCAAGCCGTAGATGGACGACTTAAACCAGCGGTTGTCGTGAATCCGGTATACAAAAGCGGCCGCAGCCGTAATAACCATAATCGACGGCAAAATCATGCCTAATGTAGCGAGTGCTGCCCCGGGATACCGGCGATATGATAGCCGGTCAGCGTCGCGCTGTTCGTAGCGATCGAGCCCGGCGCCATGCTGGCGACGGAGACGATTTGCTGAAAGTCGCTGTCGCTCATCCAGTGGTGGGAGGCGGATTCATGCGATATCATCGTAATGACGGAATATCCCCGCCGAATGACAATAAGCCAACTTTTAAAAATACGATAAAAAGTTCGAGAAGCACGGGAGCTCCTCCTTTCTGCCGAAAATACCGTTAAATGTAATATTCCGGATACTTGATTTCATCTTGGACAGAAGGCCGGGCAGCCTTGTCGAACTGGATACGGAGCCCGATCATCCGTTTCAGCTGAATCCATACGATGCCGATAAATAAACCAACCATAATGATGGAGACAGGTGTGACAGAGGTGAGCAGCAGAACGGCAATCGTACTTGCAGCAATGACAATCGTTGTGAGGTCAAACAGCGCCGATTTGGCCATCCGATAGGCGGCCAGCGCAATCAGGGCGATAATAGCGCCTTGCATTCCTTTTAGAGCGGCTTGCACCTTCGGATTATCGTGAAAGCTGGTGAACAGCAGACTTAACATAAACACAATGGCAAACGAGGGCAATGCGATGCCTGCAACGGCAGCCGCAGCTCCGGCGATACCGGCTTGCCGGAAGCCGATCAGAGCGGCAGCGTTAACGCCTACGCCGCCCGGCGCAGAGCCGGCGAGCGACAGCAGCTCGTTCATGTCCTCCGGGCTGATCCATTTTTTGTTGTGAACGGCTTCTTGCTCGATTAGCGGAATCATAGCGTAGCCGCCGCCAAATGTCGCCGGGCCGATCCGGCAGAAGGTCCAAAATAAAGGCCAAAGCATCGCTGCTTTGCCCGAAGCGGAATGTTGCACGATGTAGCTCTCCTTTAAGATGACTGAACTCCTTTTATTATAGCACCTTTTGTTCAAAATGGTATTAAGACGTCCGCTGATCAGGCGAAACTCCTATATTTTCTAAGTCTGTCATAATTAATTGCGTTAAAATCCGACTATTTCGGATGAAGATACTATGAGTATGCTGCATACTTAAATCCAATATGAAATAAAGTGAGAAGAGAAAGAAGCGGATGTGCGCGGATAGCGGCAGTTGAGCTATAATAAATGGAAGTGAATTTATTGCCTAATAAGGAGTTTTCGTACAGGTGGCTACGAACTATATTCCATCATCTAAAAAATTGATTTACAGCCGCGTCGCTGAGCTGAATCAGGTGTCGAAGGCTGAGCTGCTGGAGGAGTTTTCGCTTACAAGCAGTACGATGACCCGCTTGCTTGATGAAATGATGGCAGAAGGACTGCTTAAAGTGTCCGGCTATGGAGAGTCAAAAGGCGGCCGCAAGCCGATACTGTATGAAGTTAATCAAGGGTACGGCTATATTTTCGGGCTTGATATATCCCGGGTTGTTTCCAGCCTCGGCTTATTCGATATGCAGATGAACGCCCGCTCTATCGTCCACTGGCGAATGGATGAAGGGATGACGCCGGAGCAATTCGTTACGCACGCGGCAAATTATATGAAGTCGTTCCAGAACGATTTGCAAATTCGGCCGGAGCAAATCATCGGCATTGGCATTGGCGCAGTTGGCCCGATCGACCGGGAGCAGGGCGTCATCGTCAATCCGCTTCATTTTGCCGCGCCGGGGTGGACGAATGTGCCGATCTGCCAAATGCTGCAGGAGAAGACAGGCTTCCGCACGATGCTCGAGAACGGCGCGAATACGGCGCTGCTCGGCGAGCAGTGGGCGCACCGTTATGCGGGCATGCAGCATATGCTGTATGTCCATGCCGGAGCGGGCATCCGTTCCGCGATGATGTCAGGCGGTCAGCTTGTTCACGGCACGAACGACATGGAGGGAGCAGTCGGCCAAATGATTATACAGGCCGGGGGCGACCGGCTCGGCGAGTACGGCAATTATGGCGCGCTGGAGACTTATGTATCCGTAGAGTCGATTTTGCGCAAAGCGGTTATGCAGGCGAAGCTGGGAAGGTCGGATCTCGCTGAGCGGTATAACGTTCCGCCGGATGCCATCAGCTATGATGTGCTGCTGAAAGCATTGGCGGGGGAGGACCCGTTTGTGAAAGAGCTGTTTACAGAATCGGCGGCTTATTTTGGTATTGGGCTGGCGAATCTGATCAACATTTTTCATCCGGAGAAAATTATTTTGGGCGGCGCATTAGTGAATTCGCATGAGCTGTTTTACCAAACGGCGGTCGAGGTAGCCCGCAAAAACACATATTATTATCCGCAATACGAGCCTTCCTTTACCAAAGGCGAGCTGAGGGAGGATGCCGTCGCCACAGGCGCGGCCATTATGGTTCGGCAGGCGTTGGAGCTGTAGAAGCGGGACCATATGCCGTATGATATGCCAAAGGGTAATCAGCGGCTTGAAGCCGGCGGACGGAAGGCTCGCGGGGGCAGCGGGATCGGTATACGATCGGCTGCCCTATGGCCGCTTCTCCCAGTATCATTATAGGATGTAACTATCAATGAAATAGTATTTATATATTGGAACAATGACGTTGCTGCCTTTAAACTAAGGGGAATCCCAGCATTTGGCGGAAGGAGATCCTTGCATGAATCATTCCTACATCTCCCTGTTTGGCTCGGTGAGCATCCCGATTTTAATTGCAGTAGCTTTGGGCTGCCTGTTTCAAAAATATAAATCGCCGGATACGAAAATACTCGCCGATTTGAGCTTGTTTGTGCTTTCGCCCTGCTTGATTGTCAGCTCGTTGTCCGACAGCGACCTGCATCATTCGTTTTTTGGCCATATCCTCTTGTTCACCATCATTCAGACCGTTTTGTGCTGGGCCGCTGCGTTTGGCGCCGGCAGGCTGCTGAGGTTCAGCGCCCCGTCGCAGCATGCGATGGAGATGACCACGATATTCGCCAACTCCAACAACTATGGACTGCCGCTGCTGCTGCTTGCTTTCGGCACGGCCGGCTTTACGATCGGCGTCACGAACGTTGTGCTGCACATTATTCTCGTCAACACGCTGGGGCTTTATATTGCTTCACGAAGCGCCTTCAGTCCCAAGCAGGCACTGGCCAAAATGGCTTACAACCCGCTCATCTACGCCGCTGTTGTTGGATTGGCGCTGTACTTCTTCGGCATTCCACTGCCTTCAGGCCTGCATGACGGCTTAAAGCTTATCGGCGGCGCTTACGCTGCGGTCGTGCTGCTCCTGCTCGGCATGCAGCTGCGCAAAACCAACTGGCGAAGCAGTTTCCGCCGCCGCGAGTTGTGGATTGCTGTCGCCATGCGCATCTTCGGTGTGCCGTTCCTGTCATGGATCACGATACGGATGCTGGGCTTGCACGGCCTCGAAGCGTCCGTCTTGTTCGTGCAGTCGTCCATGCCTTCCGCGATAAACGCTGTAGTGCTTATGGAGAAATACGGCGGCGATCAAGAGCTCGTGGCCGTCAACGTCGCCCTCACCACCGTGGCCAGTTTCGTCTATTTGCCGGTGCTCATTTATTGGTCGCAAGGGCTGTAAAGAGCGGAGCGTTCAAACATATTCCATTTAATGGTATAATATAAGCCGAATAAAATAAAAATACAGGGAAGCCGGGAGAAGGAGGAACCATGAAAAAATACGCTGTATTTTTAAACGTCATAGGCCTGACTCTCCCCATCGTCATACTGCCGCATTTTTGAATTTGGCGCCTTACCCTACCGTACTAAATACGCATAACCGATGCGTTAATTCTTTAAGTCAATAATAATGTCATCTAACACAAATTCTTGTTCACTTTTGTCTGATTTGTTCGATAAAGGAATTTCTTTTGATTCAAGCCCTTCTCTCGTTATTTCTAAAGAGCCATGATTACCAGACTTGTTTTTATAAAGTCTGATCCGTGGAGTTATAATAAGCTTCGCTGCGTGTTGATCTAATTTTTCGAAAGTTTTACTCCAACTCATGCTATAGCCCTGTCTATCGCCTGATCCTCCATTACTTTTACCTGAGTAATGATTTCCTAAATCATCTTTAACTTCTAGATCAACATCTGCCCCATCCCATTTTCTTCTTACCTTCTCGTCAACGACTTGCTCGTAATAAACGATAAAGGACATCGGTGCGACCGATATTTTATCTATCGTTGCGATTAATCCATCATGCTCCGCACTACGGTTAACCAATTGTGTATGGCTTTCAGTTGCTTTTAACGCAAGAGCAAAATTCCACTTTCCTTTTATTTTTTCTTTGCTGTCCTGAATCGTTATGCTCTGTATATTCCATTTTATATTTACCTTGTCTTTTTCCTTCAGATGAAAACCAGTAGTAGTCATTAAACCTACGTAATTATTTTCATTAACTTTAGAAATTCGATTACTACCCGCACTACCATCTGACCCTTTAATATCTAATAAGCCAAATAAATAAGGGGCATCACCTAAATCCTGATTGCTTTCTAAGGAGTATGCTATGGATACTGTTTCTCCATCATAAATTGCGTCATTAATTGTAATTTCAATGCCATTACTTACTTCTGTCGAGTTTATCTCGTTGGAATAATTTTTGTACTCCTCATAAAGACCGCCTGTGCTTCCATTATCCAAAAATCTAAAAATATTTAATATAGCTGGAACCCTGTCAGCATAAGCAGGGGATGTTAATACGAATCCAGTAAATGAGCAACCGATTAAAATAACAGCTAAAGCAATATTCATTTTCCATCCCTTTATTTTTTTCTTTTGCTTTATCGATTCTTTTAATGTTCTTTTTACTTTGGCTTTGTACAGTTCAGATACTTCCATTTCCTCAAACTCATTCTCATCTATATCCATCTCAAGTAATAATTCATAAATATCCTTCATAATACACCACCTCTCAAACCATGCTTCTTTGCTTTGTTATATAGTTTCTTTTTCCCTCTGTAAATTCGATTATCAATCGAAGCGTTGGTTAAACCGAGTTTCAAAGATATGTCCTCCGTTTTAATACCGAGAAAGAACTTCATCATAAAAATATCTCTATCCATAGGTTCTAAAAGATTGATTAATTTAATGAGTTCTGTTTTTTCTTCCATAATTATCAGTTCATCTTCTGCTGATTTTTCATGGTTCAAATCAATAACATCTTTGATAATTTCCACTTTCTTATTACTCTTTCTGTAGTAATCAATAGATTTATACTTAGCGATAGCACATATCCATTTTTTAAAGTCAATAGAGCCTCCATGGAATTTTTTTGAATTGTTCCATATTGAAAGCAAAATATCGTTAATACATTCATCTATTAATCCATCGTCCTCGAGAGGGGAGAGAACTTTATAAGTCACTCCCCTTATTAAGGGTAAATATCTATCTACTATAAAATCCAATGCATCTTCTTTTTGTTGTTTTAATCTCTGTATAAAGTTATTTTCATTAGTTAGCAAGACGACGCTCCTCTTTTCATAAAATCGTGCACACTTTATATAACGTATTGAAAATCTTTTTCTCTCACTATTACTAAAGTTTTATTTTTTATCATTAATTATCGCTTGCATGGTCTTAACACGCCGAGAAAGTTGGTGTATCTAAGCAAACGTTTCAAGATCGGATAAAGGGACGGAGGGAAATACTGCAGCAACGTTTTTAACGCAGTTGTTTGGTTTTAAGGAAGTCGAGTTATTTCAGAGGGAATTGACGGATCCCAATTATATGGTTAATACATTTTGAGTGAAAAAATAAAAAAACTGCAGTCCAAAGACTGCAGATTGTTGTTAGGTATGGTCGGGACGACAGGATTTGAACCTGCGACCTCTTGCTCCCGAAGCAAGCGCTCTACCAAGCTGAGCCACGTCCCGTTAAACGGCTATACAAATAAATTATCATACGGCGAAAAAGCTTGTCAAAACGGTTGGAGGGCGAAAAAAAACGTTCCAAGCCCATCTTATGCGAAAAATAAAAGCTTTCGATGATGTTTTTCCACGTATGACTGTCTTGCTCGCATTCTACTCTTGTTTCCGCTTACAATCAGCTTGTCCGGGGATGGAAGCTCCATATCTGCCGATTCAAAAAAAGCCCGGCTCTCCCGCTATTGAAGCGGAGGGACCGGGCTTTCAAGCATCGTATCCGCACTCGATTAGTGCACTTCTTCTTCCACGACGCCCAGCGCTTTATTTTTTTCTTTAAATTTCGCATTGTGCGAGGATACATACGCCACGGGATCGGCTTCAGGCTCCAGATACACCTTGGCGCTGTTGAGCGCGTTAACCGCGTCAGTGAACGTGCCGGCAATGAGATGCACCTTGCTGTCATGCTTCACAAAGTCGCCCGCCGCGAATACACCCGGAATATTCGTCTCCATTTTGCTGTTCACATGCACATGCCAATCGCCCATATCAAGGCCCCATTCCCGCACCGGGCCAAAATTGTACCGCAGCCCGTGGTTTACAATGACCGCATCCACTTCGATCTGACGGGTTTCTCCCGTTTCGGTATGCGAAATGGTAACCCGGTCAATGTCCAAACCGTTGGAGCTGTGCAGCGAATCCACTTTGTACGGCGTCAGCACTTGGGCCGAAGATGCCTTCATATTCGCGACATTGCGTTCATGGCCGCCGAATTGGTCGCGGCGATGCACGACGGTCAGGCTGGATGCGATCGGCACGAGCGCATTTGCCCAATCGACCGCGGAGTCTCCGCCGCCGGAGATGAGCACTCTTTTGCCCCGGAACACTTCAAGCTCCTGCACGGTATAATGAAGATTCGTCACTTCGAACCGGTCCGCCCCTTCAATCTCCAGCTTCGCCAGCTCCAGAATGCCGTAACCGATTGCGAGAACAACCGTCTTCGTCCAATGGCGTTCGCCTGTTGCCGCAGTCAGAATTATGGTGCCGTCGGCTTGGCGTTCCAGCCCGGTAATATGCTGGCCCAGCACGATGGTCGGGTCGAACGTTTTGGCCTGCTGCACCATCTGCTCTATGAGCTTTTTGCCGAGCGTTGGCGTAAGGCCGCCGACATCCCAAATCATCTTCTCCGGATAGATCAGCACACGTCCGCCCAGTTCTTCGCGGGCTTCAATAATTTTCGTCTTCAAATCGCGCATTCCGCTGTAAAAAGCCGTATACATGCCGGCGGGTCCGCCGCCGATAATCGTCACATCATATAATTCCAGCTGCTCGCTCATATTCCCGAACCTTCTTTCCCAATCGTCTTTCCGTATTGGTTTGCTGGCTTTATTATAGTTGATAACGATTCTCAGTGTCAACGAAAACCAGCTTGCCGCCTTCTGGCTGTTTGTCAGCTGCCTGCTGGACAACCGCAAAGCGCCGCGTCCCGGCCGCTCATACCAAAAAACGCACAACCCGGCATCAGCCTGGTTGTGCGTTACAGAACAGACCATCCGTATTAAGAATGGTCGGATAACAAATAATGAAGCTGGCGAATATGCGGCCGCAGATCCGGCACGGCGTTCAAATAAGAGGCGAGTACCCGAATCAGCGTAGTATCGCGGGTTAAGCGGGCACATTCCTGGCCAAGCTTTGCAGATACGTTCAGCAGCTCTTCGCGGGTCTGCTCCGGTTTGGACAACTTGCGGATATCGTCGTCGAGCAGCGCAATCAGTTGGCTTATCGTAGCCTGGCGGGCAGGAGCACTGCTCGGATTCAAGTAATTGAAATGCGCATTGCTGCTGTCAATGACCGGGGCAGGCGCTGTCCGGATAAAATCATCGGTTAACGCGTCCAGGCGGCCAACAATAAAAGCAGCAAGCTCCGACATCGGCAGCGCGATAACCCGCTGCTTGACGTATGACAAATACTCAAGCAGAATGCCGCGGAATAACGTTACGACATCCCAAATATATGGCTCGATCCTTTCGCCGTACGCTTCGAGAATCAGTTCCCGGCGCCATGCCTGCAGGGCAGCTTTTTTGCGCTTCCAAGCAGCGATAAAATGCTCATTTGTGGCGATAGGGAGTTCTTTGAAGTCAATCATAAACAGGTGGTTGTCCACTGTGTACTGCAATTGGAACTCAATTTTCCGCTGCAGTTTTTGTTTAGGAGTCAAGTTCAGCAGCGTCCCTTCGTCATCGAGCCGGACGGCATGCTCCAGCATGGTCTGGTGGCAGGCGACAAAGGCGGCTGTAAACAGCTCTTCTTTTGAAGAAAAAAACTTGTAGATACTGGCCTTTGCCATTCCGCATGCTTCAGCGATATCCTGCATGGATGCAGCGCTGTAGCCTTTTTCGCGGAAAAGGCAAATCGCCGTGTCCAATATTTTTGTTTTTTTCGCATCTTCCATATCGATCACCTTCCCCTATTCTGACATGAGACTCGGGGGCGTCAACGACATGCATTGACACTGAAAACCGATCAGTTCTATAATGAACTCGCAGGTTTTAAACTATTCATCCCTTAAAGGAGGTAGCCATTTGCCCTGTTGCCGCATAAGGCCGGGACACATGGCGCAACAACGATGCATAAAATCGCAGAAGGCATTATCATGCTGGACTTACAATTGGGTCAATCGACGATTCACCCGACCATTGTGTACGATAAAGAAAGCTGGACGCTGATTGATACAGGTATGCCGGGCAGCGCTGCAGCGATATATGAGCAGGCGAAACAGGCCGGCCTTGACGGCAAGACGCTGCAGTCGATTATTTTTACACATCAGGATGTTGACCATATCGGCGGTTTTCCGCAATTTCTGGCTGCTGAAGGCGCAGACCTGCCGGTGTATGCCCATCCGGATGATAAAGGGGCGATTGACGGCACGGAGCCGATGTTCAAAATGTCGCGCGAGCGGCTTGACGGCATGCTCCAGCAGCTTCCGGAGGATATCCGCAATGCTTATGTGCAAACCTTCCTTCAGCCAAACCGCGAGAACGTGAACCGCACTGTTGCGGACGGCGAAATATTGCCAATTGCGGGCGGCTTGACGGTTATTCATACGCCAGGCCATACGCCGGGCCATATCAGCCTGTACCATGCGCCAAGCAAAACGCTTATTACCGGCGATGCGACGATCGCGAATGAGGATGGCCAAATGATTGGGCCGAACCCTCCGTTTACGCCAAACTGGGATCAAGCGCTGCAATCGCTGAAAAAATTCAAAAACTTCGATATTGAACATGTGATCTGCTATCATGGCGGATGGATTCAAAAGGACGTTAAACGTCAAATCAACGAGCTGGCTGAACTGTCGTGATCCGGTTTCTCATCACTCTGGCCGTTTCTTTGGCAGGGGGAGCGGTTTTCTCGCTCATTCATGCTCCTCTGCCATGGCTGCTGGGGCCGATGGTATTTACCCTTATTGGCGCGAGAGCGCTGCGGAAAGTATCCAAACCGCTATGGCCAGGTTTTGTACGCAATATTGCAATGATCATGATCGGGTATTCCATCGGGCTGACGTTTACGCAAAGCACGCTTGCCGAAATGGGCCATCAGCTGCCATCCATGTTTCTCATGACGGCGCTGCTGCTTATATTCAGCGGCTTGATTGGCTTCTGCGTCTCTAAGCTGACCGGACAGCCGCTGCCGACCATCATTATGGGGAGCATCCCCGGCGGCTTGTCGCAAATGATTATATTAGCCGAGGAAACGAAAGGCATTGACCTGACGGTCATGACTTTCCTGCAAGTGTCGCGGCTGCTGATGATCATTTTTTGTGTGCCGCTGCTGGTGTTTAGCCCGCTGTTCGGCAATTCGCATTCGGCGATTGAAGCAGCCGCTTCCGGTTCGCAGGCGGCATGGGGGGACTTGTTCCCGAATGTGCTGCTGTTTGCAGCAGTGTGTGTCGCAGCCGCCTGGTTTGCGGCCAAAATCCGTTTCCCGTCGGCTTATTTGCTTGGGCCGATGATCTCGACAGCCATATTGCATTTGTCCGGTGTACACGGTCCTGCGCTACCAGCCGGCCTGCTGGATGCGGCGCAGCTTATGATCGGCACTTATGTCGGCCTGCTGCTCCGTCCCGGCAATCTGAAGCTGAAATTTATGCTTTTCTCATTCCTTAGCGGGCTTGTGCTCATTGCGGGATCCATTGGCCTGAGCGTATTGCTGACCAAGATGCACGGCGTCTCGTCCTCGACTGCTTTTCTAAGTATGGCGCCGGGCGGCATGGATCAGATGGGCATTATGGCGAAGGAAATTAACGCCGATGTCGCCATCGTCAGCTGCTACCAAATCTTCCGCACCTGGTTTATTTATTTTGCCGTTCCGCCGCTGCTGCGGCTGCTGTTCAAACGCATCATGCCGCGGACAAAGAAGGAAGCGGCTTCCGCGGCTTCGCCTTAATCGGCTTGCCGGCTGATATTGACAAAGAAAGGCAAGAAGGCTATACTTTGTCTAACAATTGAACAGGCGATGGAGTTCGCCGTTAACCGCCTTTGTGCTAATGACTCCTACCAGTTTATTTGAGCTGGTAGGATTTTTTTTATTTTTTTGTATAAATAGGAAGGGGAGACGGATTTTGACTGCATTTTTTAAAAACCAGTCTGAGAAGTACAGAAGTTATGCCGCGAAGTGGACGCATATCGGAATGGCTGGTTTTGTCATCAAATGGCTCGTATTGGGCGGGCTTGCCGGCGTATTTACCGGCTCGGCATCCGCCTTGTTTCTGGCGAGCCTGGACTGGGCGACAGATGCGCGAGTATCCCATGCATGGCTGCTGTGGCTGCTGCCTGCCGGCGGTGCGCTGGTCAGCTTCGTTTATTGGAAGTTTGGCAAAGACGCGTCCAAAGGTAATAACCTTATACTGGAGCAAATCCATGAAGGCGGCGGGAGTGTTCCGCTCCGTATGGCGCCTCTCGTGCTTGCGGGGACGATTATTACACATTTGTTCGGCGGATCTGCAGGGCGTGAAGGCACAGCGGTCCAAATGGGCGGGAGCTTATCCGAATGGATCGGCAAAATGTTGCGGATTAACGCGATCGACCGCAAAATATTATTAATGTGCGGGGTCAGCAGCGGGTTCGGCTCGGTGTTCGGCACGCCGCTTGCGGGTGCGGTGTTTGGGCTTGAAGTGCTGGTGATCGGCGTTATCCGGTATGAAGCGCTGATCCCTTGTTTTATCGCAAGTTTTGTAGGCGACAAAATGACAGCGGCTTGGGGCATTCACCATTTGCGTTATCAGATGGGGGCAGTGCCCGGCTTCAGTATGCCGCTGCTGCTCAAGGTGCTGTTAGCCTCCATGATGTTTGGCTTGACTGCGCTGCTTTTCAGCGAGCTGACTCGCCAGCTCAAAGCATGGTTCACGAAACTGATCAAAAATCCGGTCGCCAAAAGCTTTGCCGGCGGCTTGCTGATAATCGGTATGGTGTACCTGTTTGGCACAAGGGAATATCTTGGTTTAAGCATTCCGCTTATTCAGCAATCGTTCGACGGAACCGTTCACGGCTATGATTTTCTGCTTAAGACGGTCTTTACGTCGGTGACGCTGGGAGCGGGTTTTCAAGGCGGCGAAGTGACGCCTTTATTCGTCATCGGTTCGGCGCTTGGAAGCGCGCTGGCCCATCTGTTCTCCTTGCCGGCCGCCTTCCTGGCGGCAGTAGGCTTTATTTCCGTCTTTAGTGGCGCCACCAATACGCCGATTGCTTGTTTTATTATGGGGATCGAATTGTTTGGCGCTGACGGCGCCGTGTACCTGTTTTTGGGCTGCTTGGTCAGTTATTTGTTCTCGGGGCATACCGGCATTTACACCGCACAGCGAATCGGCATCTCCAAAAGCAGAGCGGTCGCCGTTCAGGACCATGCAACACTTGCGTCCGTACGCGTCAAGAAGTAAGAATTATGCCAATGCCGCGTGAAAGCGCAGCTGCAGTCCATCTATGGATTGCAGCTGCGCTTTTTTTTGGTAATTTAGGGTTGACAAAAAGGTTGTAAAAAATTAGACTACTAGTTAGTCGAATTGTGATAATGATTATCAATTGCATAAAGAGATCAAGAAGGAGAGTATCATCCATGAAGAAATCATTGTTCTTACTATTAATCAGCCTTGTTCTAGTGCTGAGCGCCTGCGGTAACGGCAACAGCAACCAGGCAAATTCGAAATCCGGCGCGAACAGCTCGCCGAATGCAAGTACAAGCCCAAGCCCAAGTGATGCTGCGGACAGCAGCGATTCCGGCACCATAACGTACCAGTCTGAAAGCGGTCCGATCGAAGTTCCCGCGCATCCGCAGCGCGTAGTCGCCCTGTCCGGCTATGCAGGAAACCTGCTGGCGCTTGGCGTTCCGCTGGTCGGCGTAGATTCCTGGACGAAATCAGACCCGAATTTTAAAGATCAGCTGAAAGACGTTGCCGAGGTTTCCGACGAGAACGTGGAGAGCATTTTGAATGTGAAACCTGACTTGATCATCGCGATGACGGATATTAAGAACGTGGATAAATTGAAGCAAATTGCTCCGGTTGTGACGTACACGTACAACAAAGTGGACTATTTGACGCAGATTCTGGAGATCGGCAAAGCCGTTAACCAAGAGAAAAAAGCATCCGACTGGATCGCTGATTTTAAAGCACGCGCCCAAAAAGCAGGCGAACAAATCAAAGCTAAAATCGGCGCGGACAGCACAGTCAGCGTTATTGAAGGCGATGCTAAATCGCTCTACACCTTCGGCGACAGCTGGGGACGCGGCACGGAAATCATTTATCAGGCGATGGGCTTGAAGATGCCGGATAAAGTTAAAGAAATGACGGCGAAAGACGGCTATTATGATTTGTCGCTGGAGATTTTGCCGCAGTACATGGGAGATTACGTCTTTTACAGCAAAGACCCGGCAGGGGATGCTTCTTTCCAACAAACGTCCACTTACAAAAATATTCCGGCCGTTAAAAACAACCGTGTATTTGAAGTAGACGCTACGACGTTCTATTTCAACGATTCGCTGTCGCTGGACTATCAGCTTGATTTCATTACGAAATCGCTGCTGGGGAACTAATCGTTAAGTTAGATAACCATTACACGCTACATGAAGAAAGAGGGACGCCTTTGCGTTCCTTTTTCTGCAAGCAGAGAAAGAACGGATGATCGAGATGAATAGACTGTTTTCGTTTAAGCCGGCAGGTTCTTTTGCATTCCAACTGTTCCTCAACTTGGTTTTATTTGTCGTGATGTTCGCCATAGCCGTTATGTTGGGCGCCAAAAACGTATCGTTATCCGATATTTGGAGCGCGCTCACGAATCCGCACGCTGCGGGCGAAGATATTTCCGTCATCCGCGAGCTTCGGCTGCCGCGCGAGGTAGGGGGCGTCCTGGTCGGATCTGCCTTGGCAGTGGCGGGCGCCATTATGCAGGGCTTGACCCGCAACCCGCTTGCCGATCCCGGGCTCCTGGGCTTGACTGCAGGCGCGAATGCAGCGCTGGCGATTTCATTTGCGCTTATTCCCGGAACCGGGTATTTCGGCACGATGTGCGCTTGTTTTATTGGTGCTGCATTTGGCGCGATGGTCGTCTTCGGCATCGCTTCTTTACGTAAAAGGAAAGTGTCGCCGCTCCGGATGGTGCTGGCGGGATCTGCGGTTTCGGCGCTGCTTGGCGCGGTGGCTGATGCGATCAGCCTTCATTATAAGATAGCCAAAAGCGTCTCCATGTGGACATCCGGCGGGCTGGTTGGCACAACCTGGAGCCAAGTCACAACGATTGCTCCGGTTATCGTGGCATGTGTCATCGCTTCGCTTTTATTATCCCGGCAATTGACGATCCTCAGCTTGAACGAGAACGTTGCGGTGGGGCTGGGGCTTCGGACGACACAAGTTAAAATTGCCCTGTACGTGCTCATTACGCTGCTGGCGGGCGCAGCCGTTGCCCTCGTCGGCAACCTGGCGTTTGTTGGCTTAATGATTCCGCATCTGATCCGGACGCTGGCCGGAACGAACTACCGTACGATTTTGCCGCTGTCCGCGATTGCGGGCGGCACGTTTATGGTGTTTGCCGATACGCTGGGCCGGATGATCAACGTTCCATTCGAGACGCCGGTTGCTTCGATCGTCGCGATTATAGGCTTGCCGTTCTTTTTGTTTATCGTCCGTAAAGGAGTGCGCTCGGTATCATGATCAAACTTACATTTCTTCGCAAGCAGCCGGTTATCGTGGTGTTCCTGCTGCTTCTTATTGCGGCGACATTTGTGATCGGCCTCGGCATTGGAGCGTCTCCCGTATCGCTGGACCGGCTTATCCCGACGATTATGGGCCATGGAACATTCGAAGATCATTTCGTATTGTTTTCGGTCCGGCTGCCCCGGATGCTCATTACGCTGCTTGCAGGCATGGCGCTGGCGTTGTCCGGCGCTTTATTGCAAGGGATTACCCGTAATGAGCTGGCCGATCCGGGAATCATCGGCATTAATGCGGGTGCGGGAGTTGGCGTCACGGTATACTTCCTGTTTGCGCCGATTAACGTCGATACGTTTGTTTATGTCATTCCGCTGATGGCCTTTGCCGGAGCGGTGGCAACCGCTTTTCTGATCTATGCATTTTCGTATACACGGGGCGAAGGCATTCAGCCGATCCGGATGGTCATTACCGGCGTCGGCTTCTCGCTGGCGTTATCCGGCGTGATGATCGTGCTCATGTCTTCGGTTGACCGCACCAAAGTAGATTTCATTTCCAAGTGGCTCGCCGGCAGCGTCTGGGGGTAGACTGGCCGTTTATTATGGCCTTGCTGCCTTGGCTGGTCATATTGGTGCCTTACGCGTTGTACAAATCAAGAGCGCTTAATTTGTTTTCATTAAGCGAGCATTCCGCCGTTGGTGCAGGCGTAGCCATTCGCAAAGACCGCATTCTGCTGCTGCTGGCAGCTGTTGCCCTGGCGGCTGCGGCCGTGTCGGTTACGGGCGGCATCGCCTTTATCGGCCTGATGGCGCCGCATATTGCGAGGGCTTTGGTTGGTCCAAGGCACCAGCGTTTTTTACCGATATCCATTCTGATCGGCGGATGGCTGTTGCTGCTGGCTGACACGATCGGGCGCAATATTTGGGAGCCGGACGGCATTGCGGCAGGCATCATGGTTGCGTTTATCGGAGGGCCTTATTTCCTTTATCTATTGCTGTTTAAAGAAGAGTAGCTTGCTCTGTCCCCTTACTCGCTATCCACAAACCTGAGCGGTTTCGCTTCATTTGCATTATCAACATGTGGATAAGCGCAGTTTTGCGGTTTGAGGGCAATCCGTCCACAATCGGAAAGTTCCCTGTGCATAACCGAACTGAATTGCACCCCTTATAATGGCCATTGGAAAATCTCCAATGACAGTGTAGGGGGTGCATTTTTATGCTTGCAGATTCATGTTTCAGTCGGTCCGGCCCGGCACCCCGGCCGGTTTGCACTCATACGGTGGATGAACGCTCTGAAGGTGAATAACCTTGTTAGGCGGTCTCAGTCTTCAACGCCACCCCAAGAAAGAATATGAATTTCAAAATGTTTTTCGATTGCAGATAACTTACTCGGTTCAGGGATGCTGAATTGGGAGGGGAGAGTAGTAGGGGAATTAATAGATGTTCGTTTCGTCCAATGACAATAACGTTTTCCTTTCGACTGTTTATTCTTGTTTAAGCTGCCATTGACTATCGGAGGGAACGAGCCTGCGGGCTTGGTCAAAGAGGAACAACAGTCTACTCATTTCCCTGGAGGAAACTGTGAGTCCTAATTGTCCATAAAAAAACAAAAAACCTTGCAAGAACAAGGTTTACGATAAATGGCGCGCCCGATACGATTCGAACGTACGACCTGCAGTTTAGGAAACTGTCGCTCTATCCTGCTGAGCTACGGGCGCGCATCGGATATTATTTTATCATGGAGGACAGGGATGATGCAAATAAATCCATGTCTCCCTCCCAAATAAAACAAACAAAGCCCGGAGGATTGTCCGTTGATGGACGGCCTTCGGGCTTTGTTTGTTTTTCCGCTGCAGGCAAGCTGCAAGAGGGCTGTGCAGACACTTATCGCGCACGGCTTAAGCACAGCCCTGCTTAGTGGGCGTTACACGCTACAGCACCTGTTCCAGGAACGTCTTCGCTCTCGCGCTTTGCGGCGAGCTGAAGAACGCCGATGGCGCAGCTTTTTCGACAAGCTGGCCTTGGTCCAGGAAATAAATCGTGCCGGCCGCTTCTCGAGCGAATTTCATTTCGTGCGTCACAATCATCATCGTCATGCCGGTTTGTGCCAAATCACGGATAACGTTCAGCACTTCTTTGACCATTTCTGGGTCCAGCGCGGACGTCGGCTCGTCAAAAAGCATAATTTCCGGTTCCATCGCCAGGCTGCGGGCAATCGCTACACGCTGTTTTTGGCCGCCGGACAGGCGGGCCGGATACATCTCGGCTTTATCTTCGAGGCCAACCCGGCGCAGCAGCTCCAGCGCGGCCAGACGTGCTTGCTCCGCAGGGACGCCTTTGACTTTGCGGGGCGCAAACGTAATATTGTCGATTACCGTCAAATGCGGGAACAGGTTAAAATGCTGGAACACCATGCCGATGCCCTGGCGAATGCGGACGATATCTGCCCGCGGGTCTGTGATGACCTGTCCGTTAATCGTAATCGAGCCGGAAGTCGGCTTCTCCAGTAAATTCAAGCAGCGGAGAAAGGTTGATTTGCCCGAGCCGGACGGCCCGATCAGCGCGACAACCTCGCCCTTGTCCACGGTCGTTGTAATTCCTTTCAGCACCTCATGTTTGCCGAAGGATTTGGTCAGCTGTTCGACTTTAATCACCGCGACGCAGCCTCCTTTCAAGCATCTTCGCAAGCGAAGTCATTATCAGCACCAGCACGTAATAGATCGCGCCGGCAAACAGCAGCGCCTCAAATGCGCGGTATTCCGTAGCCTGAATCACGCTCGCCCGGCGCAAAATATCTTGTACACCGATGACCGACACCAGCGACGATTCTTTAATCAGCGCCACGCACTCGTTCACCAAAGCCGGTAAAATCGATTTAACCGCTTGCGGCAAAATAATGCGCACCATCGTCAGGCTGGACGGGATGCCAAGCGCCATTGCCGCTTCCCGCTGTCCTTTATCGACAGACATAATCCCGCCGCGGATCGTTTCGGATAAATACGCAGCCGAGTTCAAGCCAAATGCAAGCCCGGCTGCCATCAACGTAGAAATATCGTAGCCGGTAAGCTGCGGCGTTGCGAAATAAATAAGAAACAGCTGCAGCAGCAACGGTGTGCCGCGGAATACCGAAGTATAGGCGGTAGCGAACCAGCGCAGCGGCCAAATACGCGACAGCTTGAACAGCGTCAGAATAAAGCCCCATACAAAACCAAACAAGGCTGACACGATCGTAAAGAGCAGTGTCACATAAATGCCCTTCAGCATGTAAGGAACGTAACCTTTCAAAATGCCAAAATCGAGGAACTTATCGCTGCTCTTCTTCTTATCGGAAGAAGCAGCAAACCATTTGTCCGTCAGCTTGTCCAGCTCGCCGGATTGCTTCATGTCTTCAAGCTCACGGTTAAACTTGTCCGTCAGATCGGAACCTTTCGGAAAAGCAATCGCATAACCGTCGCTGCCCGGCGGTAAATAGTTCACGGCAAAATCCGGATTGCTTTGCGCTACATCGGCAGCTACGGCATCCTCCACGATTGCAGCATCAATCCGGCCGGATTTCAACTCCTGGATCAGGTCGGTAATTTTGTTCAGCTTTACGAGCGTGGCATCTTGAACATCCTTCACCGCAGCTTCCTGCGTGGAACCCAGCTGTACGCCGATTCGTTTGCCTTCCAGCTGCTCCAGCGTCGTATAACCGTCACTTTTGGCGGAAATGATGGTATTCCGGGCCAAATAATACACGTCGGAAAAATCAACGGACTGCTTGCGCTCTTCTGTGGCCGACATGCCGGACATGACAAAATCAACCCGTTTTGTCTGCAGCGCAGCAATAAGGCCGTTGAAGTCCATGCTTTTGATTTCCAGGGTATAGCCTAATTTTTGGGCTATTGCCTTTGCGATGTCGATATCAAGCCCGACAATTTCCCCGCTGTTTTTCGCATCCACATTTTCATATGGCGGATAGTCGGGGGATGTGCCCATCACGATTGTTTTCCCGGCTGCATGGGCGCTGCCGCTTCCCGCTGCGAGCAAGCCGGGAAAAAGCAGTGCGGCGATCCATATGCTGCATAGCAGAATACGGGCCGCATGGATAAATAATGGTCTGTTTCTCATGCCAATCTCCCTTGCATAAAGTCATTCCACTAATATACCCATATTTTCAGCTAATGGCGATAGAACTTGGAATTAATTTACTAGGTAAAAAGAACTAATATATAAAGGAAAACAACTATCTTTGTCGAAAAATAATTGAAAATTAGCGCCCATTGTCGACAGATTTTTACAAACACCAAGACGCCAAAAGCGTATAATAAGTACATTACCACATGAGTGAAGATGAGGAGCGCCAAAGCGAGCTATGGACAAAGAAAAACTGCTCAAACAACTACAATCGCTGCGGCTGAAGCTTCATGAAATGGCAGAGGCTCGCGGCAGTCTGACGGATCCCGAGGTGCTGGCCATTAGCGAAGAAGCTGACGAGCTTATTGTTGCCCTGCAACAATTGGAAAAAAGCAAATATCATTAACGTATAATAGATGATATTACCGTTTTCGAAGCTTGCGGAAGAAGTCCGTAAGCAAAGCGGAGCATTCAGGCTGCAGCACGCCGCTTGTTAGCTCTGTTTCGTGGTTAAACCGCGGTTCCTGCAACAAATTCATTAACGTGCCTGCACATCCGGCTTTCGGGTCGTGAGCGCCATACACCACACGTTTCACGCGTGATTGAACTAACGCGCCTGCACACATGGGACAAGGCTCAAGCGTTACATAAAGCGTACAATCCAACAAGCGCCAAGCGCCAATTCGTTCGCAGGCGTCCTTAATAGCGACGAGTTCGGCGTGTGCGGTTGGATCATGTTTGGTTTCCCTTAAGTTATAACCTCTCCCGATGATCTCTCCGTTTCGCACAATGACAGCCCCTATAGGGACCTCACCCAATTGCTCGGCTTTACGCGCTTCTGCAATGGCTTCATGCATCCAGGCCTGATCTTCTTGCTCTCTATACATCTTTCGATAATCCTCCAATTTTTATGTTTTACCCGTACAAATAAATCGGTTGTCCAACGAACAAATGATCGATTGTTAACACGAAGTGGATAACTCTGTGGGTAACGTTGGGGTTATCCACGTTTTTACGCACATTTTACCATAAATGCTGTGGGTAAATTGTTGATTATGTGAACAACTTGTGCGCAAGTTGTTTTAATAGAATTATCTGAACGGAAAATGCTTGCCCATGCTGAGACGATGCCCCATTCAAAGGATGTGCATAACATGTCGTTTAAGACCAAGTTTACGATCAGCATTTCTTTATTAATTATGGTGGTGTTTGTATTTCTCACCATTTTGAATGAATCCTTTGTAAATCGCAACATTTGGCACGAAAACGACCGGATGCTCAAGCAAACTTCGGAGCAATTGGCGCTTGTGTACGCCGCTGATCAGAAGGAGAATGAGGCCACCAGGCAAGAGATGAAAGCCATCATCAAAGGAATTGTACAAGGCATGCAGCCGTACATTAAAGAATTTGTCATTTTCAACCCGTCGAATGAAACCGTCGGGACTGCTGCATATGCCAGCGATGAAGAGGCTTTTCATCATTTTAGGGAAACGAAGGAGGACCAAGCGTACGGCCATGCCGCATTAGCGAATGGATACGTCACAAGAAAGTTCACGATGGACGGGCATAATTATGTCAAAAGCTATTACAGCAGTTCCGAGCTGGCTCCTTCGGTATTGATGATTGTATACGATACAACGCCGCTGAACCACATTTTGACGGATCGGCGCAACCGCTCCTTCATTTATTACGGCATAACGCTGGCAGTGGTGCTGACCTGCAGTTATTTGATGGCGGCGCTGATGCTCCGGCCAATCAAACAAATTATATGGAAAATAAACGAGGTTTCGCTTGGCCGGTTTCAGTCGGTGATTAAAGTGAAAGGCCATGACGAATTTAGTTTGCTGGCGCTTAAAGTCAATGCGATGTCACAAAATTTGAGCATTTATATGGACAAGCTGCGCAAAGCGTTTGAGGAAAACCGCCAGATGAAAGAATATTTGGAGTCCTTCATTAATCATACCAGCGATGCGATTCATGTTGCGGATTTGAATGGCGTCATTATACAGGTGAACCTTGCGTTCGAGAAGCTGTTTGAATATTCTGCAGAGGAAGCGGTTGGCCAGCATTTGCAGCTTGTACCGGAAAACCACCGGATGGAAATGCGTTTGATTATACAATCGCTGATGGAAGGCAAGGTTTTGCCTGCGCAGGAGACGGAGCGAATGTCGAAGTCCGGAGAAATTATTCCGGTCAGCGTATCGACATCGGCAATCCGTGATTCGTCCGGCACGATACAAGGGTTCGCTTCCATTACGCGCGATATGAGAAGCCGCAACAAAATGGAGGAGCTGTTAAAACGTTCGGAGAAGCTGACCATCGTAGGAGAACTGGCAGCCGGGGTTGCGCATGAAATCCGCAATCCGCTGACTACGCTTCGCGGTTTCCTGCAAATCCAGCGGCAAACGAGCCAAATGAATCCGGAGCATACTAATCTGATGTTATCCGAGCTCGACCGGATTAATTTGATTGTCGGGGAGTTCCTTATTTTATCGAAGCCGCAAGCGACTAGGTTTACATCAAAAGACGTGCGGACCGTATTCGGAGAGGTGCTGTCGCTGCTGGAGAGCGAAGCGCATCTTCGGAATGTAATTTTCAAGACGTCGTTTACGAATCAGGCGTGTATCGTCTCCTGTGAAGAAAACCAGCTGAAGCAAGTTTTTATTAATGTGCTCAAGAACGCTATTGAAGCTATGCCGAGCGGCGGCAATGTCCATATCCATATTGCGCTGAAGCCGGAACAGCTTGTTGCGGTGACCATTACCGATGAAGGGGTGGGCATTCCGGAGGATATGCTGCCCAAAATCGGCCAGCCGTTTGTAACGAGCAAAGAAAGCGGAACCGGACTCGGGATGATGATCAGCCACCGCATTATTCAGAGCCATAACGGCACTATGGATATTCAGAGCCAGCTTCAGGTCGGCACAACCGTTGCCATTATGCTGCCTGCTTTGAAAGAAAAGAGGACTGGCGCTATACTAGGAGCATAAGGATTGAAGCAGGCCGTCCATGAAGCCAGGGGACGGTTGCAAACAACGGGGTGAAGAAAGCTGCGTATTAACAAGTTTATAAGCGAAACCGGGTATTGCTCCCGCCGCGAGGCGGACAAGCTGGTGGAGGGCGGAAGAGTAACGATTAACGGGCAGAAGGCTGTCCTTGGCAGCCAAGCGGAGCTTGGAGACGATGTCCGGGTTGACGGCAAACCAATCGGGGAGCAGAAAAAACATGTTTATTTGGCGCTGCATAAGCCGGTAGGCATCACGAGCACGACAGAAGCGCATGTGCAAGGCAATATTGTGGATTATGTCGGCCATCGCGAACGGATATTCCCGATCGGCCGGTTGGATAAAGATTCGGAAGGGCTCATTCTCCTGACGAATGACGGCGATATTGTGAATCCGATATTGCGGTCGGAAGGCCGCCATGAGAAAGAATATGTGGTGACGGTGGATCGTCCGGTCACTCCGGTGTTTCTGAAAGGAATGTCCGAAGGAGTGCGAATATTGGGCAGTATGACGCTGCCTTGTACGGTGACGAAAGTTGCGGACCGCACCTTTCGGATTATTTTGACCGAAGGCCGGAACCGGCAAATCCGCCGGATGTGCGAGGCGTTTGGCTACCATGTTCGTAAGCTGCGCCGCATTCGTGTGATGAATATTCATCTTGGGGAATTGCCATATGGCAAGTGGCGCGATTTAACGGAGCAGGAGAAACAAACGTTGTTTCAAACGCTTGACTACCATCCGAACGCGTAACGGCCCGGTTATTCATTTTGCCGGTATAACAGTCCCGCTGCGGTTACAGCCAGGCGACGATAAGCCGCCATTTTGTTGCCGCCAGCGGGATTTTGGCTGCGAGGCGCAGCCGGACACAAGCTGCGCCTGCGCTCAGGCGCTTTCGCCGCCATCACGCATACAAGCGCCGCCCTTCGGGGCGGCGCTTGCTTTTGTTCATAGGTTTTGCGCATTATTTTGCCGGGTTGGCGGACAGGTCTTCCGTTTTGTCCGGGTCGACATATTTCCGCAGGATCGACACTTCGACGCGGCGGTTTTTGGCACGTCCGGCTTCAGTATCATTGGTATCTACCGGCCGGTATTCGCCGTATCCAATAGCGCTGAAGCGCTCCGGCTTCAGCTTCGGATTTTGCAGCAATATATCCATAAACCGGATGGCGCGCGAAGAGCTCAAATCCCAGTTCGATTTAAAGGCTTGCGTCGAAATCGGCTGGTTGTCCGTATGGCCGGACACGACGATTTCATAGTCGGTATAGTTCTGCAGCATTGTGGAGATGGCGTTCGCCAGCGAGCGCGACTCCGGCTTCACCTCCGCGCTGCCGGATGCAAACAGCGCCTTGTCGCTAATGGTAATCATCAGCTGCGATTGATTCAGCTTTGTCGCCAAATCGGAGGTCAGCCCGTGCGACTTAATATATTCATCCACTTGCTTCTTCAGCTTCTCCAAATCTTCTTGCTCTTGCTTGGCCAGCGATTGCTGGTTTTTTTTATCTTGGTCATCGGCATCCTGTTTTTTCTTCTCCGGATCCTCGCCGGCTTTAACAACAGAAGGGTTCTGCAGCAGCCCGTTGCCGTTATTGAATGTAATTTTAAAGGCTTGGCTCATTTCCTCGAATTTTTTCACGTCAACGGAACTCATCGAGTATAGTACTATAAACAAAGCCAGCAACAGCGTCATTAAGTCCGAATAAGGAAGAAGCCACGACTCGTTTGGATGATCGTCATCATGCTCCTCGTGTCTGCGCTTTTTGCTCAAAGGCTGCATCCTCCTTTTCGCGCATCTGATCGCGTTCGGTAGGCGTCAAATAGACGGTAAGCTTCTGGCTGATCGCAATGGTGGAGACGCCGGATTGGATGGACAATAAGCCTTCTACCATCATGAGGCGGAGCTCGATTTCTTTTTTCGAGATTCGTTTCAGCTTATTGGCAATCGGATGCCACAACACGTAACCGGTAAATATGCCAAGCAATGTCGCGATGAAGGCGGCGGCGATCGCATGGGATAAATGTTCCATGCTGCTCATATCCCCTAGTGCGGCGATGAGACCAACGACAGCCCCCAGCACGCCAAGCGTCGGCGCATACATGCCGGCCTGCGAGAACATGAGCGACCCGGCTTTGTGGCGGTTTTCCGTTGCGGAAATATCTTCGAGCAGTACATCCCGGACAAAATCCTGGTCGTTGCCGTCAATAATCATCCGCATGCCGTTTTTCAGAAAAGCATCGTCAATGTCATCTAATTTGGCTTCCAGCGCCAGAAGGCCTTCGCGGCGGGTAATGGACGCCCATTCCATAAAATTTTGAATAAGCTGCTCGCGCGGCATCAGCTTTTGGTTGGAAAACGCGATTTTCAGCAGCTTCGGAAATTTGCTGATCTCTGACATCGGAAAGGCGACAAAAAGCGAAGCGGCTGTTCCTACAATAATAATGACAAAAGCAGCAGGATTGTATAAATTACCTAAACCAGCCCCCTTGAGCACCATGCCGCCTAACAGCGCTGAAACCCCCAGCACTACACCGATAATTGTTGATTTTTCCATAATACACCCCGTTTGGCACATGATTTCGACAAAACTCTACTTCTTTTATTATCGTCATCGGAGGGCCGAGAGATTAGAGCGGGAGAGGAAATGCACTAGAGAGCGTTAAAATCCGGCAAATGCGTTACAATGGTAATAGAAGCTTTGAAATTTGGAATAAAGGCGGAATGCACATGGGAGTAAGACATGCAAGAGAATACGCGGATATTTTAAAAGACTTGACCGATGCGGTCAGCGGAATAAACCGCAGCTATACGTTTTTTGAGATGGAGAAGGGCGAATGGGAGGCGCTTGCTGATGCGGAGAAAAGCGAAGTGATGGAAGCGCTCGCCGATGATGTGTTTTTTGGCTTGGGCGAAGAAACGTCGATTGCGGTAGGCGATGGAATTGTGACGTACCATCCGAAACGGCATGTCATTGAAGTGACGCAAGGCGACAATGTATCCCATGTTGTCCGGCTCATCTGACCGAGCGGAACGGGCCGGGACTGAAAAGCGGCGCGCCGGATATCCGGCGCGTTGTGGTTATTCGGGCCGGCAGTGCTGCGGCTGGAACACCATGCAGTGAAATTCCGCTTCGCCTTCCGGTGTCGGCCGGAAATAGGTATCGGTTATGAGGAAGCCGGCTTTCGTGTAAGCGCGTATTGCGCGTTCGTTCCAGGTCAGCACCTCCAGATCAACTTCGTGATCCGGCTTTCGCTTCAACGCTTCATGCGCTAGGAGCAGCGCCAGCTGTGCGCCAAGCCCTTGGCCGCAGAAGTCCGGGCGAAGCCCCATGCCTAGCCGGGTTACGCCGGCCATCGGAAAGAGCTGTCCGAAGCCGGCCAGTTCCTGTTTATCGGTAACAATCGACACATATTGTGACTCGCGAATGGCTGCGCTGCCGAATTCAAACTCATCGCGCTCCATTTGCTCCCACGCCGGCCAGCCGTACAGGTTATAGGGGGATTCATACCGCCAGCTGCAAACGTGCCGGGCGTGGGCTGCGTCCATCGGGACAACAGTCAGCTGCGGCTCGCAGGGCTGGCTTTGGGATTTGATATGCGGCATAGGGGTTTTCTCCTTGTTATCTGGTCTAACTCGTATATGAAGTTTGCGCTTCTAGGCAGCTCTATAAACGAGATAAGTAATGGCGAGCAGCCGGTTAAAGCAAAAGCCGCAATGGAGGCTTGAGGAACAAGCACCATTGCGGCTTTTTGCCGGCAAGCGGGATACTGAACCGCATTCAGGTACCCGGCTTGACCTTAGTTATTGTCAGCATATTTCGCGAATACGTCGTCACTCATGACACGGCGAGCAGTTACGTAGCGCGTTTGGTAGTAGGACTCGCTCAGCTTGCTGATCATTACACCTTTACTGCTGGAGGCGTGTGCAAACTGGCCGTTGCCTACATAGATGCCAACATGGGAAATGCTGCGGCCATTCGTGTTGAAGAACACGAGATCGCCAGGACGAAGATCGCTTTGCGCAACCTTTGTACCTGCTTCTGCTTGCGATGCAGAGGTGCGTGGAAGGTCAATGCCCATTTGGTCAAACACATAGTTGGTAAAACCGGAGCAATCGAAGCCTTTCACTGTTGTACCGCCATACAGGTACGGAGTGCCGACGACATTCGCAACAATGCCGTCCATTTTGGAGCTTGCGAACATCGTGCCGACCTGGAATGATAGCAAAAGCACGAGTCCAACTAATACTGCAGTTACCTTCTTCAATGATGAAACTCCTTCCGATGCCGACGAGGTTAGCTGTGGGGTTCGGTTTGAAGGTCCCCTATGATTCCCAAGACGCATATGACAATGGAAGCACATAGCGTCGAAATCAATTCACCCAAGGTGGTTCCCCCGTTTTCCAAAAACGGAAATTAGGCTAGTTTTAGAAAATCTTAGGGATAAATATTCGTTTATTTTCCAGCATCTCCTCCTTTTTTTGCTGATTTTTAATAATTCTCATGTAGTCTTTTGGCTGAAAAACATCGTTTTTGTCCTCATTTTGCCTCTATCGCCATCCTCAAATAGAACTTGTGCTGGCCGGTGTCGAATGTTTGTCCGTTATGCGGGAAAAGGGACAAATTGCCTATATTATCAAGGCTTACGGTTATTTCAAGCTAGCATTCTTCCGGCTGATTCTATGTTCTATGTAAATCAAAGAGGAGGTATGCGGGCGGGACAAGCCGGGTTTAAAGCAGGCACGCGAAAAAAGCCGCTCTTTCTGCCGAAAGAGCGGCTTTTATGAGAATAGGATTAAAAATTTCTCAGATTGCAAGCTTTTGAGTTTGCGAGCGGCGTTATGACGCTTCCTTCGCTTGCAGGCATTCATATTGAGAAGCAACCGTCCATACTTTGAGCAGCGTCCGGATGAAGGAATAACTTTGATGAAGAATAAGTGCGATAAGCCCTGCCCAAATGAGCGATACGCCGGTCAACAGAAGCCCGCAGACAGCGGAGATGCCCCACATCGCTATCGTTACAGCCAGGTATGGAATGAGCCGGGTTAATGCTTGGCCCAGCGCTTTGAACGGGCCGGCGCCGGATACGGCGCCGAACTGCATGGCAAGCGAAATGAGGTGAAGCGCAAAGCCCCATAAGAGCCATGCCGCTGCCCAAGGCAAAGCCTGGCTAAGCAGCTCCTGTATGGAGCTGCTGGTCCAAAGCAGCTTGAACCCCCGCGGCAGCAGCCAGAAGGCGGGCGCAATGGCAAGCGCGGCTTGAATGACATACAGGAGCACGATTTTTTTCCACGATTTCTTTATGCCCTGGAAGAAGCGGGTGCCGCTATTGTCGTCTTTCGCATAATGAATCGAGTGGAAAAGCCCGGCGTTCAGCACGGGCGTCATGAGCATCCGGGCGGCGAGCAGGCCGCCAAGCGTCCATAAATAAGGGGTAGCCAGATCGGTCTTCAGCAGCCGGAATTGCGCTTCTGACAGGAATAGCTGAACTGCCGAATGGGAGGGCGATTCCGCCGGCCAGCGCTGCAGCAGCGGGGATATGGCGGAATCCAGGTACCGGTACAGGAAAAACCCCCAAATCAGCTGATAGATGAACAGAAAAACGATGATATACATATGTTTGACAGCCAGCCGCCAGCCTTGCTTCAAGTAGGTTTTCATTTGGTCTGCCGCCTCCCTTACCAGCCTAATAGATGGATGATGCCTTCAATCACCTTGGCAGTCCCGAGATCCCATCGGGTGCGGGTTTTATCCGAGACATCGGCCAGCATAAAATTGTTGATATGCTTGTTGTCCAGCACGTTCGTATTTTGCGGATCGAGGGCAGCCCAGACGAGCGGAGCGCTTTGGACTACATCGTATTGAATATGCGATTCTTCGCCGGTCCACACCTTCGGCATGACCGTGCCGTCGGCAAACTGGAGGATCACCGGGATCTGCCCGCCGATGCCGCCGTTGTTTTTAATCAGGACGGACGACTCATACATTGTTTTGCCGTTTTGCGCTATCGGCCGTGTCGAGACGGATGCGATGGCGTAGTCGGCCATTTGGCTGCCTTGTACATAATGGCTGAAATAATTGCCCCAGTTCTGCTTGGTCACCTGTTCGACAACCCGTTCGAAATCGCCGGTAGAAGGATGCTTGAACTTAAATTTTTGAAAATAAGTGCGCATAATTTTTTGCATCGTTTTATCGCCAACCTGCTGTTCGATGCCGCGCAGCACCAGCTTGCCGCGCATGTAGACGTTCTCCGCATATTGATCGCTGCCTTTATAATCCCAGGAAGGCTGCGTAAGCGAAGCCGGAGAAGTCATATAGCTGGCTTCCAGCGGCGTATTCGGGATAACGCCGTATTCGCTCTCCATTACTTTGTCTTCGGCATAGGACGTAAAACCTTCGTCGAGCCACGCTTCTTCAAACTCGTTGGACGCGACCATGCCGTACCAATATTGATGACCGATCTCATGGACGACAGTGCGTTCCAGCTCATAGCCGGGATTTGTTTGATCCGCTGCGAGCCCAGTCACGAGCGTCGGGTACTCCATGCCCCCCGCGCCTCCGGCTCCGGCCGGCGGCACGACAACCGACAGCGTCGTATACGGATATTCCCCGTACCACTGCGCATATTTCGTCAGCGCCGACTTAGCGGCATGCATGTACCGGTCCTGGAGGCCCGCTTGCGACGGGTCCAAATAAAGCTTGATTTTGACGCCGGGAATGTTCGGAGTGGATAAGGAGTCTTCGGCATATACGAAGTCGGGCGAAGCCGACCATCCGAAATCATGAACATCGTCGGCGTAATACTGGTAATACTTCCGTCCGTTAGCTGTCTCGGAAGTTTTGGTCTGGAAGCCGGTTGCCGCTACTTTGTAATTTTCCGGAACGCCGATCCGTACGCTGTAAATGCCGAAATCGCTGTAAAACTCCGAATTGCCGTGGTACTGGTGGACGTTCCAGCCTTCGCTTGTCCGGCCCCGAGTGCCGGCTGTCTCATAAACGGCCACCTTAGGGAACCATTGACCGGCCATGACGAAATCGCCGGAGTAGCCCATCCGCGCGAAAACTTCCGGCAGCTTCACCTCAAAGCTCATTTTGAGCGTGACCGACTTGCCGGGCGCTACAGGATCGGGCAGCTTAAGCTTGGCCAACGTATGATCGTCCTTGTTGCCGTCGTCCGGCTGCACATAATGGAGGCGGGGCAGCAGGCTTTCGCCCTGCTCGGTTGTTAATGTGAGCATCTTCATATAGCCATAGCTGTTTGGTGTGGCGTGATCCTCGCGCAAAATGCCTCCGGTTTCCTTCATAAAGGTGGTGTTGTCCGATTCGAAGGCGTTCGGATACAGGTGAAAATATAGCTCGGACACCGTTTTTTTGCCCGGGTTTGTCCAAGTCACATCCTGCTCCCCGGTAAGCAGCATCGGGTCCTCCTGCAGATTGACATTGATGTGGTATTCCGTCACCCGTTTGCTCAGCGCAACCGGCTGTGGCTGAGAGATCGGCTCTGGAGCAGGGACCGCCGGGGGCTTGGCCGGTTCGGAGGCAGCAGTCTTCGCAGCGGGCGCGGCATCAGGAGAGAAAGCATACGTATACTGGGATTGCCAAGCCTGTTTGAAGCCTTGCTGGAGCGATAGGCCGAGCAGAAAGACCAAAAGCGCTATGAACACGATTCGTTTGACGTAGCGTGGAGTCATTGAACGATTCCCTCCCGTTGACAAGCATCTACAGCATGTATATGTTTGCTTTTCCAAGATTATTAGCTAAAATGGAATTATTGTATGGGGAAGGTGTGAATCCATGGAACAGCAAGGACAAGAACCGGCACAGCCGGAGAAAAAAAGATCATTGTCGCTCAACGTCGTGAGCAACAAACAACATAAAGGCTTCGGGGCCGGCTCGATCGACCTTAGCCAGGTCGCCTGCGTCATGATCGACAACGGCGAAGCTTACATTGATGTAGGCGCTATGCATGCCAAAAGCAAAATCGAACGCGGCATCAAGTTCAGCCCGAACAAAGAGGACACGCCAAACGGCCGCAAATGCTGGATCGTATGGGTGGCGGTCGACCGCAATGAGAACGGCTCGTATTATGCCGGCGCAACCGCGTGCGAAATGCTGATCGATACGGAAGCGCGCCGCGGATGGAAAATTCTTGCGGATCATGTGAACAAGCTGGATTACTCGCTGAAACGCCGTATTCTATTGAACGATCTCGATGCGGGCGAGAAAGCCGCTTTGCGCAAGCTGCTTGTCGAGCATAACCCGGAGTGGTGGGACAACTCTACGGATGAGCTGAAGCAGGCATTGGAGGTTTAAGCTTTAGGCCGAATAGCAGCATCCGCAAATTAGCTTCATATAAAGACGCTTCATGAGCAGTTGAGACCGCTTGTGGGCGTCTTTTTTTGCGTTCGAATAGGGGTTATCCATAAGCGGGAAAATATTTTTTGCGCGAAGGTGCAGGGTAAAGGCGGAAAAGAGACGTCTATTGATGTGGAAGGGAGGGGAGCGAGATTCGAGAGGAACAGCTGGTACGGTCAATATTGGAAGGCGGGCCGGCGGCGTATGAGCCGTTTGTGCTGGAATATGGGCCGTATATTTATCGAACGGTATTTGCAGTGCTGCGCACACCGCAGGATGCCGAAGATGTGACGCAGGAAGTGCTGCTGCAAATTTATCGCTCCCTCCCGGCATACCGCAATGAAGGGCTGAAGACGTGGATGACCCGCATTGCCGTTAACAAAGCGATTGATTACAAACGTTATAAAGCCCGCAGGCCGGATATGGACGCGGGGGATGAGGCTGCCCAGGAGGAATCCGCTGCATACAGGCACGGTTTGCTGCCAACAACGGAAGAGCAGGTGCTGGAGCGGGAGAAGCGGGACCGGATGAGGCTTCGGATTGCAGAGCTGCCGGAAACGTACAAGGAAGTTGTTGTGGCCTATTATATAGAAGATAAATCGTACGAGCAGATCGCGGGCGAAACCGGACTTGAGCGAAAAAGCGTAGAGTCGAGGCTGTACCGCGCACGTAGCTGGATGAAGAAGCATTGGCAGAAGGAGGACTTTGAATGAGCGGAACCGAACGCGATGGTTTATACGAAGCCCATGTGGACCCGGCCAGAATGGCCGATTATGTGGCGGACCGGCTGACGGAAACCGAACGCGATGCCGTTGAGCGCCATTTGGCGGCCTGCGAAGGATGCTTGATGCAGTACGGCGAAGCGGTAGAGGCTGCTGCGCTGGACGCGGCGAGCGGCAGCGCGGCGAGCGCGAACGCGAACGCGGAGCTGCACATCGGGCGCGGCGCGGCAGGAGCGGGCGAAGAGGCGCGCAGCGGCGGAGCGGCGGGCGCGAACGCGGAGCTGCACATCAGGCGCGGCGCGGCTGGCGCGGGCGAAGAGGCGCGCCGCGGCGGCGCTGCGCTGCCGGACATGGCCGCGATGGCGCGCCGCGTGGTGCGGCAGCTGGAGCGCGAAGCCGGGCTTGCGGCGCAGCAACGTGCCGCAGCCGCGGCGAAGCCGGCCGCACCGGCGGCACGCGGCGGCAAGCGCAGCACCGGTGCGGCAAGGCGCAAGCCGCGCCGCCGCTCGGCATGGTGGCAGCTGCCGGCCGTGCAGTATTCGGCGGCTGCCGTTGTGACGCTGCTGCTCGTCGGCGCAGGCCTGATGAGCGGATTTTCCAGCCGGCTCGCCAGCATCGACCGGCAGTCGGCTCAAAAGCTGACGGAGCAAACGCCGATTGCCCCATCCGGCTCATCCTTGTCCTCGCAGCTGATGGATCGCACAGTATCTTGGCTGGACGGCATCGAAGCCGCCCGGTTTAATAAGCGGTAACTAAAGAAAGGAAGGAATACCTATGTATAAAAACCCTCTTGTCGCGTTTTTACTCGCGTTTATTCCGGGGGCCGGCCATGCTTATTTAGGCCGCCCGGTCCGGACATTATTTTACGGCGGCGGATTCTTTTTTCCGCTTGGGCTGCTCGTGCTGCTTGTTTTTTCCGGGCACGGCTTTAATGAGCCGGAAGGATTATTGTTTCTGTTCGCCTGTATGATCTGGGGCATCAATATGCTGGATATGATCATTAGCTTGGTTTCAGGCAACGCCCTTACGAGAAACGATAACCGGCATATGCCGGCTGCAGGGCCGATGGCGGACGACCCGGCAGCAGCGGATCCGTATTATTCGGCTGCCCGGCAGCGGGAGAAATCAAACACTATAATGCTGTCGTTTATCCCGGGGCTTGGCCATATGGCGAACGGTTTGACGCAGCGCGGCATCACCTTTATGATTTCATTTTTTGGCTTGTTTGCGGTCATTGTGTTTTTGGCGGTTGTGATGGACGCCGGCGCATTGCTTGTGTTTCTGCTTGTGCTGCCGATTTTGTGGATTTACAGCATCTTTGATGCCGTACAGCAGCTGGACCGCAAGCAGCGCGGCGAACCGGTGGAGGATCGGGCGATATTCGCCGATTTGGAGGAGCATATTTCATCCGGCCGCAAAAACAGGGTGCTGGCGCTTATGCTGTCCTTTTTTCCCGGCGCCGGCCATCTGTATTTGGGATTGCAAAAACGGGGATTGCAGCTTATGGCAGGGTTTCTCATTGCCGTATATTTAATGGATTCGCTGCGGCTGACATTGTTTCTGTTTATGATTCCGCTAATTATCTGCTTCGCTTTCTTTGACGCTATTCAGCAAATCTCCCGTTATGAGCGGAATGCGCAGGTGGATGAGCCGCTTGTGTCGGCTTTGGTGCCTTACCAGAAATGGCTGGGCATCGGCTTGCTTGGTTTTGGCCTGTACTATTTGCTGGACCGCGTAGCGGCTGAAATTGCAGCCAAATATGATGTCAGCTGGATTCATTATTACTTGGAGATCAAATATATGATCCCGACGGCGGTTGCAGCCTTTTTGATGATTGTGATCGGGCTGCGCCTGCTGCTGGGAGGCAAAACGGACGATGCGGCTTATCGCAGCCAGGAGGAGGAAGAAGCGAATGGATGAGGTGCAGGCGCAGACGGCGCAGATGCAGGCGCGCAGCTGGCGGGTAGGCTCCTTGTCGATGGGGGTGACGCTGCTGTTAATCGGCACCGCCCTTGCTCTGTCGCTCGTGATTGATGCCGAGGCATACGATATGCTGCTGTGGGTAGCGCCTTTGGTATTTATAATGCTGGGCATTGAGCTGCTTGTTTATGTGAAGCTGTCGGGCCGCGCGCAGACGATGATCCGGTTTGACTGGCTTAGCATATTTTTTGTAGCGGTATTAGGAGCGGGCAGCTTATTTGCGGCGGCTTTGTCGTCAACAGGGATACTGGATGAAATCCGCAACGAGGTGATGGCGACAGAACGTTCGGCTATGATTGAATCCAAACCGGTACAGGTACCGGAAGGGGTTACGAAGATTATTGTGCAATCTTTTATTCCTTTACAGGTCGAAACTTCGCAGCTTCGGCAGGTGCAGCTGCTGGGGCAAGTGCAATACCGTTCCGGGAAGCCTTTTGATCCGTCCAGCCAGCCATTATGGCAAGCAAACGTAATTGGCTCGGCTATGTATGTTACGGTCGGAACTATTGCACATGACGGCGGCCGTTTGTCGGACAGCGGGCTGCGCTCCATGCTCAGCTTGATGGTTCCGGAAGGCATGAAAGTCGAACAGCGGTAGAACCAACGCAGAAAAGCCTCGCATCAGCTCATTGCAGCTGGTGTGAGGCTTTTCTGCGTTGGTGCATCGTTCTGCTTGCCTGGAGCCGCATTACGCTCTTCTCCGCTTTAGCCGGATTACTTCCGACTAGTTCGTATCCAAAAAAGGAGCAGCCCCGCGCCATAGCAATGGCGGAGAACTGCTCCTTATGTTACAGCGGCTGATTAGCCCATGTAGTTGTTGTGCATAATCCAGACCGAGCCTACAACGATCGTAATGACGATGATCAGGCCGAGAATAAGCGCCATAACGTTCCAAGCCGGTTTCTTCTCTTCGCGCAAATGCATGAAGAAGAACAGCTGTACGACAAACTGCAGTACCGCCATGATCAGGATGAGCACGAACGTTGCATCGTGGCTCATCAGGTCGTTCATGACGACAACAAGCGGGATAATCGTCAAAACAATCGAAAGCACGAAACCAAAAACGTAGGATTTCAGAGAGCCGTGGCCTTCGTCGTGAGCGTCATGCCCATGGTTCGAGTGCGCGTTATGGTTCGACATCCTACATCACCCCCACAGATAGACGATCGTCAGGACGAAGATCCAGACAACGTCCAAGAAGTGCCAGTACAAGCTTGTAATGGTGACTTTACGTTTCGTTACGTCCGTAATGCCATGGCGGGCCAGCTGGATAATAACGCCGATAATCCAGAACGAACCTACCGTTACGTGAAGACCGTGGGTTCCGACCAGCGTAAAGAACGAAGACAGGAACGCACTTGTCGAGATCGTAGCACCTTCATTCGCCATGTTGACGAACTCGGTAATTTCCAGCGTCAAGAACGAAAGACCAAGCAGAACGGTAATGATCAGCCAGCCGATCAGCCCTTTTTTGTTGCCTTTATGCATTTGCAGCACAGCAAGACCGCTGGTGAAGCTGGAAGTCAGGAGGATAAATGTCTCCCAAATAACGCCCGGCATTTCAAACAGCTCTTTAGGCGTTGGTCCTCCATTAGTATTGTGATGGAGGACGATATATGTTGCGAATACAGTACCGAACAACAGAACGTCGGTAATCAGGAACAGCCAGAAACCAAATACTTTCAAAGACTCTTGATCGTGATGCCCGTGGTCGTCATGACCATGGCCGTGCGAGCCATGAGATACAGCTTGTGACATTCTATTTAGCCCCCTTTAACGCGGCTTCTTCCGAACGCCGTACTTCATCTACAGGGATGTAATAATCCGTGTCGAAGCTGAAGGAACGGGCGAACAAGGTAACAACGATACCGATGAAGCCAGGAATTGCCATCCATAACCAGTCCCATACAAGACCGAAGCCAAAGATGAACCAGAAGATGGACGCGATAAACGGAATTCCGGAGTTTTTCGGCATATGGATAGGCTCGAGCGGTTGCGCAGGTTCTACAGGTACGCCTGCAGCTCTGCGTTCTTTCTCTTCCCACCACTCGTCTTGGCTGCTTACTTGCGGCAAGCGAGCAAAGTTGTACATTGGAGCCGGAGATGGAATCGACCATTCCAGCGAGCGGCCATCCCAAGCATCGCCGGTTTTTTCTTTCTTATGGTTTCTAAGGCTATATACGATTTGCCAAATTTGGAACAGGAAGCCGAGGCCCATAATGAAGGCGCCCACCGTCGAAACGATGTTAAGCGGCAGCCAGCCAAGATCGGTATCGTAGTTGTTGAAACGACGGGTCATACCCATAAGGCCAAGCGCGTATTGCGGCATAAAGCACACATAGAAACCGATATTCCAGAACCAGAAAGCCCATTTGCCGATTTTTTCGTCCAGCTTGAAGCCGAACATTTTTGGCCACCAGTAGTACATGCCGGCGAAGTAGCCGAATACGACGCCGCCGATCAGCACTTGGTGGAAGTGGGCGATCAGGAAGTAACTGTTGTGGAACTGGAAGTCAGCCGGCGCAACGGCAAGCATAACGCCGGTCATGCCGCCGATAACGAAACATGGGATAAACGCAATCGTCCACAGCATCGGCTGCGAGAAGTTAATGCGTCCTTTGTACAGCGTAAAGAGCCAGTTGAACACTTTGACACCGGTCGGGATCGCGATAACCATCGTCGTAATTGCAAAGAACGCGTTGACGTCGGCGCCGGAGCCCATCGTGAAGAAGTGGTGAAGCCATGTAAAGAATGACAAAATACTGATCGACATGAGCGCAAATACCATGGATTTGTAGCCGAACAGCTTTTTCTTCGCAAAGGTTGAAACGATATCCGAGAATATGCCAAACGCCGGCAGGATAACGATGTACACCTCAGGGTGACCCCACATCCAGATCAGGTTGACATACATCATCGGATTGCCGCCGCCGTCAAGCGTAAAGAAATGCGCGCCGAGGAAGCGGTCAAGGAACAGCATAGCCATGGTTACCGTCAAGATCGGGAATGCGAACATGATCGTAAGGCTCGAAGCCAGAACGGACCAAGTAAACATCGGCATTCTCATCAGTTTCATGCCTGGAGCACGCATTTTCAGGATCGTAGCTACGAAGTTGATACCCGAAGCCAAGGAACCGATACCGGAAATCTGAATACCCCAGATGTAGAAGTTTTGGCCGATGCCAGGGCTGCCCGAAAGCTCGGAGAGCGGCGGATAAGCGAGCCAGCCCGCATCCGGCGAACCGCCGATTACGAACGAGATGTTGAAGAGCATCGCACCGATAAAGAACAGCCAGAAGCTAAGGGAGTTCAGGTACGGGTACGCAACGTCGCGTGCGCCGATCTGAAGCGGTACGGCGATGTTAAAGAGACCAAACATAAACGGCATCGCCATAAACAGGATCATAATAACGCCGTGAGTCGTGAAAATCGCGTTATAGTGGCCCGCATGCAGAAATTCCAGATGCGGCAATGCCAGCTGCGTACGGATCAGCAAGGCGTCAACGCCGCCGCGGAACAACATCAGAATAGCTGCCAGGATGTACATAATCCCGATTTTTTTATGGTCAACGGTTGTAATCCATTCCGTCCATAACCATTTCCATTTTTTGAAGTAAGTGACGATGAAAATAGCCGCCAAGCTTACTAACCCAATAGATACTTGAGCCCCGAGAATGAGCGGATCGCCGGTGATGAAAAACGTGCCGAACATAAAGTTCCAAAAATCATTCACAGTTCAGGGCCTCCCTTCCATATTTAATTAATGGTTTGCGTGCTCGGATGAGCCCATGTCCATGTCTTTATCCATTCCGTCCATATCCATGTCGCCCATGTCTTTGTCGGAGCCGGCGGATTCGGAATTGCCATGATGCATCGGCATGTCGCTGCCGTTCATATATTGCATGACGATTTGTTGGAACAGGCCTTTCGGGAACGAGGAGAACGATTGCTCATCCGATGTTCCTTTTTCAGCAAGCTTGTGGTAGCCGTCCATGGTCAGCTCTGGGGAGCTGCTCTTCACTTGTTGTACCCAAGCGTTGTAATCTTCGTTCGAAACGGCATCAGCTTTAAACGTCATTTTGGAGAAATCTTCGCCTGTGAAGTTAGCGCCGGAACCATAATATTCCCCAGCTTCGTCGGCTTGCAGGTAAAGCGTCATCGCCATGCCGGACATCGTATAGATCTGGCCGCCCAATTGCGGAATCCAGAACGAGTTCATCGCCTGGTCTGACGTCAGATGGAACCGAATCGGTACGCCTTCAGGGAATTTCAAGTAGTTCACTGTCGCAATGCCTTCATCCGGATACGTAAAAAGCCATTTCCAATCCAGCGAAGTGACTTCGATCGTTACAGGCTCATGTTCGGAAGCGATCGCTTTGGAAGGCTCCAAATCATACGTGTATTTGATCGTGAAAGCTGCCAGGATGATGATAATAACCGTCGGAACGCCCCACACGAGTGTTTCCAGCTTCGTGCTGTGCTCCCATTTCGGTTTGTACGCTACCTTTTTATTATTCTCCCGATAACGCCAAACAATGACGGCGGTCATAATTAATACCGGGACCAGAATAACAGCGCAAAGTATAGCGGAGATGTAAATCAAGTCTCTTTGTGACTCCCCAATTGGACCTTTTGGATCAAGAACAAGGTACTGCCCGCTGCAGCCCGAAAGCATAACAGCCATAACCATAATGAGCAGTGGTGTCAACACACGTAAATACCGTCTCACAATTTCCTCAACTCCTTGTTGAACTCTTAACACTACGATAGCAGAATCTTAACCGTAAAACTGCCTGATTAACAATTACGTCAACAATTGTTCCTAATTCCGTAAAAGAAAGTTCACCGGTTAGACAACTGTAAAATTTAGCATAGAAAATATAAGGAAGTTTACCCTATTTAAAGAAAAAAACACCGTCCATTTTTAAAAAAATGGCGGTGTTTGTCGTAATATTCAGGCAATAACCGTGCAAATTGCTTTTCCTGGTTTCATGTCATTATAAGGATGTTTTGCCATAACCAGATTCTTTTGATTGCATGTTGGAGGGCTGACATGAAATCGTCTTGACTTTGGAAAAAATAGACTTGACAAAACAGGAAATATTGGCTTATTCCTCTGTGCCGTCGTCTTCTTTCTTTTTATTAGTTGCGTAAGCGTCAACCATATTAACACCCATGCCCAGCGTATAAATAAATACGCTTGCTATTAGAAACCCGATCCCGATCATCAGCCCGACATTGCGATCGTTAAAGTCATGTAGGTTGAATAAGCAGAGTACGATGCCGACGCTTAGAACCGTCCACGCGGCAATCGTTGTCATTGTGACAAGCCGTTTGACATTAGGCTTTGCGGATTGCTTGCTGCTTATGGATACAGTTTTGTCAGCCATTTGGAACACTCCTAACAAATGTTTGTAAGTGCTTTCTTATCCATATCATATCACAATATGGCTCGTTTGTTCAAAGAATTTTCATATTTTGCTCAAAAAAAAGACAAAATTGGGTGTTGGCATTGACAGAAGTGTCTTCATTGCCTAGCGGCTCCACCAATTTTTGAGCTGGTTCCACCAGGTACGCTTCTGGCTTTCACGGGCTTCGTCCGTGCCGGAATCCCCGGTTCCGCTGCTGCTTGCGCTGCCGCATACTTCCGTCGGCTCGGTTCCTTGCACAAAAGCTTCCAGCCGCCGGTTCGGGCAGTCCTCTGCCGCCAGCTTGCCGCTTGCCGGATCGACATAGGTATAAATGACGCCTTCCGGCATCGGGAACATTTTGGGCGGCACATTCGCCAGCGCCTGTTCCGTAAACCGGGCAAAAATCGGTGCGGCGCGATGCGCTTCGGCGACGCTTAGCTTGCGGTTCTTATCGTAGCCGACCCATACAGCTGTCGCCAGCTCCGGCGTATAGCCTACGAGCCATGCATCGGTGGCGGTTGTGCCCGTCTTGCCGGCTACCGGGCGGTGAATCAGCCCCGCTACACGCGAGCCGGTGCCGCCTTCCTCGAACACGCTCTGCATTAGATTGGTCAGCACATAGGCATGTGCCGCATCAACGGCCTGCACCGGGTCCTGGTGTTTCGCTTCATATAATATATGCCCGTCCCGGTCCTCGATGCGAAGAATCGCCGCCGGCTCGTAACGCTGGCCGCCGTTGGCGAATACGGCAAACGCCGAAGCCATCTCGAACGGGCTGACCGGAAACGTGCCTAGCGCCAGGGACGGCACAGCCTGCATCGGGCTTGTCATTCCCAGCTTGCGTGCAGTTTCGATCACTTTGTCCGCGCCGACATTCATCAACGTGCTGACGGCGTAAATATTGTCCGAGCTGCTGATCGCTTCCCGCATATCAATGAGATCATTGGCGTATTTATCGTTGTAATTCGATGGCTCATACGTTGACCGCCCTTCATCGTACGTGAAGGTGGTCGGTTCGCTTTTAATGCGCGTGAGCGGCGTGATGCCCTGCTGCTGAAGGGCGGTCAAATAAAGCACAGGCTTAAAGGAGGAGCCGGGCTGGCGCGTACTGGCGAGCGCCCGGTTGTATTGGTTGGCCGTATAATTGCGGCCGCCGACCATCGCTTTAATGTAGCCGTTGCGCGGATCAATGGCAACGAGCGCCGCCTGCTGCTCCGAATTGCCGGGAATGCCGTTTAACACGGCCTCTTCAGCCGCCTTCTGGATATCGTAATCCAGCGTTGTATAAATGCGCAGCCCGCCTTCATTCAATAAATTCTCATCTATCCCCAGCTTCTCGACAGCATAATTCCGCACATAGTCGCGAAAATAAGGAGCAAAGCCGTCCTGGCTGTCCTGATGCAGCGGCTTGAAGCGGAGCAGCTCCGCATACGCCGCGTCCGCCTGCGCTTTTGTTATATCGCCTTGCTCGGCCATCGCGTTCAGTATCGTACGCTGGCGGTCCTTGGCGTTTTTCATATCGAAATAAGGCGAATAATATTTCGGGCCTTTCGGGATGCCGGCCAGCATGGCGCTTTCCGCCAGCGTCAGCTCGGAGGCATGCTTGCCGAAATACATATCCGAGGCGGCTTCAATGCCGTAAGAGCCGTGGCCGTAATAAATTTGGTTTAAATACATACCCATAATTTCATCTTTGGAATAGTTCATTTCAAGCTGAACGGTGTACATCGCTTCCTTCAGCTTGCGCTGCCATGTTTTCTCATGCGACAAATACAAATTGCGGGCGAGCTGCTGGGTCAGCGTGCTGGCTCCTTGCGTGGCGGCGCCGCTTTTCAGATCGACCAGAATGGCGCGGGCCAGCCCTTTCATATCGAAGCCGTTATGGTCGTAGAACCGTTTGTCCTCGATAGCGAGCGTCGCCTGAACGACATACGGCGAGACGGCGGACAGCTCCACGGAGCGGCGGTTTTCGGCGGAATGGAAGGAGTCGATCACTTGCCCTTGCAGATCGAGCATCTGCGATGTCTGGCTGATGGAAGCGGCAGGCAGCGACTGCAGCTTCAGAAAGAGCAGCAGTCCGGCAAAAGCGGCCATAACCGCAACCAGCAGAACGGAAGCGCGAATCGACCATTTTTTAAGCCGGTACAGCTGCGGCAGCAGATGCTCGGCCATGAGGGGGAATCGATAAGCGCGGCGCAATTTGGGCCATTTCGGCTTTTTGTTCATATCGGCAGCGGCTCCCTTCGCTTAATAAACCTTCGTTGTTAGTAGTATGGAAAAAGGTGGTTGAGTTTATTCGGCGAAGTTGTTCCGTGCGGCAGCTGCATATGCTTTATTTGCGCCGGATTTTAGCCCGCGCTTGGCTTTTTAACTTTCGTTTGACTATAATACAGGTTGAACGATTGACCGAAAGGGGATTATCGAGATGGAACTGTGGTATACCGAAAAACAAACCGACACCTTCGGCATTACGGCGAAGATTACAAAAACGTATGTGCATGAGCAGACGGAATTTCAGCAGCTGGATGTGATCGAAACCGAGCAGTTCGGCACGATGCTGGTACTGGACGGTATGGTGATGACCACGGTCAAGGATGAATTCGTCTACCACGAGATGGTCGCCCATCCGGTTTTGTTCACTCATCCCCATCCGGAGCATGTGCTGGTAGTCGGCGGCGGCGACGGCGGTGTCATCCGCGAAATTATGAAGCATCCGGGCGTGAAGAAGGCGGTACTTGTTGATATCGACGGAAAAGTCATCGAATACTCCAAAAAATATTTGCCGAGTATTGCAGGCGAATTGGACAATCCGCGGGTTGAAGTGCTGGTAGGCGACGGCTTTATGCATATTCATGACCATAAGCATACATACGATGTCATTATGGTGGATTCCACCGAACCGGTTGGCCCGGCCGTGAACCTGTTTACCCGGGGCTTCTACCAGGGCATTTACGAAGCGCTGAAGGATGACGGCATTTTTGTCGCGCAGACGGACAATCCGTGGTTCAAAGCGGATCTGATCCAGACGGTTAACCGCGATGTGAAGGAAGTATTTCCGATCGTACGCGTTTACTGCGCCAATATCCCGACATACCCAAGCGGCCTCTGGACGTTTACAATGGGCAGTAAAAAATATGATCCGCTTGAAGTCGATGAAACGGCTATTCCGGAAATAGAAACGAACTATTATACGCCGCGACTGCATAAAGCGGCTTTTGTGCTCCCGAGATTTGTGGAAAATCTCGTGAAGTCCTAATATAGCCAAGCCGCCGGGCGATGCAAGCCGAGGCGGCTTTGGCTATTTATTTGGCCAGCCGGGATTTGGGCTGTACATTCGTGACCACACTATATAGTAGAAACAGGCAGGAGATCTGTTATCGAATAAGGAGCTGGATTGGCTGTGCGCATTCATTCCTTCGAGCCGGTTATTGACGATCGTGCCAAGGTGCTCATTTTAGGGACGGCTCCAAGCGTCAAATCGCTGGAACACAAGCAATTTTACGGGCATCCGCGCAATTATTTATGGCCGCTTGTGTACGCGCTGTTTGGCGCCGGGGAGCCGAGTCCGGTATACGAGGAACGGCTTGCTTTTTTGCAGGAGCACCGGCTGGCTGTATTTGATGTCATCGAATCATGCGTCCGCGAAGGCAGCCTCGATATGAATATCCGTGAAGAACGGCCTAATGACTTGCCGGGTCTTGTCCGGCAGTATCCCGGCTTGCGCTGTTTCGCATTTAATGGAAGCAAGGCGTATGACACGTACCGCAAATATTTCAAGAACGAAGCGGCTTTAAGCCATTTGGCGCTGCTTAAGCTGCCGTCGACAAGCCCTATTCCGACACCGGCGATGCGTTCGCTCGAAGACCGGCTGGAAGTATGGAAACAGGTTCTTCCTTATTTAATGGATTAGCGGGAAAGCGGCGGCAATCGTTGAAATTACGGTGCTACCTGTATATAGTTAGTACAGAACAATAACGAACGACGATTGGGAGCAGGAGCAATGTCTGACAGAGAACAAGTCCGCATCAAGCTGATCAGCAAAGCGGACGGTGCGGCTAACGTACAGACCTATACGGGCGAATGGTTTCGCAAGGACAAGTCGGTTTATATCCGTTACGAGGAGCCTGCAGAAGCGGCGGACAGCGGCGCGCCGGTGGAGAGCGTCCGTTCGCTCATCCGTTACCGGCCGGGCGAGCTGTCGCTTGTCCGAAGAGGAGCGCTTCAATCGGAGCAGCTGTTTGTGCGGGGCGTAAGGACAAGGGGCTTTTACCGTTCGCCATTTACTGCGTTTGAGATGGAGACGGCAACAAGCCGCCTTGCGGTGACGCCTTCCGGGAAGGAAGAGCTGCCGTCGCCGCCTTTTACGCTGGATTGGAAATATAAGCTTTGGGTAGGGGAAACGTTGTCGGGTCGATTTGAACTCCGGCTTCACATCGAACCTTTACAGGAAAAGGACATTCAAGGAGGAACCGAATTACAATGACGACAAGTGTACTGGATCAACTATACGAGAAGCTGAAGGAAGCCATTGCGGAGGCGGCTGTGGCCGGAGGGCTTGCCGCACGTGAAGAGCTGCCAAGCTTTGTGCTGGAAGTGCCGAAAGATAAAGCGCACGGCGATCTGGCAACAAACGCGGCGATGCAGCTGACGAAGCTGGCGAAACGCAACCCGCGCCAAATTGCGGAGACGATTATTGCCCATTTGGACAAGGACAAAGCGGGCATTACGTCGGCTGAAATCGCCGGCCCTGGCTTTATTAACTTCCGCCTGGACAAAAGCTACCTGTATCCGGTAATCGGGCAAGTGCTTGCGGCAGGCGATAACTATGGCCGTATAAACGCCGGCAAAGGGGAACGCGTTCAGGTCGAATTCGTCAGCGCGAACCCGACGGGCAACCTCCATCTTGGACATGCCCGCGGCGCAGCTGTTGGCGACGCGCTATGCAATGTGCTTGATTTTGCCGGGTATGAGGTGACCCGTGAATATTATATTAATGATGCCGGCAACCAGGTGGCGAATCTGGCCCGTTCGATCGAAGCCCGTTACCGCCAGGCGCTTGGCCAGCAGGTGGACATGCCGGAGGACGGCTATTACGGCGAAGACATCATCGGTTTTGCCAAGCAGCTCGTAGAAGAGCAAGGCGACAAGCTGCTGGAGCTGCCGGACGACGAGCGGTTTACGTATTTCCGCCAGTACGGGCTGGAGAGGGAGCTGGACAAAATCAAACGCGACCTCGGCAAGTTCCGCGTTGCGTTTGACGTATGGTTCAGCGAGACGTCGCTGTACGAGAACGGACAAGTGACAGCCGCTCTGGACGCGCTGAAGGCGAAAGGGCAGGTATACGAGGAAGAAGGCGCAACATGGCTGTCGACGATGCCTTACGGCGATGACAAAAACCGCGTCCTTGTGAAAAATGACGGATCGTATACGTATTTGACGCCGGACATTGCTTACCACCGCGATAAATACGCCCGCGGCTACGACCGGATGATCAACATTTGGGGCGCCGACCATCACGGCTATATTCCGCGTGTGAAAGCGGCGATGGAAGCGCTTGGGAATGACCCGGACAAGCTGGTTGTGCTTATTGCGCAAATGGTCAGCCTGTTCCAGGACGGCGAAAAGGTAAAAATGTCGAAACGGACCGGCAAAGCGGTAACGATGCAGGATCTGATGGAAGAGGTTGGCGTCGATGCCATTCGTTACTTCTTTACGATGCGCAGCATGGACTCGCATCTTGATTTCGATATGGACCTGGCGATTTCGACATCGAACGAAAATCCGGTGTTTTACGTGCAATATGCGCATGCCCGCATTTGCAGCGTATTCCGCCAAGCGGAAGAGCAGGGCATCCGGCTTGCCGATGTGTCGGCCATCGACTTCAGCAAGCTGTCGTCGGAGATGGAATTCGACCTGCTTCGCAAGCTCGGCGAGCTGCCGCAGGAAATTGCAGATGCAGCGGCTCAATATGCGCCTCACCGGATCATCCGCTACGTATACGAGCTGGCTTCGCAGTTCCACAGCTACTATAGAGCGGAACGCGTCATTACCGAAGACGAGGCGCAGACGAGTGCCCGTCTGGCGCTGCTCGCTGCAGTCCGCATCACGATTGCGAACGTGCTTCGCCTGATCGGCGTATCCGCCCCTGAACGGATGTAATGCGCAGCATTTTATTTTATAAAAGATATGTTTGAAAAGCCCGCTTTGCCGGTTTAACCGGCAGGCGGGCTTTTTTTGCTGCCCGTTGCAAAGTGGCGCCCGCCTTTTTTATGCACATTGCCATTAAATGGTTGACATTTGCGGACTCAGGTGATTTAATATACTCAAGTTAAAAAATTAACTCGAGTGACGGATATAAACGAAGGAGAGGTATTGGGATGAGCGAAGCAGAGGAACTGGATTTTAAGCAGCAGGCGGTTATGGTGATGGAATCATTCGAGCAGCTGAAAGCAGTAAGCGACCCGTTCCGCTCGAAGCTGCTGACGCTGCTGATCGAGCAGTCGTATACCGGGCAGCAGCTCGCCAGGCTGCTGGAGGTGCCGCGGTCCAAGGTGCACTATGCGCTGACGGAGCTGGAGAACACCGGATTTATACGTGTTGCAAGGAAAGAAGAGCTGGGCGGCATCGTACAGAAGTTTTACAAAGCGGTGGCGTACAGCTTCCGTCCCGGCGAGCATCTGATTCCGCAATCGGAATCGATCGAGAACTATAACCGGAACATGATGCTGAATACGTTGTCTCGTGCTGCAACCCGTGCCATGACAGCGCCGGAGGAAGCGTTTATCAACCGCGCCGAAGTTCAGCATCAGCCGCGCCTTACGATGCAATTGGAGGCTAGAGTGTCGGAGGATACCTTTATCCGGTGGCTGATGAAATACCGGGAGCTGCTTAAGGAGCTGGAAGATATGGAAGAAGAGCCGGATGGGCGCTTCTACTATATGTCTTCCGTTGCGTTCGAGATTGACGAACCTTATTTTGAAGAAAACCGGAAACTAGGCGGCGCGGACCATTCCAAGCGATAGCTTGCAGCCGCCAGGCAGCCGTTCCGTTCAGGGAGGATGAGAAAGAATGACAGCTTCCGCGCCTCAACCCGCTGCAAGTGTACGTTATGCCAAGCCAAGTCTGTTCGCCAACACGGCGTTTGTGCAAATTTGGCTGTGCAGTTTATTATCCGGTTTGTTTTTCTCTGCTTATATGCTGGCCGAGAGCTGGTATGTCCTCAACGAGCTTCATCAGCGCTCCTGGCTGGGCATCGTGATGATGGCGACAACGCTGCCCCGGTTTATATTTATGCTGGTTGGCGGGGCGCTTGCGGACCGGATGAGCAAAACGCGCCTTCTCGCACTGTCGATAATGGCTAAATCGGTGCTGCTGCTTATGATGGCAGGGCTTGCTTACGCCGGTTATTTAAAGATTTACCCGCTGCTTGGGTTCGCCTTTTTATTCGGCGTCGCCGATGCTTTGTTCGGGCCGGCTATGCAGTCGCTTATACCGGCATTGCTGGGCAAGGAGCAGCTGCTCCGGGGCAACTCGCTCATCCAGACAGGCAATCAGGCTGTTGTCGTTATCGGCCCCATGATTGGCGGACTGCTGCTGAGCTGGCTGTCCTATCCGGTTATGTTTCTGCTATCGGGCGGTATGATTTTGCTGGGCGGTTTGCTGCTTGTGCGGATACGTATCCCGGGGCGGATGCATCGAGGGAAGTTTCCTCATCGCCGCTGCGTGACTTGGCGGAAGGCTTCCGTTATGTCAAGGCGGCCCCTGTGCTGCTGTCGCTGGGGCTGATGAATGTTGTGACCAACTTTGTTATTGCGGGTCCCGGAAGCTTGTCTATTCCTCTTATCGCGAGCGATGTGCTTCAGGGCAGTTCCGTTGACTTGAGCTTTCTGGAAAGCGCGATTTCTATCGGTATGATTGCCGGTGCGGTTGCGGTAGGCCTCCTTAATCCTAAAAGAAGGCGCGGCGTTATTATATTAGGCCAGCTGCTGCTGCTTGGCGCAGTAATGGTGCTGTTAAGCGGCGCCGTCCAGTTATGGCAGCATGTTGTGCTGTTTGCCGTCCTTGGTTCTATTATTACGTTCGGAAGCATTCCGGTCTCGGCGATGATCCAGCAGCAGACGGAGCCGCATATGATGGGGCGTGTCATGTCCATGATGTCGGCGGTTTCCGGCGGGCTTGTCCCGCTGTCCTTCGCCTGTTCCTCCTTCTTGCTGTCGCAAGGCGTTGCCATTACGCAGCTGCTGCTCGTATGTGGCTTTATCGTTATCGCTTACTTTGTGGTTTTACTGCTGTTTGCCAAAAGGATTCGCGCCATTGATTAGCGGCAGTTCACAATAAACAAGCTGCAGCCTAATAACGGTCTGCAGCTTGTATCATACGAACAACGTCGATTTCTCCTTCGCTTCGCCTGCTTTTGGCGCCGCGGAGCGGGACAAGCGAACGTTTCAGAATCGCTTTGATTTCGTTGGGCGTCAGCCCCGGCTTATAGGAGAGCAGCAGAGCGATGGCGCCGGATACATGCGAGGTGGCCATCGACGTTCCGCTCATTTCATGGTATTTGCCGTGCAGCCAGGCGGAAGTGATTTTATCGCCCGGAGCATACATATCAATATAACTTCCTCTATTGCTGAACGGGGCGATGCGGCGCAGGCGGTTCGTAGCGCCGACGGATATGGTATACGGATAACGGGCGGGATAATCGATGGAACGGCGTTTGCCGTCATTGCCGGACGATGCGACGATAATAACCCCGGCGGTGTGGGCGTTCGTAACCGCGTTCAGCAAAGCTTTGCTGCGGGTTTTCATGCCAAAGCTCATATTGATGACATCCACGCGGTTGCGAACGCACCATTCGATGCCGAGAATAATATCGGAAACATAAGCACTGCCGTTATGGTCAAAAGCTTTTACCGGATAAATAAGCGAGCGGGGCGCTACTCCAATCATGCCGTTCAGCTGGTTGGCCGCAGCAATTGTGCCGGATATATGCGTGCCGTGGCCGTTGTCATCATGGGGAAGCATACTGCGGTTCAGCAAGTTAATGCCCCTGGACAGCGAATGCTTAAGGTCCGGATGGTTAAAATCCACGCCGGTGTCGATCACTCCGACTTTGACGCGGTGGCCGGTCGTGGTTCCCCATACTTGAGGCGCTTTAATTTGCTGGATTCCCCAAGGAATGCCTCTGTCGAGGGTTGCTAACGATTTTTGCGGCGATGAATGGACGGCAATCCGCCTGTCTTGCTCAACAACGATGTCCCCTTGGAACGGGCTGGGCGTTTCCAGGCCGGGCAAGGGCAGGAAATTCCGCGAATAATAGGCATAGCTTTAATGGAAGCGAGAGACCGTTCTAAGTCTTTGCGGTTCGACTTCATGTCCGCCCAATCCTGCAGGAAGCGTCGGTAGTCGCCAGTATGCTGGAAACGAATAATGCGCCTCTGCGTATTGGGCAGGGTTTGTGCAACGGTATCCTGCAGCCAGCGGAGAAAAGCGTGCATATCCAAGTTGTCGTTCCCTCCCGACGGACATTGCTTCAGTATTGTATGAGAGGGTCGACGAGCCGGTATGAGCAACTTGCCTTTTTTTCAATAATTAGGCGTGAAACCGTGTCAAAAAGGGCATATATACATACGATGGATTAAGAGCTCTTAGGGGTTCTTACATTCCCGGAGGCATGCAAATGCCCTACCCGGGCGGATACAGTCAAAGCGAAGGGACGACCCTTCGCTTTTTTTCATGCGGATGGAGGCGCCGGTTTGGCGTTTGTCCGGGGCTTCAGCAACTGTCCGTTTTCTTTTGGAAAGTAGGGCTGTCCGGCTTGCTTTTTCAATAGAAATAGGTTTTACTATATGGTGAAAAAGTGAATGATGGAACTGTACGCCACCATAATTGGCAAGAGAGGAAGTGTCCGTATGAGCAGCAGCAATTATGCACTGAAGCTCGATCCTGAACGAGTGAAAGAGATGCCGATGGTTGACCTGGCGTTCGAGGTGCTTAAAGCAGCGAATACACCATTTTATTACCGCGATCTCATTAAGGAAATCGCTAAAATACGCGGGCTGAGCGAAGCGCAATTTAATGATGTGATTGCCCACGTATATACTGAAATTAATATCGACGGCCGTTTTGCCTGCGTCGGGTCGAATATGTGGGGCTTGAAACGCTGGTATCCGGTAGAACGCTCCGAAGATCCGATCGCGAACTCCAAGCGTCCGCGTATCATTAACGATGAAGACGATGATGAAGATCTGTACGCGGATGATGAAGAAGAAACGTACACGGCGGATGAAGAAGATTACGATTCTTACGACGAAGACAGCGAAGATATCTTCGAAGATGCCGAAGAGGAAGAAGAAGTGGACGAAGAGGTTGTCATTGATGATGAAGACATCGAGGACGACGAGGATGCAGAGGACGCTGATTCGGACGAAGAGGATGAAGAAGATACCGACGAAGACGAAGAACTGGAACGGTAACCTTTTTTACGGATAAGACAGGAAACGGCGTCCATTTCTGCTAAAGAAGTACGCCGTTTCATGCTTGACACGACCTGCTGGCCGAGGGTAAACTATAGCATGGGCTTAAGATTCGGTTAACAAATAGTATGATATAGGCGACTTACGAAAGTGCCCCGTATCTCAATACGGGTGTCACTTTTTTTGTTTGTATGGCCTATGTTGGCCGGTAATTATCCATAATATGGACACTGTATTCTGCGTGAATAGATCCATGTTTGCGATACAAATGGGCAAACCTAAACATTAATTATAGAAGCATGGAGGTTTTCTGCACAGTGACGAAATATATCTTTGTAACTGGAGGCGTTGTATCTTCCTTAGGCAAGGGAATAACGGCGGCTTCGCTTGGACGTTTGCTCAAGAACAGAGGCTTGAAAGTAACGATTCAGAAATTCGACCCTTACATTAACGTTGACCCGGGGACGATGAGCCCTTACCAGCATGGCGAAGTTTTTGTAACGGATGATGGTGCGGAAACCGACCTTGACCTTGGTCACTATGAACGTTTTATTGATATCAATCTTTCCAAAAACAGCAGCGTTACAACTGGCAAAGTGTACTCGCACGTTATTTCCAAAGAGCGCCGCGGCGAATATTTGGGCGGAACGGTTCAAGTTATTCCTCACATTACAAATGAAATTAAAGAACGCGTATACCGTGCAGGCAAAGAAGCGGGCTCTGACGTTGTCATTACGGAAATCGGCGGAACAGTGGGCGATATTGAAAGCTTGCCGTTCCTTGAAGCCATCCGCCAAATTAAAAGCGACGTAGGCCGCGACAACGTGATGTACATTCACGTAACGCTGGTTCCGTTTATTAAAGCGGCCGGCGAGGTGAAAACGAAACCGACGCAGCACAGCGTAAAAGAGCTTCGCAGCATCGGCATTCAGCCGAACGTTATCGTATGCCGTACCGAATACCCGCTGTCGGAAGATTTGAAACGCAAAATCGGCTTGTTCTGCGATATTGACGCGAATGCGGTTGTGGAATGCATCGACGCTTCGACGTTGTACGATGTGCCCCTTCTGCTGCAGGCGCAAGGGCTGGACGATATCGTCTGCAATCATTTGAAGCTGCCGCAAGCTGTGGCCGATATGACCGAATGGACCAAAATGGTCGAGCGCGTCAAATCGCTGCACAAAACGGTGGAAATTGCCATTGTAGGCAAATATGTAGCGCTCCATGACGCTTATCTCAGTATTGTCGAATCGCTTGGCCATGCCGGCATCGACAATGATACCGATATTCAGATCCGCTGGGTGAACGCGGAAGAGCTGACGGACGACAACGTAAGCGAAATGCTGCAAGGCGTGCAAGGCGTGCTTGTTCCGGGCGGCTTCGGCGACCGCGGTATCGAAGGCAAAGTATCGGCGATCCGTTATGCCCGCGAGAACAAAATTCCGTTCTTCGGCATTTGCCTTGGCATGCAGGTTGCCGTTATCGAATACGCCCGCAACGTCGTTGGCCTGGGCAACGCCAACAGTTCGGAAATTAACCCGTCGACGCCGTATCCGGTGATCGACCTGCTTCCGGAGCAGAAGGACATCGAAGACTTGGGCGGCACGATGCGCCTTGGCCTGTACCCGTGCAAGCTCGTACCGGGTTCGCTGGCTGCTACCGAATACGGCAGCGAGCTGGTGTACGAACGCCATCGCCATCGGTATGAGTTCAACAACGAATACCGCGAGCAAGTGGAAAAAGCCGGCCTTCGCATTTCCGGTACAAGCCCGGATGGACGTCTTGTCGAGATGGTTGAGCTTCCGGAACATCCTTGGTTCCTTGCCGTTCAATTCCATCCGGAGTTTACATCGCGTCCGAACCGTCCGCAGTCGCTGTTCCGTGGTTTTGTCCGCGCGGCGCTTACTTTATCCGAGTAGCATCGCCGGCGTTTAAACGAATTTCTTTCGATTATCATTTTTTATTTGGAAGAAGAAGGATTCGAACCCTCTTTTCGCGAATAAATAAATGATTATGGAAGAAGCGGGCCTGCGCACATATGGCCGGGCCGGTTCTCGGGAGGTATGAACTGTTGGATAAGAAAAAAGTTTTGATTGTTGACGATCAGAACGGGATCCGCGTGCTGTTGATGGAAGTGTTCAGCAGCGAAGGGTACAATACTTTTCAAGCAGCAAATGGCAGGCTTGCGCTCGAGATCGTCAAGGAGCATTCTCCGGACCTCGTCTTGCTTGACATGAAAATCCCGGGAATGGACGGATTGGAGATTTTGAAGCATATCAAAGCGATCAACCGTGATATCAAAGTCATTATGATGACGGCTTACGGCGAGCTGGATATGATCAAAGAAGCGACGGATTTAGGCGCTTTGATGCATTTTACAAAACCGTTCGATATTGACGAGATGCGTATTGCCGTAAATATGCAGCTTGGCGGAGACAGCTCGAATAATCGCTTTGCAGTGGGGTCCTGAAGGACCCCGCTTTTTTGATTATGAGGATCGTTAGTCTTTCGTTAGAATTGGCTCATAACCGCCTGCTGAAGAACGGAAGCAAGGTATAATTTCGGGCATAGTTTCCTTTTCACAAAAGCTCCTTAAGGCCTGCCCGCACTGCATTTGGAACGGGTAAAACAGCTTTACCATTGTATGGACCGATGTGGTATAATGACTCAGAATGACAAGTCCGAGACAGGCTTGATATTTAAGATTACTAGGGGGACCAACTATGCCACTCGTATCTATGAATGAGTTTTTGCCAAAAGCCAAAGCAGGTAAATTTGCAGTGGGCCAGTTCAACATGAACAACCTGGAATTTGCTCAAGCGATCACAGAAGCGGCTATTGCAGAGAAATCGCCGTTTATTTTTGGTGTCAGCGAAGGCGCTTTGAAGTACATGGGTATCGAATATACGGTTGCAATTGCCGAAGCGGCGGCTAAACAATCCGGGCTTCCGATTGCGTTGCATTTGGATCACGGCAGCAGCTATGAAATGGCGATGAAATGTATTCGTGCCGGCTTTTCTTCCGTTATGTTTGACGGATCGCATTACAGTCTCGAAGAGAACATTGCGATTACGAAACAAGTGGTTAAAGCGGCACATGCAATGGGCGTATCGGTTGAAGGCGAGCTCGGTACGATCGGTGGCGTAGAAGATGATATTAGTGTGGATGAGGAGCATGCGGCTCTGGCGAAACCGGAAGAAGCTATCCGTTTCTATGAAGAAACCGGTGTAGACTGTCTTGCTATCGCAGTAGGCACAGCTCACGGCATGTATAAAGGCGAGCCCAAAATCCATTATGACATTATTCAAAAAGTAACGGATGCTATTCCGGTACCGGTTGTTCTTCACGGCGGCTCCGGCGTTCCTGACGAAGCGATTCGCCTGTCCATTGCAGCAGGCGTAGGCAAAATCAACGTGAACACGGAGAATCAGGTCGCTTGCACGAATGCGATTCGCGAAATACTTTCGGCGGACAGCAATGTTTACGATCCCCGTAAATATATGGTTCCGGCACGCGAAGCGATGAAAGCGGTCGTTCAAGAAAAAATCCGTCTGTTCGGAAGCAGCAACCAGGCGTAACATACGGAGCGCAGGATAGCAAACCGCCACTTGCCGGCGAACGGGCCAAGCCTGATCGCCGCGGCGGTTTTTCCTATCTTCTCTTCCAAAACACGAGAGGATATATACTGATGGAGAAATTGATGATTCGAGGCGGACGGCCTTTGCAGGGGACCGTTCAAATCAGCGGTGCCAAAAACAGCGCGGTTGCGCTCGTTCCGGCTGCGTTATTGGCGGAGTCGGAAGTTGTGCTCGATAATTTGCCTCATCTAAGCGATGTGGCGGTCTACAGCGAGATTTTGCAAGAGCTTGGAGCAGTCGTCAAATGGGATGGAGATGTCATGCGCATCGACCCGTCCGACCTGCAGTCAAGGCCAATGCCTAACGGCAAAGTGAAGCTGCTTCGCGCTTCCTACTATTTAATGGGCGCTATGCTTGGACGTTTCGGTGAAGCGACCATCGGCATGCCCGGCGGCTGTAATTTTGAACCGCGTCCGATTGATCAGCATATTAAAGGATTTGAAGCGCTTGGCGCTACGGTCAAGAACGACCATGGGTCCATTCATATTTCTGCCAAGCAGCTGCGCGGCGCCAAAATTTATTTGGACGTTGTCAGTGTAGGCGCAACGATTAACATTATGCTGGCGGCTTCCAGAGCCAAAGGCTCCACAATTATTGAAAATGCGGCAAAAGAGCCTGAAATCATAGATGTAGCGACACTTCTTAATGCAATGGGAGCAAAAATTAAAGGCGCCGGTACCGAGACGATCCGGATTGAAGGCGTCGACAGCCTGCATGGCTGCCGCCATTCCATTATTCCGGACCGGATTCAGGCAGGCACATATATGATCGCAGCAGCGGCTACCCGCGGCAACGTGCTGATTGACAATGTCATTCCGAAGCATATGGAGGCCATGACCGCCAAGCTGATCGAGATGGGTGTCCATGTCGAGGAGCTGGATGAGGCGATTCGGATTATCGGCCGGCCGGAATATTCGGCAATCGACGTAAAGGCGCTTGTTTATCCGGGTTTTGCGACGGATCTGCAATCGCCGATGACGAGCCTGCTTACTCAAGCAAACGGCGTCAGCATTTTGACCGATTATGTATACAGCAACCGGTTTAAGCATGTGCCGGAGCTTGTGCGCATGGGCGCCAACATTCGCGTGGAAGGCCGTTCCGCTATTGTGGAAGGCAGCCGGCTGAACGCGGCGGCGGTACGCGCATCCGACTTAAGAGCCGGAGCTGCGCTTGTTGTAGCGGGCCTTACAGTGAAAGAAGGCGTTACCGAAGTGAGCGGCGTCGAATATATCGACCGCGGTTACGATAATTTGGTCGAAAACTTGCAGCTGCTCGGAGCCGAGGTTTGGCGCGAAGGGTAACATTTATGCGCCGGCAGCGCCGTCTATGGACGAATAGGCGGCGCCAATTCCGGCAAAGCTGTTGACAATGAATGAATCGATTAGCTTTGAAAACTGAATAAAGTGGTGAGAACATGACGGATCTTCAGATCAGTGATCTGGAAGAGATGAAGTTGACCGAATTGTATAAGCTGGCGAAGCAGCACCAGATCCCTTATTACGGTCAATTGAAGAAAAAAGAACTGATTTTTGCTATTTTGCGAGCCCAGGCTGAGCAAGGCGGCCTTATGTTTATGGAAGGCGTGCTGGACATTCTTCCGGAAGGATTTGGATTCCTGAGGCCTATCAACTATTTGCCGAGCAAAGAGGACATTTATATTTCCGCTTCCCAAATCAGGCGATTTGATTTGCGTACAGGCGATCTTGTTTCCGGCAAATGCCGTGCCCCGAAAGAAAATGAAAAATATTTCGGCTTGCTGCAAGTAAACGCGGTTAACGGCACCAATCCTGATTTAGCTGCAGAACGGTTACATTTTCCCGCATTAACTCCTCTATATCCGCAAAAGAAACTTGTACTTGAAACGGCTTCTTCCAAACTTTCCACGAGAATTATGGATTTGCTGGCCCCGGTAGGGTTAGGACAACGCGGGCTTATCGTTGCACCGCCTAAAGCGGGCAAAACATTGCTTCTCAAAGAAATCGCCAACAGCATTTCGACGAATAACCCGGATATTGAGCTGTTTGTGCTGCTTATTGACGAACGTCCGGAGGAAGTAACGGATATGCAGCGTTCGGTAAAAGGCGAAGTGGTGGCTTCCACTTTTGACGAGCTGCCGGAAAATCATATCAAAGTGGCCGAACTTGTGCTGGAGCGCGCTTTGCGCCTTGTGGAGCATAAGAAGGATGTCGTTATTCTGCTCGACAGCATTACACGTTTGGCAAGAGCCTACAACCTGGTCGTACCGGCATCGGGACGTACGCTTAGCGGCGGTATCGATCCGGCGGCATTTCATCGTCCGAAGCGCTTTTTTGGCGCAGCCCGCAACGTAGAGGAAGGCGGCAGCTTGACCATTCTGGCTACTGCGCTTATTGAGACGGGTTCGCGGATGGATGACATTATTTATGAAGAATTTAAAGGCACGGGCAATATGGAGCTTCATTTGGACCGCAAGCTGGCGGAACGCCGTATATTCCCTTCGATTGATATCCGCAGATCCGGCACGCGCCGGGAAGAGATGCTGCTGACCAAAGAAGAGCTGGATAAACTATGGGCCGTTCGCAAAAGCATGAACGACTCGATTGAATTTGTTGACGGATTTTTGAAGAAAATGAAAGAAACAAAAGATAATCAGGAATTTTTGATGTCACTTGACACATCGGAAGAACAAAAAACAGAACGTCCAGCGGTTCGAAGCAGCAGCAGCAGCGGAACCCAAGGGCGGCGTACGGCTCCTCGCACGAAATAATGCGGACAGGCGCCGTATTGGAAGGAGAACAAGCAGCATGAACCTCGTATATGCCGACGAAAACGGCAACGTATTTGATCATCCCGATATGATCGCCCTTGGCCGGAGCGGCGACATGATTATCGAACTGATGGATGAGGAGCTTATACCGCTTCCGAGCGGTGCAACGCTGGTCGGATTGCCGCATACGCGGCCGGTTGGCCTGAATCCGGACACCGGCGAGATGCAAGTGCTCCCGGGCAATGTGCAGGCGGTTGGCGCTTTGCTGCCGCAAGGCTTTACCCGGCTTGCTTTGCCAAGTTACGTCAAAACGGATAAAAATGAAAAATTCCCGCTGTTTGGCTACACTTCGGTAGTTTGGAAAGACGGCCGGTTTTATGTGGCGGCGGAACAAAGCGACAACCCGGACAAATGGGATCCGCTGAACTGCGACCGCAATGAAGTCCGGCTGCAAGTAGAACGGCTTTTGAACAAATATCCGGAGAACCGGCTGTATAAACATTTGTCCAACTGTGCGCTTGGCTACGAATGCCTGACCTCCTCGAATACGTTCCTGCAGCGGTGGGAAGGCGGCGTTCCGGTATCGTACTCCTGCAACGCCGGTTGCTTTGGCTGTATTTCGGAGCAGCCGGACGACAGCGGATTCCCGGCGCCGCAGACGCGGATGAATTTTAAGCCGACGGTGGATGAAGTGACCGAAATTATGCTGGAGCATTTGCAGACGCCGGACGCCATTATCAGCTTTGGACAAGGCTGCGAAGGCGAGCCGTCTACGCAGGTGAAGATCATTGTGGAAGCGATGCGCCGTGTCCGCAGCCAGACGGATATGGGATTCATCAACATTAACACGAACGCGGGTTTGACCGATTTTATCCGCGCTATCGTAGATGCCGGGCTGGACCTGATGCGCGTCAGCACCATCAGTGCGATTGACGAGCATTACAATGCCTATTACAAGCCAAGAGCGTACAACCTGTCCAATGTGGAGCGTTCGCTGAAATATGCCACAGACAAAGGGGTATACACATCGATCAACTATTTGATCTTCCCGGGCGTAACCGACCGTGAAGAAGAGATTGAAGCGATGATTGGCTTTGCCAAGCGGACCGGGCTGCGAATGATTCAAATGCGGAACTTGAACATTGACCCGGAAAGCTATCTGTCCCTTATTCCGAAAGCGCAGGGCGAAATTTACGGCATGAAGCAAATGCTGGACATTTACCGCCAGGAGCTTCCGGATGTTGTTATTGGCTCGTTTACGCATTTGCCGCCGTCCTTTGCGGCCGGAGCCGGCCGGAAATAACCGAATCAGGCGCTGTTTGCAGGCGTCAAATCCCTGTTTTTCCAATGGATTATGTCATTGCATTTGCAGAGCAGGGCATGCTATAATCCGTTTATGTGTTATTTGAACTCTGGGTCCGCATGTGATTCAGGGCAGAAAGAGGTGAACGAGATGAAAGAAGCTATTCATCCGACATACCACATTTCCACGATTACTTGCGCTTGCGGCAACACTTTCGAAACAGGTTCGATCAAAAAAGACCTGCGTGTCGAAATTTGCTCCGCTTGCCATCCGTTCTTTACGGGTAAGCAAAAATTTGTGGACGTTGGCGGCCGTGTCGATCGTTTCAAAAAGAAATACGGCATCTAATAGTTACAAACGATATTTTGCCTTCAATTGGCAGAATACAAGAACCTTCCTTAGCCATCCTATGGTTAAAGGGAGGTTTTTTATATGTTTAACACCAAACGAATGCAGCGGAGAAGCCGCTGGAAGCTGCGCTTCCTGCTGTGGGGCTTTTCAGCGGTGCTTCTTGTATCCATAATCGGCTGCGGCAAAGACGCTTCACATCCGCATGCAAACAATTACGGGCATGACGGCTATTTGGGGCTTTCGAACAGTAATCCGAATTTGCCCAATAGCTTTTCGTATTTGAATATAAAAAGCGACGGGAAAATGGTCCGTCAAGTATTGGAGCCGGTTCAAGGCATTAAGCATCTCGGATTAAACTTCAACGGCGCCGATCTTTATGTGAACGTCAAAGCCGACCCGTCTATGTCTGACGAGAACGTCCGCTTGCTCGGGGAAAAGGTGCACAAGATCGTGCAGTTCAACATGCCGCGCTATCATGTGCATGTAACCGCCAAGAAGTAAAAATACGGCTTGTCCGGTTATTTCTTTCCTTTGGTTGCGAATTCGTCCTGAATCCGCTATACTTATCTGTGCCGTGCTAGATGGGGAGGTAGCGGTGCCCTGTAACTCGCAATCCGCTGTAGCGAGGTTGAATTCCTGCTTGAGGTCATGCCGATGTAGGGTCTGGCATTTGCGAATAGTGTTGACAGTCGGGTCCTCCGCAATGGACGCTTGTGAACCCGGTCAGGTCCGGAAGGAAGCAGCCGTAAGCAAGTTAGTTCATGTGCCGGGGGAGTGCCTGACTCGAGCTAGGGTGCAAAGATGCCGCCTGGATCGCTTGAATCAAGAGCAGGTGCACGGTATTAAGAGTACACACAAAGATAACGTTTGGAGCGCCGGGATCATATGATCGGGATGCTGCCAGACGTTTTTTTATTGTTTTACACCGTGATTGCTTATGCCGCTGTTGTACGCCGGTTTCATTTCGAAACTAATGTTTTTATAACAATACCTATCTATTGTATAATAGAACAATGAGGGTTCAGGCCCGCCAATAACAAGAGTTGAGGGGAACGGTCCGCGTGACACATATCGCATTATATCGTGCCTGGCGTCCGCAGACGTTTCAGGATATGGTCGGCCAGCAGCATATTATTCAGACGTTGCAGAACGCAATTCGGGAGCAGCGCATTGCGCACGCTTATTTGTTCAACGGTCCGAGAGGAACGGGCAAGACGACTGCAGCCAAAATTATGGCCAAAGCTGTCAACTGCGTGCACGGCCCTGCTGTAGAGCCGTGTAATGAATGCGATGCCTGCCGCGGAATTACAGCCGGCCATCTGATGGACGTTATCGAAATAGATGCCGCTTCTAACCGGGGGATTGACGAAATCCGCGATATTCGGGAGAAGGTCAGGTATGCTCCTTCCGAAGTTCGGTATAAAGTATATATAATAGATGAAGTTCATATGCTCACGTCGGAAGCGTTTAACGCGCTGCTGAAGACGCTGGAGGAGCCGCCGGGCCATGTCATTTTTATATTGGCTACGACGGAGCCCCACAAACTTCCGGCAACTATTATTTCCCGCTGCCAGCGCTTTGACTTCCGGCAGGTTTCGCTGCCTGAGCAAACATCCCGCCTGCTTGAAATATGCGAGGATGAGCATATTGATGCCGATGAGGATGCCATTCAGTATATCGCCCGTTTGTCCGAAGGGGGCATGCGTGATGCGATCAGCCTGCTGGAGCAGGTTTCTGCTTTTGGCGGCAGCCGTATTACGCTGGAGGGTGCTGTCGAAGTAACCGGCGGCCTTGCGGCGGACCAGTTTTATGAATTGGCGGAAGCGGTCAAAGACCGGAATGTCGGCCAGGCGCTCCCGCTTGTGGAGAAACTGATGCAAGCCGGCAAAAGTGCCGACAAATGTATGGAAAACTTAATTTATTATTTTCGCGATTTGCTTGTGCTCAAGCTTGCCCCGTCCAGCGGCGCAATGACTGAGCGCGTAGTGGATGAAGGGCGCTTCCGCGCCATGGCCGATGCGTTTAGCGCCGACAGGCTGTTCCGCTTAATCGATACGCTTAACCGTTACCAGACGGAGATGAAGCATGCCCTTCAGCCGCAGACGCTGTTTGAAGTAGCGCTAATGAAGTTATGCGCCGATAGCGGAGAAGCGGTTGAGGCATCACGGGTGGAAGCGGCAGCGGCTTCCGCGGCGGCGGGAGTGCCTTCCGGCGAAGTGCAGCGGCTGCGGCAGCAGGTGGATGCGCTGGAGCGGAAGCTGGAGCAGCTCGCCCAAAGCGGAACTGCCGTGCAAGGCGGCCAGGCAGCTCCTGCCCCATCAGGAGGCGCATCGGCCCGCGGCGGGGCGCAGCGGAGCGCCATTTCCAGCAGGGGCGGCGCTTTTGGTTCCGGCGGAGGCATGATGCGCGCCGCTGTGAAGCTGGAGCCGTTTCTGGCCGCTGCGAACAGCCAGGACACGTCGAGGATACGAGCCAAGTGGGGCGAAGTGCTCCACCGCGTCAAAGAAGCGAAAATCACCGTCCATGCTTGGCTCGTTGACGGAGAGCCCGTCTCATCTGCCGATGGAACGGTGCTCGTCGCGTTCAAAAACACGATGCACCGGGAAACGACCGAAAAGCCTGCTAACCGCGAAATTATCGAGCGGGTAATGCAAGAGGTGCTTGGTGCGCCGTATAAGCTGGCCACAACGTTAATGAAGGAGTGGCACGCGGCGCCGTCTGGCGCTGCTAAAGACCAGTCCGGCAGCGGCGAGCCGTTCCAGCTGCAGCCGGAGGATCCGGGAGGCGCATCCGAAGCTTCACGCCCTCCTTGGGTGGAAGAAGCGGTAAAGCTTTTTGGCGAAGATCTGGTTGTCATTAAAGATGAACACTAATTCTAAATTAGAGGTGAATGAACAATGAACAATATGAACCAAATGATGA
>NZ_CP035492.1:1800000-1980000 GCF_004135365.1 Paenibacillus protaetiae | reverse complement strand
GCCCTGTAACCGAAAGTCAGCACCCTCCGAGACGGATCCTGAGTACCGCGGGACACGAGGAACCCCGTGGGAATCCGGCAGGACCATCTGCCAAGGCTAAATACTCCCTAGTGACCGATAGTGAAGCAGTACCGTGAGGGAAAGGTGAAAAGCACCGCGGGAGCGGAGTGAAAAAGAACCTGAAACCGTGCGCTTACAAGAAGTCAGAGCCCGTGTGCGTCTTTTCCTTTGGAAAAACGCCGGGTGATGGCGTGCCTTTTGTAGAATGAACCGGCGAGTTACGATCCCATGCGAGGTTAAGCCGAAGAGGTGGAGCCGCAGCGAAAGCGAGTCTGAATAGGGCGAATGAGTATGTGGTCGTAGACCCGAAACCGTGTGATCTACCCCTGTCCAGGGTGAAGGTGCGGTAACACGCACTGGAGGCCCGAACCCACGAATGTTGAAAAATTCGGGGATGAGGTGGGGGTAGCGGAGAAATTCCAATCGAACTCGGAGATAGCTGGTTCTCCCCGAAATAGCTTTAGGGCTAGCCTCGGTATAGAGTATCATGGAGGTAGAGCACTGATTGGATGCGGGGCCCGCCAAGGGTTACCAAGTCTAGTCAAACTCCGAATGCCATAGATATGTTTACCGGGAGTCAGACAGTGAGTGCTAAGATCCATTGTCAAAAGGGAAACAGCCCAGATCATCAGCTAAGGTCCCCAAGTGTGTGTTAAGTGGGAAAGGATGTGGAGTTGCAAAGACAACCAGGATGTTGGCTTAGAAGCAGCCACCATTTAAAGAGTGCGTAATAGCTCACTGGTCGAGTGACTCTGCGCCGAAAATGTAACGGGGCTAAACACACCACCGAAGCTATGGCTTACACTTTTAAGAAGTGTTAGGGGTAGGGGAGCGTTGTATATAGGTTGAAGTCAGACCGTAAGGACTGGTGGACAGTATACAAGTGAGAATGCCGGTATGAGTAACGAAAAGACAAGTGAGAATCTTGTCCGCCGAAAGCCTAAGGTTTCCTGAGGAAGGCTCGTCCGCTCAGGGTAAGTCGGGACCTAACGCGAGGCCGAAAGGCGTAGTGGAAGGACAACAGGTTGAAATTCCTGTACCACCGTAAACCGTTATGAGCAATGGGGTGACGCAGAAGGGTAGTGACGCGGACTGATGGAATAGTCCGTCCAAGCAGTGAGGCTGATGTGTAGGCAAATCCGCACATCGAAAGGCTGGGCTGTGATGGGGAGGGAAATTTAGAGTACCGAAGGTCATGATCTCCGGCTGCCGAGAAAAGCCTCTAGCCAGGTGAAGGTGCCCGTACCGCAAACCGACACAGGTAGGCGAGCAGAGCATGCTAAGGCGCGCGGAGTAACTCTCGTTAAGGAACTCGGCAAAATGACCCCGTAACTTCGGGAGAAGGGGTGCCTCGGTAGGGTGAATAGCCCGAGGGGCCGCAGTGAAAAGGCCCAAGCGACTGTTTAGCAAAAACACAGGTCTGTGCGAAGCCGCAAGGCGAAGTATACGGGCTGACGCCTGCCCGGTGCTGGAAGGTTAAGGGGAGCGGTTAGGGAGTAGTCCCGAAGCTGTGAACCGAAGCCCCAGTAAACGGCGGCCGTAACTATAACGGTCCTAAGGTAGCGAAATTCCTTGTCAGGTAAATTCTGACCCGCACGAATGGCGTAACGACTTGGGCGCTGTCTCAACGAGAGATCCGGTGAAATTTTAATACCTGTGAAGATGCAGGTTACCCGCGACAAGACGGAAAGACCCCATGGAGCTTTACTGCAGCTTGATATTGGACTTTGGTACGATCTGTACAGGATAGGTGGGAGCCTGGGAAGCATGAGCGCCAGCTTGTGTGGAGGCGACGTTGGGATACCACCCTGATCGTATCGGAGTTCTAACCCGCTACCGTGAATCCGGTAGGGGGACCGTGTCAGGCGGGCAGTTTGACTGGGGCGGTCGCCTCCTAAAAAGTAACGGAGGCGCCCAAAGGTTCCCTCAGAATGGTTGGAAATCATTCGGAGAGTGCAAAGGCATAAGGGAGCTTGACTGCGAGACCAACAAGTCGAGCAGGGACGAAAGTCGGGCTTAGTGATCCGGTGGTACCGCATGGAAGGGCCATCGCTCAACGGATAAAAGCTACCCTGGGGATAACAGGCTTATCTCCCCCAAGAGTCCACATCGACGGGGAGGTTTGGCACCTCGATGTCGGCTCATCGCATCCTGGGGCTGAAGTAGGTCCCAAGGGTTGGGCTGTTCGCCCATTAAAGCGGTACGCGAGCTGGGTTCAGAACGTCGTGAGACAGTTCGGTCCCTATCTGTCGTGGGCGTAGGAAATTTGAGAGGAGCTGTCCTTAGTACGAGAGGACCGGGATGGACGTACCGCTGGTGTACCAGTTGTTCCGCCAGGAGCACCGCTGGGTAGCTATGTACGGACGGGATAAGCGCTGAAAGCATCTAAGCGTGAAGCCCCCCTCAAGATGAGATTTCCCAGTATGTAAGACCCCTTGTAGACGACGAGGTGGATAGGTTCGGGGTGGAAGCGCAGCAATGCGTGCAGCTGACGAATACTAATCGGTCGAGGGCTTATCCTAATGATTACCCCGAGAATATCATCGGGACGGCTAAAGCGTGCAACATTGTTCATACTCAGTTTTCAGGGTGTAACCTTCATAGATGAAATCACCCACAATGCTGTGGGTTTTTTATTGGCCTTTAGCTCAGCTGGTTAGAGCGCACCCCTGATAAGGGTGAGGTCGGTGGTTCGAGTCCACTAAGGCCAACCATATTCTTCATAGATGATAGTTAAAATGTCATTTTGTGAGGAAATGCATGGGGCCATAGCTCAGCTGGGAGAGCGCCTGCCTTGCAAGCAGGAGGTCAGCGGTTCGATCCCGCTTGGCTCCACCAAATTTTATTCCCTGATAGCTCAGTTGGTAGAGCACTCGACTGTTAATCGAGTTGTCACAGGTTCGAGTCCTGTTCGGGGAGCCATATAGAGAGGTGTCCGAGTGGTCGAAGGAGCACGATTGGAAATCGTGTAGGCTCTAACCGGGTCTCGAGGGTTCGAATCCCTTCCTCTCTGCCAGAGCGAATTTATGTAAGTTTGCTATGCGAAACGATAAGGCCCGTTGGTCAAGGGGTTAAGACACCTCCCTTTCACGGAGGTAACAGGGGTTCGAATCCCCTACGGGTCACCAATTTCACCTTAAAAAGGAAAGAAATTGTTATAATTCGAAGGTTACTCCGTTTACTACTTGAGGGCCTTGGAAATATTTGCGGAGGGTTAGCTCAGCTGGGAGAGCATCTGCCTTACAAGCAGAGGGTCGGGGGTTCGATCCCCTCACCCTCCACCATTTAACTGACGCGGGGTGGAGCAGCCCGGTAGCTCGTCGGGCTCATAACCCGAAGGCCGCAGGTTCAAATCCTGCCCCCGCAACCAATCTTCTAACGATGATGCGAAGCGCTTATAAGGATGGAGCTGTGGTGTAGAGGCCTAACATGCCTGCCTGTCACGCAGGAGACCGCGGGTTCGAATCCCGTCAGCTCCGCCATTATAACACATAAGGCTCGGCAGCTTAGTTAGTAGAGCAGAGGACTGAAAATCCTCGTGTCGGCGATTTACTTCCATCCCGACCACTTTTATAAATGAATATGCCGTTGTAGCTCAATTGGTAGAGCAACTGACTTGTAATCAGTAGGTTGGGGGTTCAAGTCCTCTCGACGGCACCACGTGGAGGATTAGTGAAGTGGCTAAACACGGCAGACTGTAAATCTGCTCTCTCTGAGTTCGGTGGTTCGAATCCATCATCCTCCACCAGTTTTACTTAGAAACGTTGTTCAAAGATAGAACAGCGGTCTAATGAATTACGGAATAACTTACATATTATGGCGGTCGTGGCGAAGGGGTTAACGCACCGGATTGTGGCTCCGGCATTCGTGGGTTCAAGTCCCATCGATCGCCCCATTTTTAAACTTAAACTTTTCAATTGAAAATGTTGGGGATTAGCCAAGCGGTAAGGCAACGGACTTTGACTCCGTCACTCCAAGGTTCGAATCCTTGATCCCCAGCCATTTGCGGACGTGGCTCAGTGGTAGAGCATCGCCTTGCCAAGGCGAGGGTCGCGAGTTCGAATCTCGTCGTCCGCTCCATTATAATCTGTGCCCTTAGCTCAGCTGGATAGAGCGTTTGACTACGAATCAAAAGGCCAGGAGTTCGAATCTCTTAGGGCACGCCATCTAACTTCATAACGGGATGTAGCTCAGCTTGGTAGAGCACCTGGTTTGGGACCAGGGGGTCGCATGTTCGAATCGTGTCATCCCGATACGTCGAAAAAATCCTTTTATCCGATGGGTAAAAGGATTTTTTCGTGCCTGCTAATATTCGGAGACTTCTTGCTCGCTATAAATTTTGAGACTATACAATCTGCAGATGCAGGCAGCGCGACAGGGAGAAGAATTCAAACCTTATAACGATTGCAACAAGAGCAGCCATGACCAAGGTTGCTCTTTTTATTTTTATACCAACAAAGGTAAAAGTGGCATTGCAACAGAACACAGCATCCGATCGATCACGCAGACAACGTCCTAAAGCCGTAATCCGACTTAGACTTGAGTCTAGGAACAAATCCGGTCTAAAGCCGTTTTTATAAAACCTGTCCGGCCGTTATGCTTGTAGAAGTGAAAAAGACATTAGAAAATCATGGATGGGAAGGGGAATGGTTTTACCAATGAGGTCACTCATTTTAGGTTCGTTCCGTAACAAATCGGCGGTCAGTATCCTGATCGTCATGGTGCTTGGGCTGGGGATATTCAGCTATTTCAAGCTGCCGATGGAATTTCTGCCGGAAGCGGATAACCCGCAGGTGACAGTTTCGGTTATCGGTCCGGGTTACGATGCGGCTTCGATGGAGCAATCCGTTACGAATCCGCTTGAACAGGCGCTTGCGGGCATTAAAGGGAAAAGCAATGTATTCTCGTCATCCGGTGACGGGTACGCGCAAGTGAACTTGGATTTTGAGTCTGGAACAGATATGAAGGAAGCGAAGCAGGAGGTAGAGCGTGCGGTGAATGCCGTACAGCTGCCGGAGCACGTATCTCCGCCTTATGTTGTACAGTTTAACACGTCGATGATTCCGATATCGTTCGTGACGCTCACGTTTAACGATGGGGTTACGGAAGCGCAGAAAGAGCAGCTGGAGCAAACCGTAAGCGACCGGTTCCGCGATATCGACGGAGCAGGCGAAGTGCAGCTGTCCGGCAAGACGCAGCCCAAAATTACGATTACGCCGGACCCCGACAAGCTTGCTGCCAAAGGCGTTCCGCTTCAGGCGCTGTACGGCGTGCTCCAAGGCCGTCAGGCATCGGCTTCGGTTGGACAAAGCACGATCGGCGGCCAGATCGTTAACTTGAATGTATCGGGCAGCTTATCCGGCATTGATGCGTTGAAAGCTCTCCCGGCAGCCCCCGGCGTCGCGCTGAGCGACATCGCCGAAGTGGCGCTTGCGGATGACAAAGAGAGCGTCAACCGCATCGACGGCAAAGATGCCCTTATGCTGGTTGTATCCAAAAGCGCAAGCGCCAATGCGGTTAAAGTGGGTGACGGCGTCGATAAGGCTATCAAGGAATTAAACGCTGAACATCCGGAAATTAACCTTCGCGTCATGCTCAGCACATCCGAGCAGGTGGTCCATTCCGTTAACAGCATGATGCGGGAAGTGCTTATGGGCGCGCTGTTCGCTACGATCGTTATTCTGCTCTTCATGCGCAACATCCGTGCGACGCTTGTTACCATCGTGTCCATTCCGCTGTCGCTTGGCATGACGCTTTATTTGCTGGATATGTCCGGCATTACGCTTAATATATTGACGCTTGGCGGCGTAGCGGTTGCGGTTGGCCGCTTGGTTGATGACAGCATTGTCGTCATCGAGAACATTTTCCGACGTTTGCAAAAGGAGAAATTCTCTATTGATGTAGTTGTCGATGCGACGCGTGAAGTATCCCGGGCGATAACGGCGTCCACGCTGACGACGGTTGCGGTGTTCCTGCCGATGGGGCTGCTTCGCGGAAGCTTGCAAGATTTCCTGCTGCCGTTTGCGCTCACTGTGACGTATTCGCTGCTTTCTTCTTTGATTGTCGCGCTTACGGTTGTTCCGCTGCTTAGCGCGGGCGTGCTGAAAAAAGCATCCATTAAAGAACATCTGCCGAGCAAACGGTTTATGGCGTTCCTGAACTGGAACCTGCGGTTCAAATGGGTGCCGATTCTGATTGCGTTTGTGCTGCTGGCCGGTTCGGTCGGAACTTATATTGCGATGCCTAAAGGCGCGCTGGACCAATCCAGCGCTTCGATGGTGAACGTATCGCTTTCGTACAAACCGGATACGCCGCTTGACCAGGTGCTGGATAACGGCAAAAAACTCGAGGCGTTCCTGATGAACCGCAAGGAGCAGGAGTGGGTCAACATGTCGATGGGCAACAGCTCCGATTCGGCGCGTTACGGCTCAGTCCAATCGCCGACTCTTGTAACGTACATGATGCAGATCAAAAAAGGCGAAAATGCACAACATGTTATCGACGCCATTCAAGCCGAACGGCCAAACTATCCCGGTGCCGATCTGACTGCTGGAACAAGCAGCTTGCTTGGCGGTGGAGGCGGCACGCAAGTATTTATTGATGTAACGGGCAATGATTTGAATCAAATCTCTAAAACATCTGAAGAAGTGATTGCAGCGATCAAGCCAATCAAAAACGTGCTTAAGGTCGAAAGCAACCAGGATGAGAAAAAAACGGTGTATACGCTGAAGGTTGATGCATCGGCTGCTAAAGCGGGGGACATTTCGTCGCAGCTGCAAAGCCTGCTCAACGAGGTTCCGATCGGCACGATCAATGCCGGCGGACAGCTGTTGTCCGTCAATCTGGAGCCGACGCTGAAGCCGGCATCCGAGGATGATCTGAATAAGCTTACGGTGATGACGGACAACGGCCCACAAGTCGTGTCCAGCCTTGCACAATGGGATAAAGAAGAGCTGCCGACCCAGTTCTACCATAAAGACGGCAAAAGCTACGTCCGCGTTACGGCGACGGTAGACCCTGAACAGCTGTCTACTGCGGGTGATGATATCGACGAAGCGTTGAAAAAAATAACGCCGCCGGACGGCGTCAAGCTGAACGTTGGCGGAGCGGAAGCCGACCAGTCGGCCGATTTTGCCAGCTTGTTTATGATGATGCTCGTGTCTATCGGCATTGTTTATCTCATTATGGTGGTCACATTCAAAACGCTGCGTGCGCCAATCGCGATTTTGTCCTCGCTTTTGTTTGTGCCGATCGGGGCGGTGCTTGGCCTCATTATCGCGGGTATTACCCCGGACTTTACGGCCATCTTTGGCATCGTTATGCTTGTGGGGGTTGTCGTCACGAACGCAATCGTGCTTATTGACCGTGTCAGACAAAATGAAACGCGCATGTCGATCCGCGAATCGCTTATCGAAGCAGCAGCTACACGAATGCGCCCGATTTTGATGACCGCGATCGCAACGATCTGTGCAATGCTTCCGCTCGTATTCGGCTCTACCGAAAGCGGCAGCATCGTTTCGCAAAGCTTGGCAGTCGTCGTCATCGGCGGCTTGGCCGTTGCAACGCTGCTCACGCTTGTGATCGTGCCTTGTATTTATGAGCTGCTATTTTTCCGCAAGTCTGCCATACAGCGCAGGGAGGCCGGTTCGGAAGTGAATTCCGCCGTGTAAAACGAACTGCAATACGAAAGAGGCTGTCCCGTCGGGGCAGCCTCTTTCGTATTCATCGCGGACGTTAAATATAGCTCAACCTGAAGCGGGTTAACTAGTTTTGCGGGAACCAAAGCTTGGATGTAACGGCGTAATCAACCTGTAAATCTTGTCCGCTAATGTACGTGTTCAGATGCGGTATGGATCAGCGGCTCCAGTATGTCCAGCTTCGTCATCCATCCCATGCCGGCCAGCGACGCAACAGTAGCAATCGAACTGCCTTCCGGCATACGGGGAACAAACGACACGATCAAGTAACGGTTGCCGATAAAGTTAATCGTGACAACATCTTCAGGTGTAAAACGGCCGCCTCCGTACAAGGTGCCAGCAATACCCGCACACGCAAAAATACAGTCGATTCGGCCCGGCAGTTCGGCAAACGCGGCATCAATGAATTCCTTGCTGTCCAGATTCACTTTAATTCTCGGTTTTCAGTATAATAATAGGACTGGCCCGTTCCTATCAAACGATCGTCTCTATTTAACGGATGATTACAATCGGTTTGGTTAGAAGATAACCGGGGATTCAGAGGGAAAGGAAGGGACGACGATGACCGAGCAAGTTCGGCTTGTAAAACCAACAGCAGAGCTTAGAGATGAATATTTGGCTTTTTACGAGGAATGGAAAGAGAGCGGTGAAGAGATGGTTCCTTGGGTCATAAGCAAGGACCCTTCGGATTTTCCAATGATGCTGCAGTCTCTGTTCAATCAGGAACGAGGCGAGAATCTGCCCGAAGGATGGGTGCCGGATTCGACTTATTGGCTGATTACAGACAGCAATAAAGTCGTTGGCGCCGTAAACATCAGGCATAAGCTTTCGGAGAAGCTGTACAATACCGGCGGCCATATCGGCTACGGCATCCGCGCTTCCGAAAGAAGGAAAGGGTATGCCACTAAGCTTCTGGCGTTAGCCCTGGAACAAGCAAAGCAGCTTGGGATCGGTAAAGTGCTTGTGGTATGCGATCAGCGCAATGCCGCGTCCAAAAAAACGATATTGAAAAACGGCGGCATCCAAGATGCCAGTTTTATTGAAGAAGACGGCAACGTGATCGAACGGTTTTGGATCGGTTAGATGTCATGCGTGAGGGAATGTCGTGGAATACAAATTTCGAATATTTTACAATAATGAATTGGAATTGGAAGCATACCAAACAAGCACAGCTCGGCATTCATCCGGACTTCGCTTGTTTTTATATTTCAGTTACCTATTTGCCTGACAACTCTTTAATATGAAGGAGGGACGCTCAGACTGTCGACAAAGTATCGCCGACAGTTTTTTATGCTTTTATACACCGGACCGTGTTAATGCGTTCTAAGCGAGTTGCATATTTTTAATCGGAGACTGGTTGTGAGCCAAACATTAGTTTAAATTCAGTTTAAAATGGTGCGTTATGATTTTCTCATAAAACATTGTACAGGAGGATAATTATGAGCCATTTCATAAATAAAAGACACGAACCGAACAATGGCGACTGGGCTGTAGAAGCGAACGGCCTGGTCAAACATTTTGGCGACAACAAAGCAGTGGACGGCGTTTACTTGAACGTGCGCGCCGGATCGATCTACGGCGTGCTTGGTCCAAACGGAGCCGGGAAAACAACAACGATCCGAATGCTCGCCACTTTGCTTCGGCCGGATGCAGGAACGGCGCAAATTTTTGGACGCGATATCGTGAAAGAATCGCAGGTTGTACGCCAGCTGATTGGCGTAACCGGCCAATATGCGTCGGTTGACGAGTCGCTTAGCGCAACTGAAAATCTGGTCATTTTTTCGCGGCTGCTTGGGTTAAGCCGTGCGGAGTCCAAGCGGAAAGCAAAAGAGCTGCTGGAGGAATTCGGCTTGACGGAGGCGGCCAAACGACCGCTTAAAAACTTCTCCGGCGGGATGCGCCGCAGGCTGGATCTCGCGGCAAGCCTTATTGCGCAGCCGCCGCTTATTTTCCTTGATGAGCCGACAACCGGGCTTGATCCGCGCACGCGGTCGCAAATGTGGGACACGATCCGCCGCCTCGTGAACACCGGCTCTACCGTACTTCTTACGACACAATATTTGGAAGAAGCCGATCAGCTGGCGGACCGGATTGCTGTAATCGACCGCGGCAAGGTTGTGGCTGAAGGCACCGGGGATGACTTGAAAGCATCCATTGGAACTTCCTCGCTTCATTTGAAAATTCAAGAGCCGCAGCAGCTGGAAGCTGCACGTTATATCGTTGACCGGGTGCTGCATGTTCAGTCGGCCGTTACGCCTGAAGCCGGCAAAATTACGGCACCGATGGATAATCCCAGCATCGTGACGGATTTGCTCATTGAACTGCGCGGAGCGGGCATTCAGCTGGCAGAAATCAGCGTGCAAAAGCCAACGCTTGACGAAGTATTCCTGACGATTACCGGCCACGGTGTTGAGCCGAACGAAACAGAATCGTCTGCAGAATCAAAAGAAGCACAGGAGGTAAACGTATGAGCAGCACTCCAATCCGAACAGGCGCAGGGCGCCAGTTGAAGAACCATACCAGCTTTGGCCAAACTTTACGCAACTCATTAACGATGGCATACCGCGGACTGCTGAAAATCCGCCGGACGCCGGAACAGCTGTTTGACGTAACGTTCCAGCCGATTATATTTACGCTAATGTTTACGTATATTTTTGGCGGCGCCATCTCCGGGGATGTCCATAGCTATTTGCCGGTTATTATTCCGGGCATTCTAGTGCAAACCGTTATAACGACCTCGGTTGTTACCGGCGTTCAGCTGCGCGAGGATATGGACAAAGGCGTGTTCGACCGATTCAAATCATTGCCGATTGCGCGTATAGCCCCGCTCGCAGGAGCTTTGCTGGCCGATACGATCCGGTACACGATTGCAACCGTGCTGACTTTCGTTATGGGTTACATTATGGGCTACCGTCCGGACGGCGGGATTGGCAACGTTGTGATCGCCGGGCTTCTCGTAATTGCTTGTTCCTGGGCGATTAGCTGGATCTTTGCATTTTTTGGCGTTATTGCGCGTTCGGCTTCCAGCGTACAGGGCATTTCGATGATCATCTTATTTCCGCTTACGTTCCTGTCCAACGCCTATGTTCCGGTCGATACGATGCCGGATTGGCTGCAATGGTTTGTGAAATTCAACCCGATCTCGCATTTGGTTACGGCTGTGCGGGATTTGGTCAACTCCGGCACAGTTGGCTCCGATCTTGGCATATCGCTTATCGGGGCAGCGATAATCGTCGTTATTTTCGCGCCGATTACGGTCCGCGCTTATATGCGCCGGACATAAGGCTGGACAAGGAAAAAGGAGAGCAAGGTGCCGGCTGCACCTTGCTCTCCTTTTTGGCTTAGTGTTATACTGGCGTACGGTCCGGAGGGCCGCTGGATGAGCGCTGCGGGCAGGATTGGATGTTGGAGCGCGGGGCATTTCATGAACAACGTGCTTCCGTTATGGATTCAGTGCTATAATAACGGTGATGATGTCATTCCATTATAAAGAAGGAAGGGGAAACATCGATGAACAACAAACAATTGGAACAAATTCGCACGAAAGGCGGTTTTATTGCCGCTTTGGACCAAAGCGGGGGCAGCACGCCTAAAGCGCTGCAGCAATACGGTATTTCGGAAAGCAGCTACTCGGGCGATGAGGAAATGTATCAGCTCGTGCATGAGATGAGAACACGTATTATTAAAAGCGCTGCATTTGATTCCAAGTACATAATCGGCGCCATTTTGTTTGAGAATACAATGGACCGTTCCATTGACGGCAAACTGACGGCCGACTATTTATGGGAGGACAAAGGAGTTGTTCCTTTCTTAAAAGTAGACCAAGGGCTTGCTGCTCTGGAGAACGGCGTTCAGCTGATGAAGCCGATTAATGGCTTGGACGATTTGCTGAAGCGGGCAGTTGGCCGCAACATCTTTGGCACCAAAATGCGTTCGCTTATTAAAGAAGCGAATCCGGCCGGCATTAAGCAGGTTGTGGAACAGCAGTTTGCCGTCGGCAAACAGATTGTACAAGCAGGGCTTGTGCCGATTATTGAACCGGAAGTGGATATTTCCAGCGCGGATAAAGAGCTTTCCGAAAAAATATTGAAGGAAGAAATTTTGAACCAGCTGTCCGCTTTGGATGAAGGTGTCCATGTGATGCTGAAGCTGTCGATTCCTACGGTAGACAATTTCTACAGCGATTTGATGGCTGATCCGCATGTTTTGCGGGTTGTTGCGTTGTCGGGCGGTTATTCGCAATCGGAAGCTAACGAAAAATTGAGCCGCAATCATGGTTTGATTGCCAGCTTCTCGCGGGCTTTGTCGGAAGGTTTGACAGCCGGCCAAAGCGATGAGGAGTTCAACGCGGTATTGTCCCAAACGATCCGCGAAATATACGAAGCTTCTATCCAATAATATAAACGACGCCGTATGTGGAAATTGCACTGTTTGTTAGATACGTTCTGACAGACTGGACAATTCGCCGATACGGCGTTTTTTTATAACAATACTTACGTTGACGTGAACGTTAATGTGAATGTGAATGTGAATGTTAATATAGAGTATGATTTGGTTGTAATAACCAAGAAATTCAGCATATAACTTTTGGTGCAGAATATTGGTTTGCATAAAGGAAGCGAGTGGATGTACAAGCATATTCTAGTTCCCGTTGACGGATCTCAGCAATCGGAAAAAGCATTGGAGCATGCCGTCCGTTTAGCCGAAGCACTGCAGGCGGACACGCAAATTACGGTTCTCCATGTCACTCCTCCAATTGTGCTTAATGAGCCGGAAATCAATGTCGATCGGACAGATTGCCGGCGATCCGGCCAAAGTTATTTGCAAGGCGGCTCATCATAAAAGCTGTGATCTGATTGTGATGGGCAGCCGCGGCATCGGGCTTGTATCCGAAATAAAAACAAAAGGGATGCCCCTTACGCCATTTCGAATGGACTTAAAGGGCATCCTTTTTTTTATTGGTAAAAGCAATTTAATCTGTCCCGTTCGTCACATTAAGCGATGAATAACGACCTGTTCGCTTGTTATTGTTCAGCGGGGATAAACCGGAACCATTTGAAATGGAACTGGCTGCCCGGCAGGAATACGAACGTTACAGTCTGCAGCCCGGTTACGCGTTCAAGCGGGAATTCCCGTTCCGTGTAACCGCCGGAATAAGCAAACTCTACGATTTGTTTCATCTCGCCTTGTTCGCCGCTGAATTGGATATGAATCGTATTGTTGTCAATCGGCGATGCGCCGCATAAGATCAGCTTGCCGGCGCCTGCACCGCCGAAGTCCATATCGTGGAATACAAGCGACACATTGTTGCCGATCTGCTCAATCGCATCATCCGTCATAGTAAACGTATCGCCGTAGATGGAATGATTGTCAAGCGCTCGCAGCGGCTCGAACGCCCTGGCCGGCTGGCTGAACCGGAACCCTTTCAAATGGATTTTACGGCGCAGCACAAAACATAATGACGTAATGCCGGTCAACTTTCGCGGCAGCTTGTACGTTTCCTCCTGGTATACGTTCCATTGCGTCGGCTTCTGGTATGTAACTTCCGCCAGCAGCGAGGCGCCGGCTTCTCCCGGTATGCCTTCCCATATTTCAATCGGGAACTTCTCGCTGTCCAGCGAGAAAACCGGCAGCGTAATTTCATCGGACCCGTAGCTGCCAAAGTCGATTTGGTCAAAACAAATCCGGCTTTCGCCATCCCGGCCGGTCGCAACGCCCCGTTCGTTGCCGTTCGTCAGGTTGCGGCTGTTCCCGTTATGGTAGCCGGCAGATACAAAGGAATACGGATTCAGGAACGTTTGCCCCAAGCCTTGAATGCGGAAATCCATCAGGGAATACAGTTTAATATGATCCGTGCCGTTAGTTGTGCCGCACCGGATGTAAAATTCGCCGTCGCTTAAAGCGGTAATAAGCGCTTCATTCCCGCTGGCCTGCAGCGATGCAATAGGGGCATCATTGCCCGCGGCGTTCGTCAAGCGCCACTGCACATCCCGATAAGCCGCGCTGCTTGGATGAACGATAACCCGGACAGGAAGCGTGCGGTTGTCCGCATCCAGCTGATTGCCCTGCGGGCATACGATCTCCAGCTTGCGAACCGGAATCGCGTCCTGCTCCACAGGCGGCGTTCCGGCTTTCGCGAGCCGCTCCTGTTCCGGCGAATAAGCGTACAGCGCCGCTTCTTCCAAGCTGCTTCCCGCAGCAGGAGGCACTGCCGACAGCTCCAGTTCACATGCTGCCAGTTCTTTGGACTCCGCGCGAACTGTTACCGTGCCGCTCTCCAGCGTTGCCGCAATGACCGCCAGCAGTTTGCCGCTGAATAGCTTGCGGCAGCTCCCTTTGTAGGAGTCGTAGTCCGTGCTGTCGCCGTTGTCCAGCCCTACAAGGCGTCCCGGCCCCTCAACCGCAACATGGATATTGTTGTTGGCATTAGCCACGGGCAAGCCGTCCGCATCCAAAGCGTCAATCTCGATAAAAATAAGGTCCGAGCCGTCCGCCGTCATCGCGGTTTTGTCCGGCGTCAGCCGGATGGAAGCGGCATCGCCAAAGGAAGACTGCACATCCGTTGCAATCGGCGTATCCGTCTCATCGTAAGCGACTGCCTTCAGTACACCTTTGGTGTAAGGGATTTGCCAGTCCCCAATCAGCTTTTGGCCGTGTTTGTGGTCAATATGGAACACGCCTTGCGATTCCCCGTTAAAAAACAATTCGATCTTAGGCGCATTGGAACAGACGCGCACGTCGATCAGCTGGCCTTCGGAAAAATCCCAATACGGGAAAATATGGACCATCGGCCGGGCTTTATAGCTCGTCCATGCCGCTTGATAAACATAATAGGAGTCTTTCTTGAAGCCGGCGGTGTCGAGCTGGCCAAAATACGAGTTTTTCGTATGATAAGGAGTTGGCTCTCCGATATAATCAAAGCCGGTCCACAAAAACTGCCCCAGCGAATATGCCGCGTCCCGGTCCCCGATAATGCAGCTTTCGGTGCTTTTGGCCCCCAGCTGGTCGAACTGTTGCCCAGGGAGGAGCACTGCTCATCGTCGTCAGCCAAGACGGACTGCGAAAGCGGAAAATGATAGATCCCCCGGCTTTGCACTGTGGAGCAGGTTTCGCTGCCGTAAATGATCCAGTCCGGATGCTGCTGATGATGAAGTTCATAATAGTTTTCCCCGTAGTTGTAGCCCGCGAATGCAACCAGATCCGCGCATTTTTGCGCATTTTCCCACGGCATATAATTGGAGCCGATCGTAACGGATGCATTGCCCCTTGGGTCATGCTCCAGCACTTTGTCGCGCAGCATCACAGTTAATTGCTGTCCGCGCTCATCGGCATGCGTGTCATAGATTTCGTTGCCGATGCTCCACATCAGCAGGCTTGGATGATTGCGGTCTCTGCGCACCCAGCTTGCCACATCTTTTTCCCACCATTCGGGGAAGAAACGGGCGTAGTCATAAGGCGTCTTTTGGCGTTCCCACATGTCGAAAGCTTCGGATACGATCAGTACGCCCATCTCGTCCGCAAGCTCCATCAGCTCAACCGCCGGCATATTGTGAGCGGTTCGAATCGCGTTGACGCCCATTTCCTGCAGAAGTTTGATTTGCCTGCGCAACGCCGTTTTATTGACGGCAGCGCCCAGGCAGCCGAGATCATGATGCTGGCATACGCCGTTCAGCTTCATATGGCGGCCGTTTAAGTAAAAACCGGTCTGGCTGTCGAATGTAAAGGTGCGGAACCCAAATGGCTGTTCCTCCCGGTCGATGGTAGCGCCATTATGGACCAGTTCCGTTACCAGCTTATAGCAATACGGATGCTCCGTATCCCACACGAGCGGCTGATCGACGGACAGGTCGCTTTGGAACGTCACTAGCTCTCCGGCCGCTGCAGCAATCGCCGTTTCCTGCCGGGCAGCCACCGTGCCGGAAGGATCAATGGCGGTATGCCTCAGCAGGCAGGATGCTGATGAGTCGGCTGCTGGTGCAAACCGGACCTCCGTGCCGATCTGCACCAGCCAGTTGCTTTCATTTTGCTGCCGGGCGGAAATATAAATGCCGTCTGAAGCGATATGACTGTCCGGGTACGACTTCAGCCATACCGGGCGATAAATGCCTGCGCCTGAATACCAGCGAGAATTAGGCGATTCGTAGACGGCCTGCACGTATACTTCGTTTCGCCCCGTCACGATGTATGGCGTAATGTCGATCTCAAAGCTGGAATAGCCGTTTTTCCAGGTTCCGGCTTCGCAGCCGTTTACGAATACGGCAGAATTCATGTAAACGCCTTCAAAATAAAGAGTTATTCGCCCGCTGGATTCCGATTCGTTCAGCTCGAACGTTTTGCGATACCAGCCTTCGCCGTTCTCATACAGATTGCGGCTGTCGTAAATCAGCCAGTCATGGGGCAATGTGACAGGCATCCACGCTACGGCATCATTTGTTACCGCTTTCAAATCCGTTCCGATAGGCTGCTTAGCGAATGACCAGCCAGTGTTGAATTTTTTTTTCGTGCTCATCTGCATGATGCTCCTTTTCGTCGGGGTGGCTTCTCTTATCTGCTCGAAATGGGATGATTGCCGTGAAGTACCTTGTATTCAGACGGGGTGCATTTTTTATACGTTTTAAACACACGGTTAAAGGTAGGCAAGCTTCCGAAGCCGGAACGCATGGCCACTTCCATAACGGATAAATTCGGATCAATGAGCAGCTTTTCCGCGTACATAATCCGGTGCTGGATCAGGTAGTTGTAATAGGAAACGCCCATAAACTGCTTGAACATGCGGGTGAAATGGTATTTGCTGAAGCCGGTAAGCGCTGCCAAATCTTCTACTCGAATATCTTCGGTGCAATGCTCGTTCATATAATTGCAAACCTGAAGAAACTTATCGATATATTTGTGCTGCTTGTTGCTTTTCATATGAGGAAAACGGCGTTCTTCATGAATAATGTTTCGTCCGATCTCAACGAAAAACTGGATCAGCTTGGCATAAGCCGAAGCTTCCCGAAGATGGCTTTGGCTAAAATATTCATTTTTAATATCGACCAGAAGCGGCTTTAGCACGTTATGCAGCGAGCTGTTTTGCTCTGCGGTAACAAGCACGCAAGGACGAAGCAAATGAAAGGTAGAATCAAAGCCGTTCATGTTGTACAAGATGGAGCAGTCGAATTGCAATATAATCCGCTCGCCGGATTCCGGCGCAAATATTTGATGAAGCTCGCCCGGCGGAAGCACTAAAATATCGCCCGGATATAGGACATGCTTGATGTCATTGACAATGACTGTGTAAACATTGTCGAATGGCATAATAATTTCTGCAGCCGTGTGCCAGTGAATCGGATAATGTTCTGCTTCGCGGTTCAAGTAGATCCGTATTCCGAAATGATCGCGGTAAGAGACGGTCTCTTTGGCGCCGTCAAGGATTTCAATCATCGTTCCTCGATCCTTTCTAATGAATTTGTGTGATTTATCCTAATCAGATAATGGCATCCAATAGATCGAAAATCAATAACCTGACCAAAAAAGGCAATATTTGATCAATTAAAAGCTATATTTACGAAGAACGGTACTAGGGAAGTGGATATAATCGAGTTAATGAAAGCGAATACATAAGTCGAAATAACTAATATTAAGCGCTTTCTTTAATGAAAATGTAGTTTTTTGTTATAAATGACTATTAATTATAGTTACCAATTATGAGCAGAAAGAGATCGTAACAAGGGGGAAATTCAGGTGAAACGAGAGAGATTAGGATCGCATCTTCCCGGGACGTAATACGCTTGGCGAAGAGGGTGGTCTGAACAACAGACAATAGAAGAGGCAATTAAGAAGAAGGAGAGTGGGATGCCATGGAAGTCCGCAAGAAAACAATCGACACGACCCCGCTTTGGAGACATGTAAGAAAAGAATGGAAGTTATATTCCTTTCTTATCATTCCGGTCGTTTACTTCCTTATTTTCAAATACGCTCCGATGGTCGGAAACATCATTGCTTTTCGGAAATATAGAGGAGGACCCGATTTTCTAGGAACGGAATGGGTAGGGTTTAAGTACTTCAAGATGTTTATGGACGATCCAACGTTCTGGAGAGCGTTCAGAAACAACTTGGTATTAAGTATTACCTACTTATTGTTCAGGTTCCCTCTCACACTTATATTTGCTTTACTGCTGAATGAAATCCGGACGATCAGAATGAAAAAATTCGTACAAACCGTTTCATACCTGCCGCATTTTATTTCGATGGTTATCGTAGCCGGCATGGTGAAAGAAATTTTGTCCCAAACCGGGCCTGTTAACGCGCTGCTGGCACATTTCGGATTTGACAAAATCCAATTCATATCGCTGCCTCACTGGTTCCCGGCCATTTATGTTTCCTCTGGCTTATGGCAAGGGTTAGGGTGGGGGACGATCCTGTACCTGGCGGCTATGACGAGCATTAATACCGAGCTGTACGAAGCTGCAAGAATTGACGGCGCCAGCCGGTTTAGACTCGCTTGGCACGTGACGATTCCGGGCATTCTGCCAACTATTATGACGCTTCTTGTATTGGACATCGGCGGCATCATGGGCTCCAACTTCGAGAAAATCTTGCTCTTGTACAACCCGCTTACGTATGAAACGGCGGATGTTATCTCGACTTATGTTTACCGGATGGGTATTACCGGGGGCAACTTCAGCTATGCGACCGCTGTCGGCTTGTTTGAAGGCATTATCGGCCTCATTCTGGTGACTACAGCTAACGCTATTTCGAAAAAAACGACCAAAACTAGCTTGTGGTAGAGAGGGGCAGTTCACATGAAAGCATCCTCATCTTATCGGGTGTTTCAAGTATTCAACACAATTATTATGACGATTGTTGTATTCGTTACCCTGTATCCGTTCCTGTATTTGCTGGCGCAGTCGTTCAGCTCGGAAGCGGCGGTATACGCAGGTAAAATATCGTTTTATCCGATTGATTTCACATCCGAAACGTATAAAACCATCTTGGGCAAACCGGACTTCTTCCGCTATTATGGCAACACAATTATGTATGCGGTGCTTGGAACGCTGATAGCAGTCGGAGCGACGGCCGTGATGGCTTACCCGCTGTCGAAAGAAAAACTTCGCCTGAACAAGTTTTTTGTACCGTTTGTGCTTTTTACGATGTACTTTGGCGGCGGGCTGATCCCGAACTACATTCTGATCGCCAAGTCTTTAAGCATGAAGGACACGATGTGGGCACTCCTTATTCCGGGTGCAATCAGCGCGTTTAACGTCATCCTGATGAAGACCTTCTTTGCTAGCTTGCCGAACGAAGTGGAGGAGGCCGCCAAGGTCGACGGCCTGGACGTATTCGGGATATTCACCCGGATTACGCTTCCGCTTTCCAAACCTATCCTGGCGACGATGATTCTGTTTGTTATCGTAGGCATCTGGAACGACTGGTTCTCTGCTTCGCTGTACTTGCAAACGAAGGAAAAATGGCCTGTAGCCTTGTTCCTTCGGCAAGTTATCGACAGCGCGATCAGTACGACGGAGATTGGCGCCAACTCGGAAAATACGAACCAGATTGCAGCTACCGTCAAGTCGACAGCGATGGTATTAACTTCATTGCCTATTATTTGTATCTATCCGTTTGTACAAAAGTATTTTGTGCAAGGCATGATGATTGGTTCTGTCAAAGGCTGATCGCCACACTGTTGGTATAACCAGGGCTGCCGCGGCGCCTTAACGATCCGCTGCCGCGGCGGAGCTGTTATATAGGTATACAAAATAAGGGAGGTCCAGTATGAAAAAACTTAGTAAAACAATGGGTGTTACAATGTCGGCTTTATTGGTAGCGGTATCATTATCTGCTTGTTCCAGCAACAACAATAACGGCAACGGGGGCTCGTCCAGCGACGCTTCGTCCGCTCCGTCTAACGGTGCAACTGCATCGGCGGAACCGCAGCTGGATTACACGTTCGGAGAAAACCAAACATTCCATTCGAACGAACCGGTTAAATATTCGATGACGTTCAGCGACAACGAAGGTTACCCGTATAAAAAGGACTGGAGAATCTGGAGCGCCATCCAGGAGAAAACAAACGTGTCCTTTGACCTGTCGGTTATCGCGAGAGCGGATTACGACAACCAAAAAGCGCTCATTATTAACAGCGGCGACGCCCCGTATATTATCCCTAAAACCTATGACGAAACACCGTTTATCGCAGGCGGTCAAATCGTGCCGATCAGCGATTGGGTACAATATATGCCTAACTACCAAAAAGCAGTCAAAGACTGGGGCATGGAAGCTGACCTGAAAGCGAAACTGCAAGCCGACGGCAAATATTATGTATTGCCTGGCATGTGGGAAGTAGCAGGCGGCGGCTATTCATACATCATCCGCAAAGACGTATTCGAAGCGGCTGGCGTCGACCTTTCCAAAGCCGACAACTGGACATATGAAGATTTCTATCAAGCGATGAAGCAAGTAAAAGACTATACGAAAAAACCTTACGTATTCTCGGATGAATTCAAAGGCGAATCGACGCTGAATATCGCTGCCGTTGAATATGGCGTAACAGCCGGCTGGGGCGTAGCGAACGGCATGAGATTCAACCAAGATACGCAGCAATTTGAATTTGCGGACAATACGCAAGATTTTAAAGATTATGTCACGTACTTCAACAAACTGATTTCCGAAGGCATCATGGATCCGGAATCGTTCACGCAAGACGATGATACAGCTCGTGCGAAGTTCTTTAAAGGCGACTCCTATGTCATCAACGCCAACTACCAATTGCTGGCCGATTACAAAACGAAAATGCAGGATCCAAAAGCTGATCTGTACATGATCGTTCAGCCTGGCGGCCCTAAAGGCATGCTGCAAGTAGAAACATCCCGTCTGGAAAATGGGATTATGATCAGCCAAAACGCGCTGAAAGATTTGGGCAAAGACAACTTTATTAAAATGCTCCGTTTCGTTGACTGGCTCTGGTACTCCAATGAAGGACAAACGCTCAGCCTGTGGGGCGTAGAAGGCGAAACGTACACGAAAGATGCAGACGGTACTTTGAAACTGAATCCGGACATTTCGTATAACGGCATGAATGACAGCACAGCAACGAAAAAATTGAACGTAGACTTTGGTTTTGGCGGCGGCGTATTTGCATACGGCGGTTCCAAAGATTTGAAACTGTCGAAAATGACCGACGGCGAAAAAGAGTTCAACAACCGTATTCTGACGGAACGCGAACCGCGTAAACTTGCTCCTCCGATTATGGGCACACCTGACGAAAGCGAGCAAATGAACCTGATTCAAACGCCGCTCATTGACTATGTAAAAACAATGACGCTGAAGTTCATCACAGGACAAGAAAAATTGTCCAACTGGGATTCTTATGTATCCCAAGTGGAGGCAAACGGCAGCAAACGTTATACCGATATGGCTAACGATATTTACAATAAAACAAAAGACTTGCTGAACAAATAATTGTTCCCATTCAAAGCCCCGGAGAGCATCGTGATGCGCCGGGGCTTCTGCTTTTCATAAGAGAAGGCCAACAGATCATTGCTCCAATATTTGACAAGATGCCCTAAACGTTGTTAGCCATGCTAGACTGTTCAAACTCCGAATTGATATAATACGAGTGGGTGAAGCTGACGATGAATAATAAAACGACAAATGAAGAAACGAATGTCAACGCGGCTAATGAAGCAGCCGAATCAAATGAAGGTCCAAAAGCGCTCACCGAAGAGCAGCTGGCTGAGCTGATTAAAGCAGTGTACCACAATGGATACACTGCGCTGAAGACACAGTTTGAAACGGTAAAAGGGCAAGTGCTGCAGCATGAGGTTTACGGTCCTGTATTTATTTTTCAAGTAAATGATGAAGCAGATGACGCTTATGTATGCGGTTTCTTTTTGCGGGAGCTTATTAATGCGTTCCAAAACCGCAAAGATCCGGCCATGTGGATCGCTTCGTTCTACGTTGAGCTGATGAATACGAAAGGCGGCAAACCGCTGCCGACGCCTCCAGCCAATGAAGAAGAAACGAAAGCTGTGATCGACAAAATGGTTATACCGCACTGCTTAAACACCGTCCGCGACGAATTTGCAGGCGAAAAGGTGCATGCAGGCCTCGATTGGAACGAACAGCTTGGACCTGTATTCGAAGCAGGGTTTCCGGCTATTCAAGGAGACAGCAACAATGTTTGCGCGGTGCCGCTGCATCTGCTGCTTACGCATTATATGCTGAACCGCGATCCTTCCGAGCTGATTTTGCAAGGGCTTTACCGCATTCGGGAAGAAAACGGCATGGAGTAACTCTAGTTATACAAAAGCGAAGTGACAGCGGCGCCGGCCGGCAGAAACGTTACCTTTCAGGTGCGTATTGCCGGCCGGCGTTTTTTTGTGATGGCGTGAGGCCGGCTGCCAGCCGCGGAGAGAACCGCGATGCCGGTTTTCATAGAAGAAGGTATGCTGCCCGGTCAACTAACTTTTTTGTGCAGAAGGGTTTCCTTCCTTCCTCTCCTGTGATAATATGGCTCTATAAATAATAAAACATGAAATATAATATATAACGAGGTGAACCTAACGGTGCGTTATGAATCCGAAGAAGAAGCGCTGAAACATTACGATCCGAAGCAATACCGGACGCCCGACGGTTATACCAGTGATATTGCGGTTTTTACTATTATTAGCGACTATGTGGCGCCGAATAAGCCGCCGCTTCGGACGCTGAAGCTGATGCTCATTCGCAGAGCCCGCTTCGATAAGGACGGCAACGCCAACATTCAAGGCGGCAAATGGGCGCTGCCGGGAGGTTTTATCGGCCCTGAGGAAATGGCCTATGATGCGGCAAGCCGCGAATTGTCCGAGGAAACCGGGGTTGAAGGTATTCATATCCGTCATTATGGCGTATACGATCGGCCCGGCCGGGACAGAAGAGGCTGGATTATATCCAATGCCCACTATGCGATTGTGCCGGAGAATTATTTGGAGAAACGCAAAGCTGCGGACGATGCCGAAGAAGTCGCGCTGTTTACAATGGAAGAGGTAGAGCGCCTCGACCTTGCATTCGATCACCGGGAACTGATACAGGATGCGTATGATACGATCAAAAAACATATGCTGCTGACCACCGTTGCCCGCAATTTTTTGCCGCCGGAATTTACGTTAAGCGAGCTGCAGAGCGTTCTGCTCACTGTAACCGACAGCCCGAAGGTGGCGAAATATTCCACTTTCCGCAACCGTGCGGAACGGCTGCCGTTTATTGAAGTCGTCAAAGAGGGCGGAGAACCCAAAACCACATCACGAAATTCCAAACGCCCGTCGATTCTGTACCGGTTCAAGGAAGGCGAACCGCTGGAGTCGATTTATTTTTAAAGGTATTGTCACAATACCTGTTCTTTTTCCTTATAATATTTCATAAAACGTGAAATAAGAAATAAAGGAGCGAATGAGGATGGCTCACAAGGGTCAATGTTTAGTGCCTTTTGAAAGCTTGTTTAACCGGAATGAAATTGGCGGTAAAAGCACAACAGATCTGAACAGCATATTGGCGCTTGCTTCGAAGGAACAGCTGCCGGCAGCCGGCACGGACCAGGATCGGACGCTGCTGCTGCTTGTCGATCAGCAGAACAGCTTTATGGAGGGCGGCGAGCTGGGCGTTCCCGGTTCGCTGGAAGATACAGCCCGGCTGGGCGGATTTCTGTACCGGAATTTGCACCGTATTACGCAAATCGCGATGACCCAAGATGTGCACACGCCGCTTCAAATCTTTCATCCTTGCTGGTGGCGCAGCCCGGAAGGACAGCATCCGGCACCGGTAGAAACAGTCATTACGCTTGAAGCGGTGGAGCGCGGCGAATGGATTGCACAGTTTCATCCGGAAGAAAGCTTGGCTTACGTCCGCCAGCTCCGGCTTGGCGGGAAGCGGGAGCTTCGCATTTGGCCGTACCATTGTTTGGAAGGCACATTTGGCGCGCAGTTTGAAAGCCAGCTGATGAACTTGGTTTATTACCATAGTGCAGCCCGGCAAATAAAGCCGGTTATTTTGGGAAAAGGCGATGATCCGCTTAGTGAAATGTACGGCGCGTTCCTTCGGGAGGACGGCTTGACCAGCGAAGCCAACCGGGCGTTTCTGGACAGCTTGACATCGTACAGCCGTATATATGTAGCCGGTCAAGCGCTGTCGCATTGCGTGCTGGACACACTGACCCAGCTGCTGGAATACCATGCGGGCAACAAGGCGTTTACGGGCAGCGTACATTTGCTGACGGACTGCTCCAGCCCGATTCCGGGCACGGAGGATGTGACGAAAGCGGCCATCGAGCAGCTGGTTCAGCGTTATGGCATTCAAGTGGTACAGGGCGAACAGCTTACGATATAACAAACGGTTGGAGGCGTTCCCGGAATGATTAATGGACAAACGCATTACGAAGACGACAGCCTGGCGCTGCATACCGACTTGTATCAGATCAATATGGCGGAGACGTATTGGGCGGAAGGCATCAGCGAACGAAAAGCGGTGTTTGAGCTGTTTTTCCGCAAGCTGCCGTTTGAGGGCGGGTATGCGATTTTTGCCGGGCTGCAGCGGATGATTGAATATATAGAACAGTTCCATTTCTCCGAATCGGATTTGGCTTATTTGCGGGATGAGCTTGGTTATGGCGACGATTATTTGGCTTATTTGCGTACACTGCGTTTTAACGGAACGATCAAGTCGATGCGCGAAGGCGAACTTGTATTTGCGAACGAGCCGATCGTTCGTGTGGAAGCTGCGCTGGCGGAGGCGCAATTGATTGAAACGGCGCTGCTTAACATCGTCAATTACCAGACGCTCATCGCAACGAAAGCTGCCCGCATTCGCAGCGCCGTAGGGGATGCTCCGCTGCTGGAGTTCGGATCGCGCCGCGCCCATGAGATGGACGCCGCCCTGTGGGGAGCGCGTGCCGCCATTATCGGGGGCTGCGATGCAACCTCGAACGTGCGCTGCGGCAAACGGTTTGGGGCGAAGGTGTCGGGCACACACGCCCATGCGATGGTGCAGGCGATGCAGGACGAATACGAAGCGTTCCGCAGCTATGCCGGGCGGCAAAAAAAGATGAGGCGGCCATGCGTGTTTCTGATCGACACATACGATACGTTAAAATCCGGCATTGTAAATGCGATACGGGTAGTACAGGAGCTGGAAATCGGCAATTTGTTCGAAGGGGTGCGGCTCGATTCGGGAGATATGGCCTATTTGTCGAAGGAAGTCCGGAAGCTGCTGGACAACGCCGGTTTTCCGCAGACGAAAATTTACGCTTCAAACGACTTGGACGAATATACGGTTATGAGCTTGAAGGCGCAAGGAGCGGCCATCGACGCCTGGGGAATCGGCACAAAGCTGATTACAGCGTACGATCAGCCGGCTTTGGGTGCAGTCTATAAGCTTGTGGCTATTGAAGACGAGAACGGGAATATGGCGGATACGATCAAAATATCCGGCAATCCCGAAAAAGTAACGACGCCGGGCATGAAGAAGCTTTATCGCATTATCAATCAGGTAAACCGCCGTTCCGAAGGCGACTATATCGCTCTGGAGGATGAGAATCCTGCAGGCGAGAAGCGTTTGAAGATGTTCCACCCGGTCTACACTTATATCAGCAAGTTTGTCACCAACTTCGAAGCGAGGGAGCTTCATGCCGATATATTTGCCGGCGGCAAGCTGGTCTACGATATGCCGCAGCTTTCCAGCATTCAAGCGTATGCGAAGCAAAATTTGGAGCTGCTGTGGGACGAATATAAACGGAACCAGAATCCGGAGCAGTATCCGGTGGACTTAAGCCAGAACTGCTGGGATAACAAAATGAACATGATCCAGCGCATAAAGCAAAAGGTCGAAGGGAGTGCGGAATAATGGGAACAAACGGGGGACCGCGCAAAATCGGCATTTACGGCTCATCCTTTGATCCGATCACGAACGTGCATTTATGGACGGCTTCGACCGTAGCGCACCGCAAGCATTTGGATTTTGTTATTTTTCTTCCGTCTTCCCATATGCGGCATGATAAGAAGCCCAACATTTCCGATGAGCACCGCATTGCAATGATCCGCCTTGCGATTCAGGACAATCCCAAATTTGTGCTGGACACGTATGAGCTGACCGCCCTTGCCGGCATGCATTATACGTATTATTCGATGCGGCATTTTCACGAGCAATACCCGGATGATGAGCTGTATTTTATTATGGGCGCGGATTTGCTGGCCGATATCGCCGACGGCAAATGGTCGCATGATGAAGAGTTGATTGCCGGAAACAAATTTATTGTAATGGCCCGCAGCGGTATTGATATGACGGAAGCGATAGCCCGTTCGCCGCTGCTGCGCAACCATGATGACGGCAGGTTTCAGCTGATGAGCAAAGGGCTTGCCATGGATATCAGCTCGACTTATATCCGCGATGAATTCGGCAGAGGCGGGGAACCGCGGTATTTGCTGCCGGATGCTTGTTACGACTATATTAAGCAGCATCGGTTATATCAACCTTAAAAGGAGTGTGGCTGTGATGGCATTGCAGCAGGACATTATTGCGAAACTGGGCGTGAAGCCGCAAATTGATGCGAAAGAGGAAATTCGCTTAAGCGTTGATTTTATGAAATCGTATATGCGTTTTGCGCGGAAAACGGCGCTGGTGCTGGGCATCTCGGGCGGGCAGGATTCTACGCTGGCCGGCAAGCTGTGCCAGATCGCGGTTAACGAGTTAAATGAAGAGGACGCCGGGAACGGCGGCAGCAGTGAGTCCGGCCAGAACGGCCAATACCGGTTTATTGCGGTCCGCCTGCCGTACGGCGAGCAGAAGGATGAGCAGGACGCACAGGATGCGATCGCTTTTATCGGGGCGAAGCATGTATATACGTTCAACATTAAAGCCGCGGTTGACGCCGGCGCAGCGGAATATGAAGCCAGCACCGGACTTAAGCTGAGCGACTTTACGAAAGGCAACCGCAAAGCGCGGGAGCGTATGATTGCACAGTTTGAAATCGCGGGCGAGCAGAACGGGTTAGTCGTCGGCACGGACCATGCAGCGGAAGCGATCACCGGCTTTTATACGAAGTTTGGCGACGGTGCTGCGGATTTAACGCCGCTTTACCGGCTGAACAAACGCCAGGGCAGGCAGCTGCTGAAGGAGCTGGGCTGCCCGGAGCATCTGTATTTGAAGGTGCCGACCGCCGATCTGGAGGAAAATAAACCGCAGCTCTCCGATGAAGTTGCTCTTGGCGTAACGTACGATGACATAGACGATTATTTGGAAGGCAAAACAATTGCGGATGATGACCGCGCCAAAATCGAAAATTGGTATACCCGCACGATTCATAAACGGGAGCAGCCGGTTACTGTGTTTGACGATTGGTGGAAAAAGGTAGACCGGTAGCAGCGGTGAACAAGCGCCTATTCTGCTATGGACAATCTAGCAGCGGGGGAGCCTGCGGCGCTTAGGATCGCATAGCAGCAGCTCAGCTGCGGTCAGCCTGTTCCGTCCGTGTTCCCCGCACTCGCCCGTACAGCCAGGCCGAAACGGATTGAATGGCGGCTGCCATATAAAAAGGCAGCACGTATTCGCCTTCCTCGATCAGGCTGCCAAATGCGCCCGGCCATAACACAACGCCAAACCGGACAAGGAAGGACGTAAATTTAGCCCATCCGGATTGTTTATGCCGCGCGCGGTTGTCGAACATAACGGCGTTGCGCGTGCCGCGCGAACCCAGATTAAACATGCTGCATAAAGCAAACAAAACGGCAGCTTCCCAAAAATTCGGTACCCAAGGCAGTGCAAGCGTGCAGACAACGCCGGCCAGCTGAAAATAAACAACCGCCTTCACCGGCCCAAAGGTACGGGCGGCATGTTCGCCTGCCAGCGACAATGCGCCGGCCAGCAAGTAAGAAGCAGCCAGTACGATGCCGGCCATGCCGGCCGATGCGCCGAACTTGGCAGCGAGCCAATAGGAGCTCATCGTGCCGGATAACGTAACAGCAACCGTGTTTACGATCTGAACGATGGAAGTGAGCTCCTCTTTAGGGCCGCCGGATACACGTACGACAGCGGCAACCATTAGCAGCACGAACGTGATCACCGGCGCAATTGCTCCGGGAACGTGCTGCCGACATAACGGCAGCGCAGCAGCTGATACTGCTGCCGCAGCCGCCAGTCCGGCGGCGATGAGTGTGCGTTTTGTTCTTAAGCGCGCCGAAGGCAAGGAGGCTTCCGGCGGGTGCTGTGCGAGCAGAGCGGTAGTTCTGTCAACAGCTGCTGTTGGTTTAGCTGGTTGCTCGCTGGCCTCCGCTGCAGCAGTTGCTTGCCGATCTGTAGACTTGATTACTTCGGTTACAGCAGCCGCTTGCCGGTTTGCAGTCTTGTTTGCTTCGCTTGCCTCCGTCGCATGCCAAGCTCGCCGGGTGTTTACTGTCGTCTGCTGGGCGTGCAGCGTGGCTGCAGGATGCGGTAATGCCGCCTTTTGCGGATCCAACATTTCAACTGTATGATTTGGCTCGTGAATTTCGGCGGCGGATAAACCGGAGCTTTGCGGCTTATCCGCCGCTTTTTGCGGCTTATTCTGCCGCGCTCCGCCTTCGACGGTGAGCAGGACGGCCGCACCAGTCAGCGCACACGCGGCCAGCAGACCGTATACCACCCGGTAGGCGGCAGCTCCGGGAAGCCAGGCTTGCAGCCACGGCGTCAGGCTGGCGAGCAGCGACCCGATTCCCATTCCGCCATATGTCAACATGGCGTTTTTGCCAAAAATGCCGCCGCTTCCGCTTCTGCTGCCAAACGCGCCAAGCCAGCGGCGTTCAATCGGCCCGGCTGGTCCGCTTGAGCCGGTATGTCCCATACCAAACCCCGCCGCAATGATGGCGGCGCACAGCAAAGAGCTGCTGCGCGTACAGGCGGCCGTTATGCCGGCTGCAGCAGTAACAGCTTCAGCAAGCAGCAGCAACTTTCGTGGTCCAAGCAGCGAATTCCATGTCCCCGCGAATGTGGTCATTATCGTTCGAAATAACCCGGCGGCAATGAGCAGACCGCCGATCGCTCCGCCGCTCCAGCCCAGCTCTTTTAAATATAGACTCGTTACCACGACAGCTATGCCCTGGCATATGCTCCGCATAAAAGCTGCTGTTTGCAGCTTGCGCAGCGTGGGATGGTGGCTAAGCCATTTGTGCCATCGTAATTTCGTATACATGTTGATCCCCCGACTTCCAGCAGCATTCCTGCGTACAGCATACCATGCCAACCTTGACATCTACTGTCAGTGATTCCTATGATGGAGCCATATGACTGTTCGGACGGAAAAGAGGGAAAAAAATATGCGGGCGGACCGCCTAATTTCAATTGTAATGCTCCTGCAGACAGACGGGAAAATGACAGCTTCGGAGCTCGCCAAGCGGCTTGAGGTGTCCGAGCGGACGATTTACCGCGATATGGATGCGCTTAGCTTGGCAGGCATTCCGGTTTACGCCGATGCCGGCGTTCACGGAGGGTTTGCGCTGCCGGACCATTATAAATCGCCATTCCATGCGTTAACGACGGATGAGATCCAGTCGCTGTTTGTGCATGCAACCGGCTCGGTTTACGAACAGCTTGGCATAGGCGGAGCATTCCGTTCAGCGCTGCAGAAGCTGATGCTGGCGCTGCCGGAGCAGGAGCGTAAGGCGGCGGCGTGGCTGCAGGAACGTATCCATTTGGATACGGATTCATGGCGGGAAGGCGATAAGGAAGCGCCCAACCTAAAGCTGGCGCAGCAAGCGATCTGGGAGCAGCGTGCGGTAACGATGGCGTACACATCGAGAAGCGGGGTGGGCGGAACGTTTGAGCTTAAGCCTTACGGGCTGGTCGCCAAAGGCGGCATCTGGTTTTTGATCGGGGAGACGGAAGAGAAAGTACAGGCGTTCCGGCTGTCGCGTATAGAGGAGCTGGAGCTGTCGGGGACGTATTTTGACCGGCCGGAACGGTTTGATCTGCAAGCCTTTTGGAAGCAATGGGTTGAACGGTTTGAGCTTAGATAGCTGTTCGTTAAGATTTACATAGCCTTATTTTCAGATAATAACATGCAGGTAAATTAGTACTATTTCAGACGTAAATGATAGGTGTCGCCGTGATGCTAATGGGATTGCGGCACCAGATGGCTTTCCGCCACAAGCTGTTCCAGCGAAACCGGGAATAACGGTTTAATGAGTTCAAGTACAGCCTTCGCGTAAAGCTGAATTTCTTTTTGGGCGTCATGCTCCAGCCGTTGGGATAAAAAGTGGGCCACTGATTGGACGGAGGCTGTCCAATACCATCGCACATACATCCCGTAGGACGGAAGAAATAACCGGGCCTGCTCGGCGCAAATCCCATCCTGCAAAGCGGCTTCGTAGTTGGCTATACCTAGCTCCACATAGGCCATAAGCGCTTCCGTATGCTTCTCGCCGAGTTCCCAGGCGATCGGCTCCCCGCTGCCTTGCTTCGAGCTCTCGGGCTTTGCTCTCCATTCACCTGCTTGCGGAATATAAAATGCCGGCTCTTCGGTAATATACCGCCGGCTTGATTCATTCCATGCCTCCAGGCTATCGCCTGTACCTTCATAATGAGCGGCGCCAACGACATATTTCCACCATTGTCTCGCTACCATCAGAGGTGCGTAAATTTCAAATTGTGCGATAGCGTGGCGGAATGGCGACGTATGCCCTTCCCGCGCGAGAAATTGAATTAGTCGGATGTCCCGTTCGGACAGCTCCTCGGACTGCTTTGCATATGACACCCGAGCGGCATTCACGACGGTAAGATCCGATCCCATATGATTAACCAGCCTTACATACCCTTGATCCAGAACGTTGATAATAGACAAAAAATAACCTCCCACAATTCCATTTTTTTCCTATGCATGATCTATAGTACAATCACGTCCGAGCCAAACGCAATAACAAGATGAAGCAAATAAAATAATGACAGCATGGATGTCCGAGGCGCACAATTGTTTACCATATGCTTACTTTTGGACAAGGGCAACTGTTTTTGCACCGTTAAAGTCTGTTGCCTTGCCGTAAAAGTGCTTGCACACAGCAACACTGTTTCTCTAGACCCACACCGTATCGGCTTTGTATAATGATTCAGTTGAAAAAAAGTACAAGCGGCTGTAACGCGCCAGAGCAGCAGTTAAATGGCGCATACGCAAACGGGTAAAAGGAGAAATAAATGAGTCAGACTAGCAAGCCGTCCAGCGCGGCAGCGATCACGATCAGCTTAATCAGTAACTTGTTTCTTACGGTCATTAAAATCGTTGTAGGCGTTCTCGCAGGCAGCCAGGTGCTCATTGCCGACGGCATTCATAATGCGGGCGACGTTATTGCTTCAATAGCGGCGTTAAGCGCAACCATTATTGCGAAAAAACCAAGAGATTGGGACCATCCGTACGGGCACGGCAAAGCCGAAGTAATTGGTTCGGCAATTGTAGCTATCATTATGCTTGTAGCGGCATTATTTATCGGATATCATTCCGTGGAAGCCTTCTTCCATCCGGCGGCGGAAGCAAGCTTGCTCGCTTTAATAGCGGCAGCCGTATCATTGGTATGGAAAATTTGGCTGTATTACTATTGCATGCAGGTAAGCAAATCGACCAACAGCAAAAGTTTGCTGGCCACCGCCTATGACCACTTGGCTGATGTATACGCATCGCTCGCAGCGGTTGCCGGTATCGGGGCGGCACTGATTGGCGACCATTACGGCATCGTATGGCTGCAATACGGCGATCCGGTCGCAGGGCTGATCGTTGCGCTTTTGATTTTGAAGCTGTCCAACGATATGGGCCGTGAAGCGGTTGATATTTTGATGGACCGGATGGTATCCCCGGAGAAAATAAGCGAATATGAAGAGCTGGTCATCAGCGTGCCGGAAGTGAAACGGATTGATTTGATCCGCGCAAGGGAGCATGGCCACTATATCATCATTGATGTGCGTGTCGGCATTCCTGCCGAACTGAACATCCAGGAAGGCCATGACGTGTCCAAAAAAATCAAGTCGGTTATTATGGAGCGGCACGACGATGTGGAAGAGGTGCTCGTGCACCTGAACCCCTGGTATGAAGACGAAGAAGCAGAAATCGGCAATACGGCTGTTAAATAAAAGGTTGCTCGAACTGCTCCTATTGAGTATAGTAAAGTGGTAATAAGTAACATGAACTGAAAAATTACGGGTGCTGGATGAAGTCCGGCTGAGATTGGCAACTAGTTTGCCTGACCGTTAATCTGAACCAGGTAATGCTGGCGTAGAGAACATATCGAATTTTGCATGCGCAAAAGCCATTCGTGTATTCTCGAATGGCTTTTTTTATTTGCGCGGAGCGGCTGCGGCCTTGCGGATATGTTTCGTCATTTTTTGCCTGGCGGTCAAAGCTGAGGAGGAGAAACAATGGGAAACCTGGAAGCGGCAAAACAGACACCGAGATTTAGCAGCCGGCTGTACACGGCGGCGGAAGAATGGTGGGTGCGCAGCCTCAACCATCCGTTTGTGGAGGAGCTTGGCGCCGGAACGCTAGATCCGGGGCGGTTTATTTTTTACTTGAAGCAGGATTACCTTTATTTATTGGATTACGCGAGAATGTACGCTTACGGCAGCATTAAGGCTTCCGATCCGGACAGGATGGCAAAGTTTGCTGAACTCAGCTATTCGATTTTGCATGTGGAGATGGGGCTGCACCGGGGCTATGCGGCGAAGTTTGGCATCAGCCGCGAAGAGCTGGACCATACGCCGCCTTCTCCCGCTACAACGGCGTATACCGGGTATATGCTGCAGGTGGCGGCGCAAGGCACATTAGCTGAGATCGTTGCCGTCATATTACCCTGTATGTGGAGCTACCGCGAAATCGGGCTGAAGCTTGCTGCCGGTTCTGCTGCAATGGAGCATCCGCTGTACCGCGAGTGGGTGGAGATGTACAGCTCCAGCGAGTTCGGCGAGCTGACCGATTGGTGCATCGGCCTGATGGATGAGCTGGCTGAAGGCCTGCCGGAGCAGGCACTGCTTAAGCTGGAGGAGCACTTTGTGATGGCGTCGAAGCTGGAATATTTATTTTGGGATAAAGCGTACGATCGGGAGGAGTGGCCGGTTTGAGCATACGGGAATTTGGCGGTGCGGGTGAGGCAAATGAAGCAAATGGAGCCCAGCCGGATGAGCGGTATTCGCGGCAAATGCGATTTGCCCCGATCGGGCCGGAAGGGCAGGCGAAGCTTGCGGCCAGTGCGGTGTGCATCGTCGGGATGGGGGCGCTCGGCACGGTGCTGGCGAATCATCTTGTCCGCGCCGGCGTAGGGCTCGTGCGAATTGTCGACCGCGACTTTGTAGAGCGAAGCAATCTGCAAAGGCAAATGCTGTACGACGAGGAGGATGCCGCGCAAGGGCTGCCCAAGGCGATTGCCGCACAGCGGAAGCTGCAGCGCATCAATTCGGATGTCCGGATTGATGCCATTGTAGCCGATGTGACGGCACGGCATATCAGCCGGCTGCTGGACGGCATTGATCTTGTTTTGGACGGCACGGATAATTTCGAAACGCGTTTTCTGCTGAACGATGCCTGCTTCCGCGAAGGGATTCCGTTTGTTTACGGCGGGGCGGTCAGCTCACAGGGGATGAGCGCGCTCTTGGTGCCAGGCGAAACGCCGTGCCTGCGCTGCTTTATCCAGACTGCGGACAGCGGCGGCCAAACCTGCGATACGATTGGGGTCATTGCGCCGGTCGTGGACATAGTCGCATCGTATCAGGCGGTGGAAGCGATGAAAGTGCTGATAGGGGCACATTCAGCGAGAAGAAATACGCTGGTAACGTTTGATGTATGGAGCAACCGCCATTTTGAGATGAAGCTTGGCGAGCCTTCTGCGGATTGCCCTTGCTGCGGGCTGAAGCAGTACCCTGCTCTGCAGGAGCAGGAGGCGGAAGGAGCAGTATCGTTATGCGGCAGAAGTACGGTGCAGATTACAGGCCGCAAGGCGCTGCAGCTCTCGGAGTGGCAGGAGCGGCTGAAGCCGGCGGCGGTGAAGACGGAGCTGAATCCGTATCTGCTGCGGGTAGAGCTGCCGGAAGGCGAAAGGCTTGTGCTGTTTCCGGACGGCCGCGTGCTTGTGCAGGGAACGGATGATCCGGTCCGGGCCAAAACGCTTTACGCAAGATACATAGGCGTGTAAGCCGCACGCATGAGAACGAGGCATTGAGGCGTGCATGCCGCATGCATGAGAATGAGGCGTAGAGGCGTGTAAGCCGCACGCATCAGAATGAGGCGTAGAGGCTGGCATGCCGCATGCATGAGAACGAGGCATGGAGGCGCGTAAAGCGCATGCATCAGAAACGGGGAGGAACAGAGGATGAAAGATTTTCGTTTGTACGCCATAACCGCCGAGCAATTTCATCCGGGCCGTAATTTGATCCGGGTCATGGAGGAGGCTATCCAAGGCGGCGCTGACATTATCCAGCTTCGGGATAAAACAAGCAGCCGCGCAGAGGTGCTCCAGAAGGCGATTGCGCTGCGGGAGCTTACCCGGCGGTACGGGGTGACTTTTATCGTTAATGATTATATCGATATTGCGCTGGAAGCAGATGCGGACGGCATCCATCTCGGCCAAGGCGATATCTCGCTCAGCGAAGCCAGAAGGCTTGCCCCCGGCAAAATGATCGGCATATCGACGCATGCCATTGAGGAAGCGCTGCTGGCGGAGGCGCAAGGTGCGGATTACATCGGCGTTGGTCCGGTATTCCCGACCCAGACGAAAACGGATGTCGTCGCGCCGGTAACAGTGGGGTATGTCCGCGAGGTAGCCGACCGAGTCCGCATTCCGTTTGTGGCGATCGGCGGCATTAAGCTTAGCAATGTGGATGAAGTGATTGCAGCCGGAGCGGACCGCATTTGCGCGGTTAGCGAGATCGTAGGCGCAGACGACGTAGCGGGCGTCTGCCGCGCTTTCCTGGCGAAGCTGGAGAGAAAGGGGCAAACGGGATGAAGCTGATGATTAACGGAGGCACGCATGAGCTTGACGTACAGACGGTACTGCAGGTGGTGGAGCATTTTGGCCTGACGGAACGCCCTGTTGTCGTTGAAGCCGGAGGAACGGTTCTGAAGAAGGAGCAGTGGGCGGACACGCAAGTGTACGAAGGTATGGTTATCGAGCTGGTGCAATTTGTAGGAGGGGGCTGACGAAGGATGAATCAGGATAAGCTGCGTATCGCCGGACAGGAGCTTTCCTCGCGGTTTTTTATCGGGACGGGACTGTTTCCGAGCCCATACATTCAGCAGGAGGCGATTAAAGCTTCGGGAGCGGAGGTGCTTACGTTTGCAATCCGCCGCGTAAATTTGGGGCAGGTCGAGGATGACTCGATTTTGCAGCATGTGCATGGAGAAGGCTACCGTTATTTGCCGAATACATCCGGTGCAAGCACCGCCGAAGAAGCGGTGCGGATTGCAAGGCTGGCGCGGGCTTCGGGGCTTAGCGACTGGGTGAAGGTGGAAATTAGCGCCAACGAGCGGACGCTGCTGCCGGACCCGGTGGAAACGCTGAAAGCAACGGAAATACTCGTTAAGGAAGGCTTTACGGTGCTGCCTTATACCTCCGACGATCCGATCCTGTGCAAAAGGCTGGAGGAAGCCGGCGCGGCTGCGGTTATGCCGGGAGCGGCGCCCATCGGGACGGGGCTTGGCATATTAAACCCGTACCATATCGGCCTCATTGTGGAAGAAGCAAACGTGCCGATTATTGTGGACGCGGGGCTCGGCACGGTCAGCGACGTCGCGCAGGCGATGGAGCTTGGCGTTTCCGGCGTGCTGATGAATACGCCCGTTGCCAAAGCCAAAGATCCGGTCCGCATGGCGGAAGCGATGAAGCTGGCTATCGAAGCGGGGAGAATGGCCTATTTGGCCGGCCGCATCGACAAGAAAAAATATGCTTCGGCGAGCAGCGGCTACGATTCGCTGAAACTGAAGTAGCTTGCAGCTCCGCCGGCATGATTAGCTAAGGCTATCCGGCGGAAAATGCGAACTGACTAGGAAAGCGGGATTTGAACATGGGAGAAGCCATTATTGTGATCGGCGGAGGTGTGGTTGGCCTTGCCTGCGCATTTGAGCTGCAGAAGCGGGGCCACCGCGTAACCGTGCTGGAGAAGCAGCGCTGCGGCGGGCAGGCATCGGGAGCGGCTGCGGGAATGCTGGCGCCCTACTCCGAGAATGGAGAAGGGCCGGACGATTTTTTCCAGCTGTGCGCCGCCAGCCTGCAGCTGTTTCCCGCATGGAAGGACGAGGTGCGGAGCGCCTCCGGCCAGCCTTTTGAATATACGGAATCCGGCAGCTTGTATGCCGTTTATCACGAAGCGGACCGGCTGGCGCTGGAGGGCCGCAGGCTGTGGCAGCGGGAACACGGCTCATCTGCGCGCATCCTGGAAGGCGATGAGCTGTACCGCCTGGAGCCAAAGCTGTCGCGGGATGTGAAAGCGGCGCTGTATACGCCGGAGGAGAGCCATGTGTATGCCCCCGATTATGTGCTGGCGTTGGAGAAGGCATGCCGGGCGGCGGGCGTTGTGATCGCAGAGCGGCTGGAGTCGCTTGAGATCGAGCAGTGGCGGGATGCAGCCGTTGTCCGTGCGAAGGACGGGAGCCGCTTCCAGGGCGACCGCCTGCTTTTATGCAACGGAGCTTGGGCGCAGGAGTGGGAAGAGACGCTTGGCATCCGTATCCCGGTATACCCGATCCGGGGGCAAATATGCGCTTACGGCGGGGAGGCCGGCCCTGTACGGCATATGGTATTTACAAGCCAAGGATACGTCGTCGCCAAGCAAAATAACACCGTCGTCTGCGGCGCATCCGAAGATGTAGCCGGTTTTGATACGGCGGTCACGGACAAAGGAATCGACCGGCTGCGCAGCTGGAACAAGCAGCTGTTCCCGTCATTTGCCGGGCTGGAGCCGTTTCACCGCTGGGCGGGCCTCCGCCCGTCTACCCAGGACGGCTACCCGCTGCTTGGGCTGCTGCGGGAGTCGGACCGGGTATATATGGCTGCCGGCCATTACCGGAACGGCATTTTGCTCAGTGCCGTTACCGCGAAGCTGGCGGCGGACGCCATCGGGGGCGACCGTCTGCCGTCTTGGTACGGAGCGTTTGCGCCCGAACGGTTCAGCTAGTCCCTGCCTGCTGCCTGCAACTATGGCAGCGCAGCTGGGCGGAGAAGCGGTTCGCTTGACGGCTGAAATAAGGATAGATAACCTATAATGAGGACATCCCTTTATTGGAAATGGCGTATACCCGCCTGTTTCCGAGCAAGGGGCTTGTGTCCTCTTTTTTTATACATCATGTGGCGGGCTGTTCCGTCCGCTGAAGGAGGAAGCAAAGCTTTGCTGCAATGGATCAACCGGTTTTATACCCCTTCGCTTATTAGCCTGGCGCTGCTGTACACGGTTTTGATGACGGTACGCGATTCCACGGGCGGCGAACGCTTGGCCGCTTTTTCCTTGGCGGGATTTTACATCGTCATGTTGTGGAGCTCGGTTTGGGTGAAGTCGCTTTGGAAAAATGTCGTTATTTTCGCTTGTTTATATGCGGCAACGCTGGCATTTTGGCTGATTTCGGGAGAAGTATCCACCGTGCTGGCGCTAATGGGGTTTCTGATGGGTTTTATTTCGCTGAAGCTGCCGGGTCTGCTGTCTACAGTCAGCGCCGGCCTGATCGCCGTTATTATTTTTGCTATCACTTATGTGGTGGAGAAACAGTCGCTTAGCAACGCGACGGAGATGATGCTTATTTTTGCAGGCATCTATGTGCTCCTGTATATGCGCCGCTTGAAGCGGATTCACGATGAAGAGCAGCAGCTGCATCATGATGAGCTGCAGGCGGTGAATGCAAGACTGTTGGAAGCGAACCGGAAACTGCAGGCGGCGCAGTCCGAGCTGGAACATGCGGCGATGCAGTCGATGCGTTACGCCGTGATGGAGGAAAGAAACCGGATCGCAAGAGATATACACGACAGCGTTGGCCATCAGCTGACCTCGGTCATTGTGCAGCTGCAGGCGCTGCCCTATGCGCTGCAATCCAACAAGGAAGAAACGATGCAGATTGCACGCAATGTGCTTCTGGTTGCCAAGCAATGCTTGCAGGAGGTGCGGGGCGTTGTCCATGCCAGGGGAGGGGACCAAGCCGGAACAGGCCTGATTGCGCTGCGCGCATTAGTCCGGCAAGCTTCTGCTGCAAGCGGCATTCCGATCGAGTGGAAGGCGCCTGATGGCGGGGAAGAGTGGCCTGCCGAACAGTCCGCCGTATTGTATTATTGTCTTCAGGAAGCGCTGACGAATATGATCCGGCATTCAGAGGCGAGCAAGGCCGTTGTTGCGGTAGAGCAGCTGGACGGAGAGGTGCGGATGGTTGTGCGGGACAACGGCCTATTTGCCGGGGGAGACGGCTGGGCGGAAGGGTTCGGGTTGAACGGCATGAAGCAGAGATGCCGCGAGGCGGGAGGAAGCTGCCGCGTAACGGCCGTGCACCCGCATGGCATGGAAATTGCCATTCAATTGCCCCTTGAAACGGAGAAGGAGAGATAGGCGTGGAACAGAAACGGATTATGCTGGCAGACGATCAGCCGCTCGTCCGGCAAGGCCTCCGGTATGTCATTGGCTCCCAGCCGGATATGGCGGTCGCCGGCGAAGCCGGCAACGGCAAGGAAGCGGTGGAGCTGGCGCGGCGGACGAAACCGCATTTGATTTTAATGGACGTGCAGATGCCGCTTTACTCCGGCATTGAAGCAACAAAGGACATTTTAACGTTTCAGCCGGATTGTAAAATTGTTATTTTAACGACCTTTGATACGGAAGATTACGTATTTGAAGGCATCCGGGCAGGCGCGGTTGGTTATTTGCTGAAAGATACCGAGCCGGAAGAAATGCTGGAGTCGGTACGCGGGGCGCTGCGGGGTGAAGTCATCTTCCGCACGGCACTGGCAGCCAAGCTGATCGGCAAAGCTTATCAATCGCGGCAAACGGGCGGGATTGAACCGGAACGAATCATGGCGCTCCGAAGCCTGTTTACGAACCGGGAGCTGGAAGTATTGCAGCAAATGGCATACGGTCTTCGCAACGAAGAAATTGCCGCTGCGCTGTCTGTTAGCGAAAGTACGGTCAAAACGCATGTGCACCGCATTTTGCAAAAGTTTGACGTTCAAGACCGGACGCAAGCGGTCGTATATGCCATCCGGAACGGCATTGTCAGCTGAGCGGCTTATCCATCTGCAGGTGGATGCCCGGGAAGCAAATTCAATCGGATGATGGACTCTTTTACCGCCGGAACCGTTTACTATTAGTCCTAACGACAAGTTAGGGAGGATGGAAAAAACGGATGACTACAAGCACATGGATTTCAACCATTATTATATTTTTGGCGCTTGTTCTAACATCGGTTGGAAAAAGGGAGTTCCGCATGTTCAGGCTTTTGCTGCCGCTTGGCATTCTTGCTTATTATGGAGCAACTTACATGCAAGATGTGCCGACGGACGGCAATAATATGCTGCTGCTGATTGTGTCCGTTGTAATCGGACTGGCCCTTGGTTTTATTTTATTAAAGTTCACCAAGGTGGAGCGCGATGCCGGTACGGGCAAAATATATGTAATTGTGGGAGCGGGCAGCGTCATCATTTGGGTAGCGGCCTTTTTGTTCCGGATCATTCCGATCGAATGGATGACACATCATCCGAAGCAGACGTATCAGTTTGCACTGGACCATCAGATTAACCTGGACATTATTGGCCCTGCGTTTATTATAATGACGCTTGCGATGGTCATTGTGCGGGTGAGCGGCATCCGGAGAAGGGTAAAATCGGCTGCGGCAGCCCAGCGCCAGTTGTGACGCTAACGAAGCCGGAATTGCCAAGCCGCGGGAGCGGCTCGGTGATTCCGGCTTCTTCTGTTTATTCCGTTTGCTGAGGCGCAAGCGGCAAGGTAACGGTAAATTCGGACCACTCGCCAGGCTGGCTGGAGACGGCGATCGTACCGCTGTGCATCTCTACGATTTTGCTGACGATTGATAAGCCCAGCCCGCTGCCGCCGGCCGAACGTGTGCGTGAACGGTCTGATTTGAAGAAACGTTCGAATATGCGATTCTGGTCGGCTTCTGATATCCCGATGCCCGAATCCTTGACGGAGACGACCACATGATCGTTCTGCAGCTTAAGGCTAACGGCAATGGTACCGCCAGGCGGCGTAAACTTCACGGCATTTTGAATCAGGTTGACCCAAACCTGACTAAGCAGGCTGGGGTCAGCGTTCATCCAGATTTCGTCCAGATCTGCGCTTACCTCCAGCTCCTTCTCCATCCACTGCCTTTCGAACGTCAGGATAAGCCGGCGCAGCTGTTTGTCCAATCGGTATAGCTCCGGATGAAACGGATGCCGTTTGGAATCAAAGGAAGCGAGCCGCAGCAAATCATCGCTTAGTCTCGACATCCGGACACTCTCTGCCTCGATAATGTCCAAATACTGCAGCTGTTCGCTTCTTGGCAGCTCGTCTGCCGCCATTGCCCGGGCAAAACCGCTGATGGACGTCAGCGGCGATTGGATTTCATGCGATACATTGGCGATAAACTCCTGCCGCATATCTTCCATTTCTTTTAGATTAACCGCCATTTCGTTAATGTCGGCAATGATTTGGGTGATGTGTTCATGGGCTGTCCGGCGCGATTGCAGCCGTACGTGGAAGTCCCCGCGCGCTATGCGCCGCAGCGCTTCCTGCAGCTCCTGGTACATCTGCAGTTCTTTTCTGCGGATAAAAGGAGCGACGGAGAACACGAAGGCGGTGAACAGCAAGAAACCTCCGAGTGAAGTGAACAGCTGGTTTACAAGCGTATGCGGCTGCCAGTTCAGCTGGTTATAAAGCCAGTGCAGCCCAAAATAAGCTGCCGTCCAGCATAATAATAAGCTGGACAATATAGCGGCCGGCCCGTCAATGATTCGAATAAAGCGGAGCAGAGCGCGGCCGGTTTTACGCAGGATGTTCATGTCTGCATCTCCAGCCGGTAGCCTAATCCGCGGATCGTGCGGATGCGAAATGCGTGCCGGTCCTCGGGAAATTTTTCGCGCAGCCGATTGATATGGACGTCTACGGTCCGCTCATTCCCTTCGTAATTGTAACCCCATATTTCTTCAATCAGCTGATCGCGCGTAAACGTTTGGAACGGATAGCTCGCAAGCTTATACAACAGCTCGAATTCCTTCAGCGGCAGCACTTGCACTTCGTTTCCGACTTTGCATTCAAATGTTTTACTGTTTAAAGATAATTCGCCGATCTGCACCGTTTGCGCCGTAATGATCTTATACCGCTTCAGCAGCGCTTTCACCCTTGCCGCCAGCTCCGGCGGATCAAACGGCTTAACCAAATAATCGTCTGTGCCCAGCTCGAACCCTTTCACTTTCTGCTCGGATTCGCCCTTGGCCGTCAGCATCAGCATCGGCAGGTCATAATGCTCCCGCAGCTCGCGGCAAAGCTCATAGCCGTCCATGCGCGGCATCATAATATCGAGAATAACGAGATCCACCTTGCTGTCCTCAAGCGTCTGGAGAGCTTCCAGGCCATCGGCTGCTTCCAATACAGCATAACCTTCCCGCTGCATAAAATGGCTCACCAGCTTGCGGATATGCGGATCATCGTCCACGATTAACAGTTGCGGCATACGATTTCACTTCCTCTTAAATCATGAGTTGCGAATTTACACTGCTCATTATACATCAGGAATATAAACCAAGTTTAAACAGGAGATGCTGGAGGCGGCATGCTCTTTAATTTGACGTTCAATGGTTGTTCATGGTATCAATGATTGAATACAGAAGGAATTGGAGGGATAGCTGTTATGGATAAAAACAAACGGAAAGAGCTGCAGGATGAGTTTAAGCAAATAAAAGTATATATGGGTGTCGTACTAGTCAAAAACAACCTGAATGGAAAGCTGTTTGTTTCGGCATATCCAAACTTGAAAAACAAATGGATGACGATGAAGGCGCAGCTTGATCTGGGCATGTTCGGCAATCTCCAGCTTCAGAAAGACTGGAAAGAGCTTGGCGAAGACGCTTTTTCGTTTGAAGTGCTGGAGCAGTTTGATACGGAAAAAATCAGCGATGTGCGCTGGGAAGTGAAAAAGCTGGAGAAGCAATGGCGTGAAAAACTGCAAAGTTACGACGATAAAGGATATCATAAACGACCGGCCAATAGGTAAGGCTGGCCGTTTAGGTGCTGCCGGATTAATAGAGCCGTTGTGCGTTAGCAGAGGCAGGGGGAACGAATATGCACTTATACACGGAAAGGTTACTTATACGAAACTTTCAAGCAGATGACTGGGAAGCTGTTTTAGCGTATACATCGGACAGCGAAGTTATGAAATACATACCTGAAGGTGTTTTTTGCGAACAAAATGTAAGGGCTTTCATTTATGAGAACAGCGGTGGGAAAGCGGAGAAATTTCCGGTTATTTTAAAACAAGATCATACGCTTATTGGCCATATCGTGTTCCATAAATGGTCTGGCAATGGCACCTATGAAATCGGATGGGTGTTTAATCCGAAATATTACAGCCAAGGTTATGCATCAGAAGCTGCAAGGGCTATTTTGCAGTACGGTTTTGAACATCTCAATGCCCATCGGATCATTGCGACTTGCCAGCCGCAAAATATTGCGTCTTACCGGGTGATGGAGAAGATCGGGATGAGAAAGGAAGGCCACTTCAAGCAATGTATTCCTGCACATTTTATAAAAGGAAACACAGAATGGTGGGACGAGTACTTCTACGCCATTTTAGCTGAAGAGTGGAAGCGGCAAAATGACCAATAAAATAAAAAAGCCTTAGTTCAACAAAAGGGGACGGGGCTGCTCCTGGTTTAGAATCAAGGGCAGCCCCGTCCGCATGCAGGCGGTTATTTACGCGGAGCGTCTGCGTTTACGGTATGTTCTTACAGCAAGCCAGACGGCGGCGATTATTATAATAAGGACAGCCCCGCCTGTATAAGCGATGTGGCGGATATTCGGCACGTTGATGTCAACTTCAAACCGGTTTGGTTCAAACAGCTTAATATCCCATACCAGCGTTCTGCCGTGGTCCTGAATTTCATTTGCATTGCTGGCTCCCGCCTTGACCGGGGCGGTCAGCAAAAATTGCAGTTTGATCTGGCTTTGCACAAGCCCTTTGACAAGCGGATTCATCGCGGAAAGCTGCTGCCCTGCAGCATCGCTGCTGCTGGCCATCAGCTTCTCCATATCGACAGTTACGGCAATATGCTCCTTCGTATAAAAAAAGGATTCCTCTGACGAATGTTCGGCCTCCAATCCGTCCGGCAGCTTGGCCGTGACGCCGGAAATCCCCATGTTCTTTAATTGGAAGGAGCGCGAAGCGGTCAATCCGGTGCTGCCGTCTTTCGTATAAGACTGCGCGTCCAGCCCTTGCGCCTGCAGCTTGCTGATCAACTGCGGGATCAGATCCGGCTGGCCAAGCAGGTTAAGCGCTTCATTGCTGACGGACATATCCAGGTTAAGATCCGCCGTCCCATTACGGTTAACGGTCAGATGGGCTTTGCCTTGCGCTTGTGCGCACGAAGCAAGCAGGCACATTGCCGCTAATAACAAAGCTGCCGCCAGCCATCCGTTATATTTGCGAATCATACAGGGAATCCTTTCTTTGCAAGCTGTCCGATTGCTTGGCGATCTGTTCGTCCAAAAAGCTGGCGATGCCCGGCGATTCGTAAAAAGCGATTTTGGCATCAATCAGCTCCAAATTGTTGTTCAGCTCTTCAATTTGCCGCAATACGGCTTGGCGGTGAGCCACAAACAACGCTTTGCGCACATCAATCGTGGCGCTGCCTTGTCTGCACCAATCGACGTATTGCTTAATTTCTTTGATCGGCATGCCTGTGTTTTTCAGGCAGCATATAAGCGCAATCCATTCCAGATCGCTGTCGGTAAACGTCCGGTTGCCGGAATGGCTGCGGGAAACAAAAGGGAGCAACCCTTCCTTGTCGTAATAACGGAGCGTATGGGCAGAGAGGCCGAACTTTTGCGCAGCCTCGTTAATCGTATAATTCAAAATAAATCATCCTTTGGGCTTGACTTAGAGTTAACTCGAAGTGGTAGCCTCATTATAGCCCCCGATAAAGGGCTTGGCAACCATCATTATAAAGGAGCGATCATTGTGGGAAATCAACATAAAATTGCATTAGTAACCGGGAGCAGCCGCGGCTTAGGCCGCAATTCGGCGCTAGCTTTAGCCCGTAAAGGCGTTGACGTTATTGTGACCTATAAGTCTGAAAAAGAAAAAGCGGATGAAGTCGTGAAGGAAATTGAGCAGCTTGGCGGCAAAGCGGCAGCATTGCAGCTGGATGCCGGCAATGTGTCCTCGTTTGACGGGTTTGTAGCGCAGCTTAAACAAGTACTGAACGATAAATGGGACACTAATCAAATCCATTATCTCGTTAATAATGCGGGGATCGGCATTAACGTTCCCATTACGGAAACAACCGAAGAGCAGTTCGACAGCCTTATGAATCTTCATGTGAAAGGCGTATATTTCTTGACACAAAAGCTGTATCCGATTATTGCGGATAAAGGTGCTGTCGTGAACCTGTCGACGGGTCTTACCCGTTTTGCACTGCCTGGCTATGCAGCTTACGCTTCGATGAAAGGCGCTGTAGAAGTGCTGACTAAATATATGGCCAAAGAGTTTGGCGCAAGAGGCATCCGGGTCAATGCGATTGCTCCGGGAGCAATCGTAACGGACTTTGGCGGCGGCGGTTTGAGAGAAAATGAAGAGATGCGGAATTTTATCGGATCGCAGACAGCGCTTGGCCGCGTTGGCGAAGCGGATGATATTGGCGGAGTAGTTGCCTCTTTGTGCACGGACGAGCTGGGCTGGGTGAATGCGCAGCGGATCGAAGCCTCGGGCGGCATGTTCCTGTAACAGCGTCTGGCAGGCCGGTATTCATCGAAAACAGCGGTGTCGGGGAGAATGGTTCCCCCTTACACCGCTGTTTTGTCATCCGTTTTATAGGAAGCATCGGGGATCGAATTGAGATCCCTTTTTTTATCGCCCAACCATCCGTTACGATTGGTTATAGCTGCTGCCCAGTGTAATGCCGACCCCGGAGCCCAGTTCCTTTAACGCCGTCTTTTTCTCGTAGAAGTGCGGCGCGTTGTCCAATATGCCCTGGACGGTGTAATACGGGTCATCCTGCTGAATCGGCAGGTCAACGGCTTTTTCCTGGAATCCGGCTTTGTAGATCGCGGTTATCAGTTCAATGGTTTTCCGTCCGTCTTCGCCGGTAATCATCGGAGCGGTGCCGGATTCAATGGCAGACAGCACATCATGGATTTGTCCCTGATGGCCGGTATGCGCTAGCTGCGGCAGGCTGCCGTAATACTGCTCCAGCTCTTCCTCCAGCTTCTCGTTGCGCTGCGGGAAGCCGTTCTCTTTCGAGGTTGAAGCGTAAACTTTCCAAGGCGCGGAAATACGGGCTTTCTCCCCTTGAAAAATAATTTGCTGTTCTTCGCCGTGATGAATAACGGAACTGGTCACTTGCGCAACGCTTCCTTGGCCGTATTGCATAACCGCAACCGAAATATCTTCAACCTCGGCGTTGTCATGGGCCGCGTTGCTGAGCATCGCAACCACCTTGTCCGGCATGCCCATCATCCAGCCGAGCATGTCGATATGGTGTACGGCATGGTTCAGCGTTGGTCCGCCGCCTTCCTTGGACCACAACCCGCGCCACCACAAGTCATAGTAGCAGTGGCCGCGCCACCAATAAGAATCGACTTGCGCATGGACCACCCGGCCGATTTTGCCGCTGTCCAGCACATGCTTCAAGTTCATAATCGGCTCACGGAAGCGGTTTTGCGCAACAACGGATAGAATCGCCCCGCCTTCTTCGGCTGCCGCGATCATCCGGTCGCATTCCTCCAGCGAAGCGGCCATCGGTTTCTCGACAAGCACATGTTTGCCGTCCCGCAGCAAATCGGAAGCGATCTCGGCATGCAGAAACGGCGGTGTGCAAATGCTGACCAGGTCGATGTCATCACGGCCAAGCAGCAGCTTGTGAGAATCCAAAATTTCAGCGTTCAGTCCAAACGCGGCAGCTTTTTCCCGGGCTTTCTCGGGAATATCCACAAGCGCGGCGATTTCGCAGCGCTCCGGAAAAGCAAGGTAAGAATGAATATGAGCAGATGAAATATTCCCGGTTCCGACAATTGCAACACGTATCATAAGGATATCCTCCCAACCATTCGAATGTAATCGTCTTCATTATAACAATCATCGTTTTGGCGTTAGAATGTGCCAGTTAAAGGTTATTTGTAATAATTAAAGATTTTATGGTGAAAGGATAGGCAAATCTTTAATCTTTTGTTATAGATAATAGTAAAAAAATAAAAGGGATGATACCCGTATGAGCCGATATATTCATCCGGAGCTGACCTATTTTGTACAAAAGGAATGCACGCCCAGCTGGAAGCTGGACACACATCGGATCTCCTTTTACGATATTGTATTTGTGCTGGAAGGCCAAGCCGATTATACGATTAACGGGAAGGAATACCATGTCCAGCAAGGCGATGTGCTATATATTAAGGCGCAAAGCGTACGAAGCGCCGTCACAACGGGCATGGTGTGCGCAGCCCTTGATTTTGTGCTGGATGACGGCAATACCATTGATCTGCCTGTCGTAACTTCGGGGCTGGATCTGGAGCAATACCAGTGGCTGCTCCAAGAGCTTAATTATGAATGGCTGCAGCAAAAGGACGGCTACGAAATGAAATGCCATGCGCTGCTTTCGCTTATTATCCACAAGCTGATCTATGAGGGCAAAGCGGTTGGCATCAACAGCCATGTGGACCGGATGAAACGGTATATTGTTGAGCATTATGACGAGCCGTTAACGGTCGGGCAGATCGCCCGGGCGTCCAAGCTGAATGCGGTATACGGCGGAGCGCTGTTCAAACGGGTTGAAGGGCGTTCCATCTCGGAATTTTTGAATCGGGTCCGGATTAACAAAGCCGCCTCTCTGCTGGAGACGGGGGAATACAACGTAGGGGAAGTTGCGGATCGTACGGGGTTTAAAGATATTTATTATTTCAGCAATACGTTTAAAAGGCTGATGGGCGTTTCGCCTGCCTCCTATAAAAACAATTACGCGCTGCACAGGCGGCTTTAGCTGCCTGTATACCTGGCTTACCGTGCGCTGCAGAGGGCTGCCGCCCGTTGAAAAATACAAAAGCCGGACACTTATTGTGTCCGGCTTTCGCTGTATTATTTGTTGTACTCGATCGTTTGGATCGTGCCGTCTTCGTTATATTTCAGCTCGGTGTATTTCACGCTGCGCTTGTTATCAGCGCCGCCGGACAAGGAGCTGTCATGGTAGAACAGGTACCATTTATCGTTGAATTCAACGATGGAATGGTGCGTTGTCCAGCCGAGAACCGGCGTCAGAATAGTGCCTTTGAATGTAAAAGGACCTTGCGGGTGATCGCCGACCGCGTACACGATTTTGTGCGTCGAACCCGTCGAGAACGACAAATAGTATTTGCCGTTATATTTGTGCATCCAAGGGCCTTCGAAATAACGGCGGTCTTCATCGCCTGCCGTAATCGGGCTGCCGTCTTCATCGACGATGGAAATTTCTTTTGGCGTTTCTTTAAACGTAAGCATGTCGTCGTTCAATTCTGCGACACGAGGGCCAATTGCCGGAGCCGTTGGCGCCGGTCCTTCGCCGTTTGCGACATACTCGCCGGTTTGCCATTTTTCAAGCTGGCCGCCCCACAGGCCGCCAAAGTACATGTAAGCTTTGCCGTCCTCGTCCACAAATACGGCAGGGTCAATGCTGTAGCTGCCAGGGATGTAGTTTGGTTCGGCTTTGAATGGACCGGCAGGGTTAGCGCTTGTTGCTACGCCGATCCGGAAGATGCCGTCGTGATCCCGTGCTGGGAAATACAGGTAATACGTGTTGTTTTTAAATGCAGCATCCGGTGCCCACATTTGCTGGCTTGCCCAAGGCACGTCGCGAAGGTGAAGCGCTTCGCCATGGTCAACAGCCGGAGCTGTCACGTCGTCCATGGACAGGACGTGGTAATCTTCCATGTCGTATTGGTCGCCGTTATCATTGGAAACCATCACGTGATCAAGATCATGCGATGGATAAATGTATAACTTGCCTTCAAATACATGCGCAGAAGGGTCTGCCGTATAAATATGGGTTACCAATGGCTCGTTTGGTTTAGATGGTTTGGACATTCGGTCTCCTCCTTGAGTTAGCCCTCTGAAAGCGTTGCATTCTATTATCTTAGCATATTTAGGAATATCCAGAACACCTAAATGTTTTTGTTTTTTGCCTAAAAATTTTAGTTTTTTTCGCTAAAAGCTTGCATAAACCGGAAAAGCATATTTGATGGGCCACTAGCCATTTTTTTTGCAATAGTGTTAGCATACCCATTTCTCATTCTGTTTACCTCATCGTTTCAGGAACTGCTGCGAGGCATTGCCGAACGAAAAAAGGATTATTTTTTATTTACAAACCGACGGTCGGTTTTATATAATGAACAAAGAAAATATGGGAAGTAAATAACCGATACGGGAAAGGAGGAGCAACTTTTGAAAAACGAGCAAAGGCGTGAACAAACGACAAGGCTGCTGCTGGAAACGGCCAAAGCGCTGCTGCAGGACAAGAGCTGCCATGCCATTACGATGCAGGACATTATGGAGAAATCTTCGTTATCCAAAGGAGCGATATTCCATTATGTAAAAAGTAAAGATGAGCTGTTCGCCTGGGTGCTGCTTGACCGGCTTGAAGAGCTGAATGCCAGCTTCCTGAAGGAAGCGGCGCATGCTCCAGCCAGTTTCGAAGGCCCGATGTCGGCGATTGCGGGCAATCTGGCCCGGCTGGAGGACGCCGGGGACATCACTAACAAAGTGCTGATGTATTTGCTTGGCAGGGAGGATGATCCCGCGGTTGCGGAGGCGCTCCGGCAATTTTATGATCGTTCGGCTTCGCTGTCGGGCGAGTGGATCAGGAAAGGGCAGGAGCAGGGCGTGATCCGGGCGTCGATCGACCCTCGGAAGACTGCCGACTTGTTGGTGCTTTTGTCCTTAGGCTTGCGCGTGCGCGCCGGGTTTCCCGAAGGAGGCGCTGCAGCAGAGGATGTATCCGATTTTATCGCTGCCCTGCTGAAAGCAAAATAGCCGGTTCTTGTACTGCGAAATTATAAACAAGAAAAACAACGAAAACAAGGAGGACTAAAAATGGTGCCGTTTATTGCTCTTATTGTTTCTTGGATCGTGTTCCGCGCAGCCGGTTACGCCGGATTGTCGTACTTTGACGACTGGTTTGTGTCGCTGCAGGCCGCGGCTGTTATTATGCTGCTGTTGTCCGCTTCCGCCCACTGGGGAACAAGACGCCCGGACCTTATCCGTATGGTTCCGCCTGCCATTCCGGCAAAAGGCGCTATTGTTACCGTGACAGGTTTGCTGGAAATAGCGGGTGCCATAGGCTTGCTGATCCCGGCGGTATCATTAGCGGCAGCTATCGCACTTACAACTTTGCTCATCGCCATGTTCCCGGCGAATCATTACGCGGCCAAACGCCGCTTAACGATTGGAGGGAAGCCCGTTCCGTCCCTGCCGGTCCGGGCTGTGCTCCAGCTTGTATTTATAGCTGCGATTTTATTGCCTCCCACAATTTTGTAACCAACCATAACCCGGCAGCCAATCACGTTTCCGTCATAATCCCGCCGTTGACATGCAGCACCTGGCCGGTCATAAACGAGGAGTCCTCGGAGGCCAAATAAATATAAGCGGGCGCCAGTTCAAACGGCTGGCCTGCCCGTTTCATCGGCGTTTCCAGGCCAAATGTTTTGACATATTCGGCAGAATAGCTGGATACGATGAGCGGCGTCCAGACCGGTCCCGGTGCAACGGCATTGACGCGGATTCCTTTGCGGACAAGCTGCAGCGACAAAGAACGGGTGAACGATACGACAGCTCCTTTGGTGGAGGAATAGTCGACAAGCAGCGGCGCGCCTGCATAGGCAGTTACCGAAGCGGTGCTAATAATAGTGCTGCCGGGCTGCAGATAAGGCAAAGCGGCTTTCGTCAAATAAAAATGCGGGAAAATGTTCGTCCGGTACGTATTTTCCAGCTGCTCGTCGGAAATGTCCAGAATGCTTTGCTGCGGGAACTGGACAGCCTGATTGAGCACCAGGACGTTTATTTTGCCGTATGCCTCCAGCGTACGGCGGATGATGTGTGCGGAAAATTCGGGCTTCCGCAAATCGCCTTCGATAAGCAGGCAGCGGCGCCCGTAACGCTCCACCATCTGTTGGGTCGCAGCGGCATCCTCGCGCTCGTACAAGTAGACGATTGCGACATCGGCGCCTTCTTTGGCGAAGCCAATGGCAACCGCTCTGCCAATGCCGCTGTCCCCGCCAGTAATGATGGCGATTTTGCCGGCAAGTTTTCCGCTTCCTTTATAATTGGGGTTATCGGAAATCGGCTTCGGGTTCATCAAGTACTCAAGCCCCGGCTGGCGGTCCTGATGCTGCGGAGGGAATGTGACCGGCTGCTGTTCACACTTGGTTTGGTAACCATAATAAGGATATACTTGAACCATTGGGATCCTCCATTGAAAAAGTAATGCTACAGGATATTCACCCAACAGGCCGGGCGTGTAGCAAAAAGGGAGAGGGGAACAGATGATGGCGGTCTATATCGCTTTGCTGCGCGGCATTAATGTTGGCGGCAAAAACAAAGTCAAAATGGCTGATTTAAAGGCAGCCCTGGAACAAGAAGGCTTTCACCACGTACAAACCTATATCCAAAGCGGTAATATCGTGTTCGAATCGGCAGACGGGGAGGAAGCCGTCCAAACACGAATCGAACAAATTATGGAAGCGGAATTTGGCATCGCCAGTAAAGTGATGGTCCGGACGGCGGGAGAATTGACCGATTTAGCGGCAAAACTTCCGTTTACTGCGGATGAAATTGCGGCGGCGGAAGCCAGCTGCGAAGGGGAATGCTTGTATGCCGCCTTCCTGCGCGAACCGCTGCCGCCCGCTGTTATCGGCAAGCTGGACGGCGGCGATTACGGGGATGACCAGTACCGGACAGACGGCCGGCATATTTATTTGCTGTACGGGCGAAGCGTCCGCAATTCCAAGCTGTCCGCCAAGCTCGAGAGGCTGGGGGTGCCGATTACGGTCCGCAACTGGAATACGGTAGGCAAGCTGATTGGGCTTGCTGTGCAAAAGGGGAACTAGACGATGATTAAGAAAGCTCCATCCGGGCCAAAAGACGGCAAAATCAAAGTTATCGTAACCGGTGCGACCGGTATGGTTGGCGAGGGCGTCTTGTACGAGTGCCTGCTAAGCCCGGCTGTGGAAAGCGTGCTGGCGATTGCACGCAGGCCAATCGGTGTCAGCCATCCGAAGCTGACCGAGCTGGTACACAGCGATTTGACGGATGTATCGGCGGTTGAGCAGCAGCTTGAGGGATATGATGCGTGTTATTTTTGCCTGGGCACCACTTCAGTCGGGATGAACGAGGAGCAGTACACGAAAGTGACTTACGGCATTACGCTGCATATAGCCGAAACGGTTTCGCGGCTGAACCCGGGCATGGTGTTCTGTTATGTGACAGCGGAAGGAACGGATAATACGGAGAAGGGCAGAAGCATGTGGGCGCGCGTAAAAGGCAAAACGGAAAACGATTTGTTGAAGCTGCCCTTTAAGCGGGCTTATATGTTCCGCCCCGGCTACATTCACCCGACGCCCGGGCTCCGGAATGCCCATAAATTTTATAAAGCGATTACATGGCTGTATCCGGCATTGCGCCGTCTGATGCCCAAACATGTCATTACGCTTCGCGAGCTGGGGCAGGCGATGATTCAAGCAACGCTTAAGGGCAGCGGGCAAACGGTAGTTGACAGCCGCGGGATGGCGGCTTTGGCGCAGGCGTACACGGCCGAGAAAGCTGGCCCGTTCCGGGGATAACACTCACCTGGCAATCAGGCAGGTTGCAAGCTTAAGGCAAGCAGCAATTGACGCATGCAAGCGGGACGGGCGAATAGACCGAATCGACAAGAGAAGGGCTGACTGCCCTTCTTTTTTTTGTCCTGCAGGCCTATGGACTTATAAGATTTCCTGACCGCAAAACACAATATTTCTTATAGCCAAAAACAGGGCGATTTCATTGACCGTTTATAGGGACTGCTGTAGTATTAAGGCAAATGAAAAAAGCAGAGTGGCGTACTTGGAATTAAGCCGAAAGAGACCAGATGCGAGGTGGATGTTGTTGCAACTTCAAGTAACGAACAGCCCGTTTACACAGGAGCAGGCTGAACTGATTAATCGTTTGCTGCCTACATTAAATGAAGGGCAAATTCAGTGGCTGAACGGCTATTTAACGTTTTACCAGTCGGGATTCGGAGCGGCGGCTGCAAGCACGGCGGCAGCATTGGCCATCGAGGAAGCGCCGCAGGCGGCCGTTCCCGCTGTGGCACTGGCAGCGGCTCCGGCAGCGCCGCGCGAAGCGACTGTATTGTTTGGTTCGCAAACCGGCAATTCGCAGAAGCTGGCCGGCAAGCTGGCGGATAAGCTGAAAGCGCAAGGGTTTGAAGTAACTTTGTCCGCGATGAACAAATACAAAACCAATAATTTGAAGAAAGCGGGCTATTTGTTTATTGTAGCCAGCACGCACGGCGAAGGAGACCCGCCGGACAACGCGATTTCGTTCCATGAATTTTTGCACAGCAAGCGCGCTCCCAAGCTGGATGGCGTCTTGTTTTCCGTACTTGCGCTTGGCGATACTTCGTACGAGTTTTTTTGCAAAACCGGACAAGATTTCGACCAGCGCCTGGAAGAACTTGGCGCGCAGCGCCTTGTTAACCGCGTAGATTGCGACGTTGACTTTGAAGAAGCCGCTTCCGGCTGGATTCAAAACGTGCTCAGCGCCGTATCCGGCTCCGGCAGCAGCGCCGGCGCCCAGGCGGCTCCGGCCGCGACTTCCGCAGCAGCGGCTGTGGCGGCGGAATCGGAATATTCCCGCACCAATCCGTTTTATGCGGAAGTGCTGGAGAGCATCAACTTAAACGGACGGGGCTCGGACCGGGAAACACGCCATTTGGAGCTGTCGTTGGAAGGCTCGGGCCTCACATATGCGCCGGGCGACTGCGTAGGCATTTTCCCGCAAAATGATCCGGCATTGGTTGATGACATTATCGGGCTGATGAACTGGAACCCGGAAGAGCCGGTACAGGCCGGCAAAGCGGGCGAGACGGCCTCGCTCCGCACGGCGCTTCAGCATCACTATGAGATTACGGTGCTGACGAAGCCGCTGCTGGAGAAGCTTGCTCCCTATTCGGGCCAAAGCAAGCTTGCACAGCTTGTACAGCCGGATCAGAAAGAAGCGCTGAAAGCGTATATGCACGGACGCGATCTGCTTGATCTGCTGAACGATTTTGGCCCTTGGACGATTACGGCCGCCGAGCTTGCCGCCAACTTGCGCAAGCTGCCGCCGCGTTTGTATTCAATCGCCAGCAGCTATGCCGCTCATCCGGACGAAGTGCATGTGACGATCCGCAAGGTGCAGTATGAAACGCACGGCCGCCAGCGCAACGGCGTATGTTCGGTGCAAGTGTCGGAACGGCTGGAGATCGGCGACAAGCTTCCTATATTTATTCAACATAACGAGAACTTCAAGCCGCCGGTCAATCCGGATACCCCTATCATTATGATTGGACCGGGAACAGGCGTAGCGCCGTTCCGCGCATTCCTGGAGGAGCGCGAAGAACAGGGCGCTGCAGGCAAGTCGTGGCTGTTTTACGGCGACCGCCATTTCGTTACCGACTTCCTGTATCAGACGGATTGGCAGCGCATGCTGAAGGATGGCGTGCTGACCAAACTTGAAGTTGCGTTCTCGCGCGATACAAAAGAGAAGGTATATGTGCAGAACCGAATGATGGAGCATGCAGCGGAGCTGTACCGGTGGCTGGAAGAAGGAGCCCACGTGTACGTATGCGGCGACGAAAAACATATGGCGCATGATGTACATGCGGCGCTGCTGGCCATTATCGAACAGCAGGGCGGCAAAACGGCGGAGGAAGCAGCGGCTTATCTTGCCGGTTTGCAGGAGAGCAACCGTTATCAGCGCGACGTATATTAATCGGCGGTTCAGCTGAACGCCGGATCTGCGTGAGCAGGCATCCATAGATCGAACGATAGAACGAACTGTATGGCAAAGGAGCTGTCACCAATGGCAAACAAACGAAAAGTGGAACCGATCGGCGGACCGCCAAGCGACGTGGAGTTGCTGAAGCTGGAAAGCAATTATTTGCGCGGATCGCTGGTAGAATCGCTTTCCGATCGGATTACGGGCGGACTGCCCGAGCTGGACAACCGGCTGCTTAAATTTCATGGCAGCTATATGCAAGACGACCGGGATTTGCGCAATGAGCGCGAAAAGCAGAAGCTGGAGCCTTCGTATCAATTTATGCTCCGCATTGTGCTTCCCGGCGGCAAAACAACGCCGGAGCAGTGGCTTGTCCTGGATAAGCTGGCCGATCAATACGGCAGCGGCAGCCTGCGGATTACAACAAGACAAGCGTTCCAGCTGCATGGCGTATTGAAGTGGAACCTGAAGGACACGATCAAAAACATTAATGATACGCTGCTCACAACACTGGCTGCATGCGGCGACGTAAGCCGCAACGTCATGTGCAATCCGAACCCGTACCAGTCGGAGGTGCACAGCGAAGTGCTTCAATGGGCGGAGCGGCTGACTGCCCATCTCGCGCCCAAAACGCCGGCTTACCATGAAATATGGCTGGATGGCGAGAAGGTGACCACCTCCGAAGAACAAGGCGAAGTCGAACCGATCTACGGCCCGGTTTATTTGCCCCGCAAATTCAAAATCGGCATTACGGTTCCTCCGACTAACGATGTCGACGTTTATTCGCAGGACCTTGGTTATATCGCGATCGTAGAAGACGGCAAGCTGGCCGGCTTTAACGTTTGCGTCGGCGGCGGCATGGGCATGACGCACGGCGATACGAATACGTATCCGCAGCTGGCGAAAGTGATCGGTTTCTGCACGCCGGACCAAGTGCTTGACGTAGCGGAGAAGACGGTAACGATTCAGCGCGATTACGGCAATCGTTCCGTCCGCAAAAACGCCCGTTTCAAATATACGATCGACCGCCATGGCCTCGATTGGTTTGTTGACGAGCTGCATGACCGCCTCGGCTGGGAGCTGCAGCCGGCCCGCGAGTTTCAATTTGCGCATAACGGCGACCGCTACGGCTGGGTGAAAGGCAAGGACGGCAAATGGAATGTGACGCTGTATATCCAAAGCGGGCGCATTATTGATACCGACAGCAGCAAGCTGAAAACCGGCCTGCGCGAAATTGCCAAAATCCACACCGGCGACTTCCGTCTGACCGGTAATCAGAACCTGGTGATCGCCAACATTTCCAGTCAAAAAAAGGCGAAAATATCGGCCCTGCTGGAGCAGTACGGCATTACCGCCGGCGGCCAATATTCCGCTTTGCGCCGCAGCGCTTTGTCCTGCGTGGCGCTGCCGACCTGCGGACTGGCGATGGCGGAGGCGGAACGCTATTTGCCGGATCTGCTCGACAAGCTGGAGCCGATTCTGGAAGAGGCAGGCATCCGGGATGAAGAAATTAATATCCGTATGACCGGCTGCCCGAACGGCTGCGCACGTCCGGCTTTGGGCGAAATTGCTTTTATCGGCAAATCGCCGGGCAAATACAACTTGTATATGGGGGCCGGCTTTACCGGCGACCGCCTAAGCAAGCTGTACCGCGAAAATATCGGCGAAGATGAAATTATTGATACGCTGCGCCCGATTTTCCATCATTATGCTTCCGACCGGAGCGAAGGCGAGCATTTTGGCGACTTCGTCATCCGCGCCGGCTATGTGCAGGCTGTTACAGACGGCACGAACTTCCACAGCTAAATCTGGCAAGCAGGGCGGACCCGCTGCCAGACAAGTTTGCCTTTGCGCCAATGACGCAAAGGCAAACTTTTTTTGTGCACGCGGTTAGCATGCGATTGCTTTGGCGCTGTTCGTCCCCGCCAATTGCGGAGTTCACGACGCGTTAGCCTGTTTTCATGCTGCACAGCCCGCGTTGACACTGCCCGGCAGCCCGGAGTTATTTTGTCCCGTACGCGCAATTAAGGTAGAATAAGGGAGATCATGGACAGGAATTACGGGAGCGGATGGAAGATGGAACGATATACGATATTGATTGCGGACGATGAAGCGGAAATCGTCGATTTGATTGCGCTGCATATGGAAAAGGAAGGATACCACACGATCAAAGCTTACGACGGCAAGCAGGCGCTGCTCGCGGTTCAATCGCAGCCGGTAGATTTGGCGATATTGGACATTATGATGCCGGGGCTGGACGGCTACGAGGCAACGCGCCAAATCCGCGAGGCGTTTGTGCTGCCGATTATTTTTTTGAGCGCAAAAACGTCTGATCTCGATAAAATAACCGGTCTTGTCATGGGAGCGGACGATTACATGACGAAGCCGTTTAACCCGCTGGAGCTGACCGCGCGCGTAAACGCCCAGCTCCGGCGCTTGAAGCTGCTCAGCCAGCAGCATTCCGGCGGGACCCATAAAGCGCCGATTGAGGCGGCAGGGCTTGTCGTAGACCCGGACAAGCGGACGGTGCTCCTGTACGATGCGGAAATTGAGCTGACGCCTAAAGAATTTGATATTTTGGTGCTGCTCATGAGCCATCCCAAAATCGTATTTAGCGCCGAGCATATTTTCCAGCAGGTATGGGGCGAAGCGTATTACGAGAACGGCAACACGGTGATGGTCCATATCCGCACTTTGCGCAAGAAGCTTGGCGAAGATAAAAACAAGTTTATTAAAACGGTATGGGGAGTAGGGTATACGTTTAATGGCTAATCGATTCCAGAGCTTCCGCACCAAGATGCTGCTGCTGTTCGGGTACAGCATGCTCGGAGCGGGCTTCCTCACTTACCTTATTTATAAGGCGCTGCAACGGTATTATTATAATAACGTTTATGCAGACACCCCGCTGGCCGCCATCCGTTTGTGGATGAACCGGATCGGGGACGTCTATTTCTTTTTGCTGCTGTTTATCCCGCTTTCGGTGCTCTTTTTTTATTTTTTGACAAAACCTTACAAAACGTATTTTCAAGAAATTTCAACCGGCATTCATCGCCTATCAACTGGTGCGTTTGAAACGAAAGTGACCATCGCGTCCAATGACGACTTTCAGCAAATTGCCGAAGATATTAACCGGGCCGGCGCGAGGCTGAAGGAAGCGATCGAAAAAGGCGAATTCGCGGAAAGCAGCAAAAACCAGCTGGTCATGAACCTGGCGCATGATTTGCGTACGCCGCTTACGTCGGTGATCGGCTATTTGGATATTGTGCTCAAAGACGATCAGCTGCAACAGGAGCAGGCGAAGCATTACACTACAATCGCTTACGCCAAATCGAAACGGCTGGAGAAGCTCATTGACGAGCTGTTCGAAGTGACCAAGCTGAGCTACGGGCTGCAGCCGGTTACGCGAGGCCCGCTTGATTTAAGCGCGCTGCTGGCGCAGCTGAACGAGGAACTGTACCCGTTATTCGAAACCAGCGCTTTGGAAGCGAGGCTGCATGTTCCGCCCGTGTTGCCCATTACTGGAGATGGAGAGATGCTGGCCCGCGTCTTCGAGAATTTGCTGGTGAACGCGGCCCGGTACGGGTCGGACGGGCAATATATCGACATTTATGCCGGGCTGGACGGCACCTCCGCAGTCGTTAAAGTGGTCAATTACGGCAGCTACATTGATCCCGGGCATTTGCCGTATTTGTTCGACATGTTTTATACCGGCGACAAAGCCCGCACGCAGCAAAACGGGAGCACCGGACTAGGCCTCTTTATTGCCAAAAATATTGTCGAACAGCATGGCGGCACCATTACTGCCGCAAGCAGCAGCATTCAAACGGAATTTGAAGTGCGGCTGCCCCAAATCTAAAAATTTAAGAAATATTTTAAATTTGCACCGTTTCTTTTTAAGCTTTGTTTTTTATTCTTTCCAAGGTAGATGAACGGAAGGGGAAACAAAGATGAAGAAACGGTTTTTTTGGTTATTCAGTGTGGTATGTATAGGTGCGGTCATGTTTGCGTTATGGGGCGGCAAAGGTGAAGGGGCGATTACAGGCGTTTCCATTCAAAAGAATGCAGCGCCGGCTGGCGGAAAGCCGGTAAAATCGGTTGAGCTGTCGCTGGATCATATATACGAAGGCAATCTGATTCTGGTGAATAAAGATTACCCGGTTCATGAGGAAGGCATACCGGATGATATCGTGCAATTGTCGGAGCATCCGGACTTGATGCAGGGTTATGGGCTGCTGGACAGCTCCATCCGGATATCCGCAAGCCTGCTGCCGCCGTTTAATGAGATGATTAAGGCAGCCGGCGAAGACGGAGTAAGGCATTATATCATCAGCAGCGGTTATCGGGGGCTGGACGAGCAGGAGGAACTGTATAAGGAAAAAGGCGGCGACTATGCGCTTCCGGCCGGATACAGCGAGCATAATGTCGGTTTATCGCTTGATATCGGCTCTTCGCTGACTGCGATGGACCATGCGCCGGAAGGCAAATGGCTGAAGCAAAACGCATGGAAATACGGTTTTATTTTGCGGTACCCGGCGGATAAAACGAATATAACCGGCATCCAATATGAGCCGTGGCATTTTCGTTATGTCGGCTTGCCGCACAGCGCCATCATGAAGAAGCTTGATTTGACGCTGGAGCAATACGTAGACGATTTGCGCAGCAAAAAATCGTTGTCCGTTACGGTGGAGGGCGTGCACTATACCGTATCGTATTATCGGCTGACGAAAGCGAACCATACGGTCAAGCTGCCGCAGGACGGCTGGTACGAGCTGTCCGGCAACAATGTCGACGGCGTTATTGTAACAACAAAAAGCTGAGAAATGGAAATTTTCATGGTATGATGGCGTAAGATTGGCAAAGGGATAAAGGGGGAAGCTGCGGAATGGAAATGCAAGGAATGGTAGATAAGGTTACCACAAGCGTCAAGGCAGTTGCGTTCACGTTTGATGACGGGCCAAACCCGGTCTATACGCCGCAATTATTATCAATTTTCCGCGAGTGGAACGGGAAAGCAACCTTTTTTATGATTGGCGAGCAGATCGAGCGAAACCCGGAAACGGCGCGCAGCGTCCATGAAGAAGGGCATGAAATCGGAAATCATACGTATACGCATCCAAATCTGACCGAACTGAAGAAGGACGACATTCTAGAGGAAATTGATAAAACGGAGCAGCTGATTGCAGGCATAACCGGTGCAAAACCGGCAGTGCTTCGCCCGCCTTATTTGGCGTCCGATGAGAGGCTGGGCCGCCTTGCGGCAAGCCGCGGCTACCGGCTGATCGGAGCCGTCAATCCCGGTGTGCAGGATTGGGACATGCCGGGTGTACAGCATATTTTGGATAAGACGAGAGAGCACCTGGGACCGGGCAGCATTCTGCTGTTTCACGACGGCTACGGCGACCGTTCGCAGACAATCGAAGCTGTATCGGTGCTGGTGCCCGTGCTGGTCAAGCAGGGTTACCGGCTTGTGACCGTCAGTGAGCTGCTGGCACTGGAAGGAGTGCGGGCTTAAATGGCGGGAATGACGGTGCAGGATGTCGTGAACCGGCTATGGGATGGCGTGCAGCGCAGCGGTAATACGGTGGACAGGCTGGAGACGGGTGATCCGGGGATGGCGGTTACAGGCATTGCAACTGCATTTATGCCTTCGAAAGCGGTTATTGAACAGGCGATTGCGCAAGGCGTTAATCTGCTGATTGCCCATGAAGGCGTCTATTTCAGCCATCACGGCGATACTTCGTCGTTTGAAGGCGATCCGGTTTTTGAACATAAAAGAAAGCGGATACAGGAAGCGGGGCTTGCCATTTACCGCTGCCACGATTACGTCCATCGGATGAACCCGGATTTGATTACGGCCGGGCTGGTGCAGCAGCTGGGCTGGGAACATGATGTGGTCCGGGTAAAGCCGGAGGCATCCGTTGTAGAGCTGCCCGGCGAAGGGGTGACCCTCTCGCAAATTGCCGGACATGTCAAAAGGCAGCTTGGCGCGGCATACATCCGCGCATTAGGCGACGCCTCGATGCCATGCCGCCGCATCGGCCTGCTGGTAGGCTATCGGGGCGGCGGTCAAACCGCTATTCCGCTGTACCGCGAGGAGAAGCTTGATCTGCTTATTTACGGCGAAGGCCCGGAATGGGAGACGCCGGTTTATATTGCAGATGCGATTCGGCAGGGCCATGCGGCGGCGGTGCTGGCCATCGGCCATGCCGAAAGCGAGCAGGCTGGCATGGCCCTGCTTGCGGATCGGATTCGTTCGTATGCGCAGGACGTGCCGGTCTATCATTTGACGGAGCCGCCAATTTTCCATATCCTGTAGATTTGTTTTTGTACGGACTAGGTTGACAGTATCTTTCCGGCTGGCATATAATACCGATTAATCGATAACCAAATGTGTTGATTAGAAATAGTAGAAGCTATTTGACCTTTCAGAGAGCCGTTGGTTGGTGCAAAACGGCAGCGTCAATCGCTTTGAACTCGTCTATGAACAGCTGCCCGACAATGTAGGGTAAGACGGATTCCCCCGTTACAGGGATAGATGGTGATGGCCATCGAATTGAGCTCATTCCTTGTTGAACAGGAATGAATTAGAGTGGTACCGCGGGTTAACCTCGTCTCTATACGTAGAGACGGGGTTTTTTTGTTGGCTGAAGACCGGGTTTGGCCAGCCCCGCTTTATATAGAGCAAGGATACGGAAGCCATTCAGGTACATCCATTTCAGGTACATTCCATACAAATCAAGGCAATATCATTCATTTTTCGGGAGGTAGTAGATCCATGGAACGCAACATTATCGTATTGGACACGACGCTGCGCGATGGGGAGCAGGTGCCTGGCGCCAAGCTGAATGTGGAACAGAAAGTTGAATTTGCCCAGCAGCTGAAGCGGCTGGGGGTGGACATCATCGAAGCGGGATTCCCGGCTTCGTCCGCAGGCGACTTTCAGGCAGTGCAGCAAATTGCCCGCACCGTTGGCGACACGGTATCCATTACGGCGCTTGCCCGTGCGGTTCAGAAGGACATCGAGTCGGTCTATGAAAGCATTAAGCCGGCGCAAAATCCGTTTATTCACATTGTGCTGGGCACATCTAACATCCATGTGGAGAAAAAATTCAACCGTTCCAAGGATGCCGTGCTCGAAATGGGCGTTGAAGCGGTCAAATATGCGAAAACGCTTTTGCCCCATGTCCAATATTCAACGGAGGACGCATCCCGCTCGGATTTTGAATATTTGTGGGCAACGATCGAAGCCGTCGTGAAAGCCGGCGCTACGATCATTAACGTGCCGGACACGGTTGGTTATGCGGTTCCGGACGAATTCGGCGAGCTGATCCGCAAATTGAACGAACGGCTGAAAAATGTGAACCCCGATGTTCTCCTCAGCGTCCACTGCCATAACGATCTTGGCCTGGCTACAGCCAATACGCTTGCCGCTATTAAAAACGGCGCTGACAAAATGGAAGTGACCGTTAACGGGCTTGGCGAGCGTGCCGGCAATACTTCGCTGGAGGAAGTGGTCATGAGCTTGAAAGTAAGGGATAACTTCTACCATGCCCAAACGGCTATTCGAACGGCAGAGCTGCTGCGCACTTCCAAGCTGCTGACGCTGCTGACGGGCCTCGACGTGCAGGTGAACAAAGCGATCACCGGCGAAAATGCATTCGCCCACTCCTCAGGTATTCATCAGGACGGCTTGCTGAAGGATAAACAAGTATACGAAATTATGGCGCCGGAGGACGTAGGCGCGGACAGTATGGAACTCATATTGACGGCGCGCTCGGGACGCCATGCGTTTAAAAATACGGTCGAGCGGCTTGGCTTCAGCACAGGGGATTCGGACGATTTTGAACAGCTGTTTCAGAAGTTTCTTGTACTTGCCGATGCGAAAAAAGAAGTGTACGATCATGACGTATTCCAGCTGGCGTCCAATCACGGCAATCATGATGCAAGCGCTAAGGAGCTGTACGAGCTTGTTTCATTCCAAGTAATAACAAACGACCTGTATCCGACGGCAACGGTCAAGCTGAAGAAAGGAACGGAAACGTTCCGCGACAGCTCGGTAGGCGAAGGGCAAATCGACGCGCTGTACGGGGCGATCAAAGGGCTTGTTGGTTTGGACGTCGAATTAAAAGATTATAAAATTAACAGCTTATCGAGAGGCACAGATGCCATCGGCCGGGTAAACATCCGCCTTGAATACGGCGGCAAAACGTATTCCGGCCGCGCGATGGATACGGATATTATTAAAGCAAGCGCAATGGCGTTCCTGAACGGAATCAACGCCATTATACTGGATAATCAGGCCGGAAGGTAAAGCTGGTGGGAGCGACGATATGGTAACACTGCAGCAGTTGAAATATATGATTGAAGTGGCGGCGCGGGGATCGATGAACGAAGCGGCGAAGCGGCTGTTCATCTCCCAGCCGAGCTTGTCGAGCGCGATTAAAGAGCTGGAGCGGGAGCTCCGCATTACGTTGTTCGAGCGCACGAACAAAGGAATTACGCTTACGCCGGAAGGGCGGAATTTCTTGGCTATGCGCGGCAGGTGACCGAGCAGGCGGAGCTCCTGGAAAGCCGCTACTTGAACGGGAAGCCGTCGCCGCAGCATTTTTCCGTATCAACGCAGCATTATGCATTTGCGGTAAATGCGTTTGTAAAGCTGGTGAACGATTACGGCCATGAGGAATACGAGCTGGCTTTGCGGGAGACCAAAACGTACGAGATTATCGAGGATGTGAAGCTGATGCGCAGCGAGATCGGCATCCTGTACGTCAATGAATTTAACGCCAAAGTGATTTACAAGCTGTTGAACAGCGCCAATCTGCAGTTTCACAGCTTGTTTACGGCGAAACCCCATGTGTTCGTCAGTGCGCGGAATCCGCTTGCGAAGCAGTCGATTGTAACCATCGAGCAGCTTCAGCAATATCCGTACTTGTCATTTGAGCAAGGGGAATACAACTCGTTTCATTTTTCCGAGGAAATATTAAGCACGCTGAGCCATCCGAAAAGCATCCGGGTCAATGACCGGGCTACGCTGTTTAATTTGCTGATCGGCTTAAACGGGTACACCATTTCTACCGGCGTGCTCAGTTCGGATTTGAACGGCAATGATATTATTCCGGTGCCGCTCGATTGCGACGAGACGATTAACGTCGGCTGGATAGCGCATAAAAACACCGCATTGTCCCAGCTTGGCGAAGCTTATGTAGAGGCGCTGAAGGAATTTATCCGGTAGAAGCGGGGCCGCCCCGGCCTCTAAACGTGCAGCCGATCCATAAGCGGGCAATCGCCCGTAAGCGGACAACCGCCTCTAAACGTACAGCCGGTTCGCAAGCCGCAACCCCGGGTTCATTGCCCTGGAGCAACTACCCGCCGTCCCTTTACGGGGCGGCGGGTAGTTTGCGTTAGCGGCAATAAGCGGCGGCTTATCCTTTAGGCGCCATGCCAAAGCCCGGGTATTTGACTACCGGCCATTTTTCTTTGCGCAAGGCGTCCATCAGCTCCGGCCCAACCTTCAGGTTGCTTTTCACCAGCTCTTTGGGCGTAAGCGCCATCCACTGGTTAAGCGAAACGTCCATAAACCGGTCGCTTTTGAAAATTTCCAAAAACCATAAAGTTTCGGTGCCAGTGTTTTGGATGTAATGGCCGAATGCAAAAGGCACATAACCGACATCGCCTGCCCGTACGTCATAGGTACGCGCATCGCCGCTGCCGCCAAACACCGTCATCCGGCCTTGACCGGTCAAATAATATTGCCATTCGTCATTGTTGGGATGCCAGTGAAGCTCGCGCATGGCGCCGGGTTCGATTTCGACAAGCGCCGCCGCCACTGTTTTGCTGATCGGAAAATTCGTAGAATCAACGATCCGCACTGAACCGCCGGGCGTCTGGATGGGCGTTTGCGCAAGCAGCTGATGCTTAAAGCTGAGCGGCACCTCGCCGTATGGCGACTCGATTTTTTGGCTTTCCAGCGGCCCGGGCACCTGATCCTGATAAATGTATACCTGGCCGGAAGGAATCGAAGCAAAGGCATATTCCGGCACGCCAAAATTAGCGGATAATACTTCCTTGGGCGTATGGGCAAACCAATCCGATATTGACAATGTATTCAAGTCGGAAAAATGTCCGTCGTCGAATACAAGCAAAAACTCGCAGCCGCTCTCCAGTCCTTGAATCGAATGGGGAATACCGGCTGGAAAATACCATAAATCGCCCGGACCGATATCGGCAATAAAATTGCGTCCATCCTGGTCAACCGCCGTAATTCGTGCGCTGCCTCCAATCATGTAAGCCCATTCCGCCTGCTGATGCCAGTGCATCTCCCGGACGCCGCCGGGCGTAAGCGCCATATTTACTCCCGCAAGCGTTGTTGCAATCGGCAAATCACGGACCGTAATCTCCCTTGACCAGCCGCCAAGGTTAAGCTGCATGTGCGTATCTGAAAACGACACTCTCATATTGGGCAGCAAACCTGCATCGGTGACCGGCGGGACAAGCATATCCGGATTTTCCATATCCCTCATCACATCCCGAGGGCCATAATCGGGAGCGCCAGCGCCATCTCTCCGGATAGGCTGCGGAATAGCGTGCTGCGGCGCAACCGGCTGCTGCTTTCCGTTTTCCCCGTTTCGGTTTTGCATCGTTACCTCCCCCAAATCCGGTTAATAGTCATAGGCGCACAGCCTGCTTTTATGTATGTATGATGGATGGCAAGTCCGCCATGACAAAGAACAAATAAGGAAATATATGTAAATTATAAAAAGAGTTGAACGCTGCACCTTCCCGTATGCAGCTGCAAAAAAGAAGGGCTTTATTGGAAAAATCCAAAGGAGGAGATCCGAATTACAGGAGATCAGCGGGTTTGCCCCCGTTATTACGGAGGGGTTAGGTATGAAGGGTTTAACTCCATTGTTGGATGAAAAAAGGCAGCGCTTCGCGGTTTTGCAGCCTGTTTCAGCAGCTGAAGCGGTTTATTTTGCATCGTTTCCCGGGAAATATTGACTTCAGAGTTGTAGAATTGATTAATATGTGCAATAATAATCACATATTATTAAGGTCGAAGGGACAGCTGAAGCATGGCACAGTTAAAACGGTTCAAATATGGCTTTCAAGCGCTGCTTGTTCTTTCGTCCAGCCCGGAGCTGCGCTCCAGCACGGAGATTGCCGAGCGGATCAACTGCGAACCTACGGCACTGCGCAAAATTTTAGCCCAAATGGCGGACGCTTCCATTGTTGAAGTCAGGCAAGGAAGAACCGGCGGTTACCAGTTGGCCAAACAGCCGGACCAAATTACGCTGTTTGAAGTATACACTTCCCTTCATGAGGTTGACTTGCTGCAAGATCCGTTTACGGACAAGGCGGCTGCCTATACATTTGGCGGTGATAAAATGTTGAATTCATTTTCCCGCTTGTTTGAGGAAATTAACGAGCAAGTCAAAAAAGTACTGGGCCAGCATACGGTAGCTGAATTTTTAGAGGGTGGCTGACAGAGCTGTTCAGGCAGCCCTCTAATTCGAATGGATAACTCATTTTTTTATTATAAATTGTGCAAAAAAATGCACACAAAAAAGGAGATTTTTATTTTATGAAGCTGAAATGGTATGGACACTCTTCCTTTTTATTAACATCGGAGGAGGGAACCCGCGTTTTAATTGATCCGTTCAACAAGTTTTTAGGTTACCGCCAACCTTCGGTCGAGGTGGATATTTTAACGGTTACGCATGATCACCGCGACCATAATCAAATTCAGGTGGCGACCGGTTCGTACCTAATGGTTCACCGCCCGGAATCGTATGAGAAAAACGGCATTTCCGTTCATGGCGTACCGACGTTCCACGATAAGGTCGAAGGGAAAAAACGGGGCAGCAACATCGTGTTTACGTTACAAATAGACGGGATATCCGTATGCCATTGCGGCGACCTGGGACATCTTTTGTCGGAGGAACAAATTCAAGCGATTGGCCCGGTGGACGTGCTGATCGTGCCGGCCGGCGGCGGCATGACGCTAAACGGTGCTGAGGCTGCCCAGGTGATCAAGCAGCTGAACCCGAAAATTGCGATTCCGATGCATTATCGGACGAAGGCGCTAGGTTTGGTTGGCAGGCTGCTTTTTGACAAAGCGGATAAATTTATTGCGGCTTCCGGCTGCAGGCATGTGGAGCTGAAGGAGCTGGAGCTGACCAAAGAAAGCTTGTCCGGTTATACCGGCCAGACGGTGGTTACCCTTCAGTATCAGCAGCAGTAAAGGGGAGAAAAGCTTATGATTAAGCGGCACTCATGGATTCCGATTCTAAGCTCGCTTATTGCCGCTTTGATTGGCGGATATTTGTTTCAGCTGCTTCACATTCCGGTGCCTTGGCTGCTTGGACCGATGGCTTTCGTCCTCATTTGCAGCAGCTTTTTCCCTAGCCGGTTTACTTGGTACGGGCCGTTCCGTACCGGCAGCATGATAATTGTCGGCTACACAATCGGGTTGTCTTTAACGGGAGCTGCCCTGAAAGAAATCGGCCGCCAGCTTCCTTTTATGCTGCTGATGACTTCGCTCTTGCTTTTATTGTGTGCCGGAATCGCTTTTATTGTATCCAAAGTATCCCGGACCGACTTTAAAACAGCATTAATGGGGGCGATTCCCGGCGGATTAACCCAAGTGCTTATACTGGCCGAGGAAACAGGCGGCATTAATATGACGGTGGTTACGATCACGCAAGTGATTCGGCTGATGATGATTGTTATTTGTATCCCTCTGCTTGTGTTCAGTCCGCTGTTCGACCACGTTAACGTGGACGGAATCGTTCAGGCGGCGCTGCCGGAAGCGGCGGCCAAGGCAAGCTGGAGCGGTTTGTTTCCGAATGCGGTCTGGTATGCTGCGGTTTGTATTTTGTTTGCTTACGCCGGGCGAAAAGTAAAGCTGCCGACCGCATTTTTGCTTGGGCCGGTAATTGGGGCTGCGCTGCTGCAAGGATTGGGCGTAACGGGGCCGGGTCTGCCCGTCTCCATTACAGATGCGGCTCAGCTTTCCATCGGCATTTTTGTTGGGCTTATGCTAAAGCCCGGACAACTGCCCAATAAAACGCGGACGCTGCTTGTAGCGATAGGGAGCGGCTTGCTTCTCCTCCTCGCGGCGATCCTGCTAAGCCTGCTGCTTACGCTTATCCGGCCGGTGTCTGCTGCTACGGGACTGTTAAGCCTGGCTCCCGGCGGCGCCGACCAGATGGGCATTATCGCCCATGAAATTGGGGCGGACCTCTCTATAGTCGCCGGCTATCAGCTGTTCCGCACATTTTTTATCCTGATCGCATTCCCGCCGTTGTGGCGATTATTATTTGTGCGGAAGAAAAGCAAGAACACCGCGGAGCAAGGCGAAGCTTGAACCGCTATCGCTGCTGCCTTACAACAGTTCAGCGCGGCGGACAGCTCAGCCGCCGCGCACCTTATCCAATGCGGGAGCGTCCGTCCGCACTGAAGCGGAACGGCTGCGCATAGGACGCGCAGTGCCTAGGCTTGCCGCTACGCCTATGCCTTAAACTGTTTCAAAAAATCAACTGCCAGCTTAATGTCGGCTTCCGGATTTGTTTTGACCTCGCGTTCGATCGTCAGGTAGCCGTTGTAGCCGATATCCTGCAGCGCCTGCAAATAAGCCGGCCAGTTGACGCTGCCTTCCCCTAACGGAACCTCGCGGAATGACTTTCCTTTTTCTGCCATTTCCGACAACTGCTCATGATCCATAGAAGGCGCTTCATATCCGTAAAAGCCGTACACATCCCGAGGGTCGACAGCCGCCAGCTTAATGCCGTCTTTGGCATGCGTATGGACGATATAATCCCGGAGCGTATAGACGCCTTGCACCGGGTCGTCGCCAGTCACCATGACCATATTGGCCGGGTCAAAATTTACGGATACGCCTTTGGAGCCAAGCTTATCGAGAAAGCTTTTCAAATGGGCGGCCGGCTCCGGGCCGGTTTCGATCGCAAAATAACCGTTCATGGCGCTGGCATAAGCACTCAGCTCGGAGCAGGCGTTAAACATCGTTTCGTAGACGCGGCTGTTTTCATCCGCCGGCACGATGCCGATGTGGGTGGTGACGATGGAGGTGCCAAGCTCCGCCGCCAGTTCCATAATCCGCTTGGACTTTTCCATTTTGGCGGCATTTTCAGCCGGGTCCTGAAAGCCATGCCCGCCCAAATCGCCGACCAGCGCCGATATTTCAAGCCCGTGCGAAGCCAAGACATCCTTCAGTTCTTTGCGGGCGGCAGATGTCAGGACGTCAGGGTCCATCTCGCCGCGCACCGCGTAAATCTGTACCCCGTCTGCTCCGATCTGGCGCGCTTTGGCGAGACCTTTCATGACGCCGGCCTGAAAGCTGTCGACAATGACCCCGATTTTGTTCGCTATCACCGGTTTCGCTTGCTCTGTCATTTATAGTTGCCTCCTTTAGACATTTGTTTCGTTCCATAACCTCCGCGCACATTCCAGCCCTAACCGGGTGCCGGTCCGGCAGTCTTCCATCCCTTCGAACTCAATGGATATATAGCCGTCATATCCGGATTGCTTGACAATCCGTACGATCTCGGGCAAATCAAGGTCGCCATGCCCTACAATAGCGCCGCGCAGCCAGCTGCCCCCTGAAGTGCGGAACCAGCCCGCGCCCGGATTCAGCCGCGAAGGGCGGCGATAAAAGTCTTTAAAATGGACCATGGATGCGATCGAAATATTGTTTGCAACCGCCAAAACCGGATCTTCGTCCGCACAAAGGAAATTGCCGATGTCGAGCGTCGTTCTAAAGTTGCTGCGGCCAACCGCTTGGACAAGCGACGCCACCCGCTCGCTGCGCTGGAGGAAAAAACCGTGATTTTCAACGCTTGTCGTTATCCCTTTGGACATCGCATAATCGGCAATGTCCCGGCATGCCGCAGTGAGGCGGGGCAGCTCCGCTATGTAATGGCCCAGCGACACGTCTGCAGAGGAAGCGGCGTCATGGCGCATAAGCCGGATGCCCAGAGCGGACGCAATGTCGACCTCCCGTTTTACACGGGCAATTTCCTGCTCCAATGCCTCATCGTCCAAATCGGCAAAATTAGCTCCGACAGCGTAATTGGACAACACAAGGCCGTTAGCCTGCGCCTCCTGCCGGATTGCCCCGATCAGCTCCGGATTGTCGTGCAGCGGGAAGCCTAACGGTACGATCTCCAAATGCTCGCTGCCGATTTCAGCCGCAAAGCGGATGACGTCGATAATCGTCATTTCGCCTTTGCTTAACGCTTGATACAGGCTGTAGGTGCTTATGCCAAGCTTCATAACCGCACCTCCGCGCCTTTGGCGGCCGATTCGTAAATGCCGCACAATATTTTCATTATGGCAACGCCGTCTTCGACCGGGCTGATCGGCGGGGTGCCGCTGCGTACGCAAGCTACAAAATGGTCGATTTCCGCTTGAAAGGCAGCGTCAATCTGAAGGCTTTTATGATCCGTCTGAGGTTCGATATTCAAAATCGTATGATGTTTTTCCGTTACGATCGCAATTTCGGGTTCGAGCTCAAAACCGCCTTTTTCACCATACAGCTTAATGGAAGTGGCATTTTCTTTCGCGTGGAGCGTAAAGCTGACATCTACAAGCAGCGACGCGCCGTTGTCGAAGCGGATCAAGGCGTTCGCCATATCTTCAACCGTGTTAAGGTCCGCATCGTAATCCGCCGCTTTATAAAAGGAAAGATGGCGTACGCCCGAGCGGTTGCCCAGCTTGCTGTATGTGTTGGCACTGACCGAAACCGGTTTGGGCCGGCCCATCATGTACCAGCACAAATCAATGACGTGCACGCCGATATCGATGACCGGGCCGCCTCCGGAACGCTCCCGGTCGGCAAACCAGCCGCCCGGATTGCCTAAACGGCGAATGGCGGACGCTTTTGCAAAATAAATGCCGCCGAATTCATCGTGGTCTACAAAAGAACGGAGCAGCTGGGCGTTTGGATCGTAACGGCGGACGAACCCGACCTGCAGCAGCTTGCCCGAAGCGCGAACCGCTTCTTGCATGCTCAGCGCCTCTTCGACAGTGCGGCATAGCGGCTTTTCCACCAGCACATGCTTGCCGGCTTCAAGCGCCGCGATGCTGATTGCCGCATGCGTGTTATTCCAGGTGCAAATGCTTACGGCATCAATATCGGGGCATGCCAGCAGCTCTCTATAATCGGTATACACTTGCGATGCGCCATATTTTACGGCTGCCTGGCGCGCTCTGTCCTCCTTCAGGTCGCATACGGCAACCAGCTCCGCATCCGGATGATTAGCGTACGATTGCAAATGCATCGCGGATATGGAACCCGCGCCTATGACTCCAATTTTGATAGCCGGCATGAAAGCGCTCACTCCTCCGAAAATATACTGCATTACCCGATTTGTATTATAATGCTTTCAAGGAATTACACCATGATGCGGCGTGCTTTCTATTTGCACTATTGTGCTTTATTAGGGAAGGGGATACACGAATGGATGAAGCGCTCCGCGAGCCGATGGACATGCCGGAACCCCGGTTTCCGGTCAAAGTGCACCGCTGCCGCCACGAGGGAAAGGGCAAGGTCCTGTTCCCGCATCATTGGCATGAGCATCTGGAGTTTTTATATTTTGTTACCGGTGAAGCGTCCCTTGAGCTTGGTTCCGCTACGCTGAGGGCGAAGGAAGGCGATCTGATCGTTGTCAACAGCAACGAGCTGCATGCCGGCATCAGCCATTCCGATCATTTGTTTTATTATGCGCTTATTGCCGACATCTCCTTGCTGCAAAGCCACACGCTGGATGCCGCTGAAATGAAGTTTATTACGCCAATCGCCCAGAACCGGCTGCTCTTCGGCAACCGGATTACAAACGACGAGACCAGGCTGTCCATGCTTACGATCATTCAAGAACTGGAGAACCGCTCGTTTGGCTACGAGCTGGCCATCAAGTCGGAGCTGTACCGGCTGCTGGCGCTGCTGCTCCGCGGCTTTGTCGCAACTGTGCTTACGCCGGACGAATACGACCAGCGGATGAAAAACGTCCAGCGGTTTGCGCCTATTTTTGAATATATTGATAAGCAGTACCAAGAGCCGATTACGGTGGATCAGCTGGCCGGCATGGCCGGCTTAAGCCGGTTTCATTTCAGCCGGCTGTTCAAAGAACTGAGCGGCAAGACGGTAACGGAGTTTGTTAACGAAACGCGGATAAGCAAAGCAGATCAGCTGCTGCGAAGCAGCCCGCTCACGGTTTCGGAAATCGCCGTTGCAACGGGTTTTAACGATATTTATTACTTCAGCCGCCTATTTAAAAAGCATAAAAAAATAGCGCCGAGCGCCGTGCGCAAGCACTGACCGGCTAACCGGTCAGTGCTTCGGCGCGCAGTTATGCAAGAGCACGCCGTTATCGCTGACCCGGCTAACGCTGCGTATTTGCTGCCGCCTTCCCTCCTATAGGGCGTATGCCAAGCTGACCCCGAATAAAATGGTACGGAGATCTGCCAGAAAGGGAGGTTCATGCGATGCGCAACCAGCAGGAAACCATTGACGCAACCGGGCGCTATGGCGCGCATAATTACCATCCGCTGCCGATCGTCATCGCCCGTGCGGAGGGCGTATGGGTGGAAGACCCCGGCGGGCGCCGTTACATGGATATGCTGAGCGGCTATTCCGCGCTGAATCAAGGGCACCGGCATCCTCGTATTATTGAAGCGCTGAAGCGCCAGGCTGATCTGGTGACGTTAACGTCACGCGCCTTTTATAATGAACCGCTTGCCGAGCTGATGGAGATTGTTGCGGGGATTACCGGCAAAGACCGGATGCTCCCGATGAATACAGGCGCTGAAGCGGTGGAAACGGCACTTAAGGCGGCGAGGCGCTGGGGTTACCGCGCGAAGGGCATTCCGGACGGAGAAGCGCAAATTGTTGTATGCGAAGGGAATTTTCACGGCAGGACGCTGGCGGCAACCTCCTTGTCCTCGGAGCCGGCGTACCGCAGCCAGTTTGGCCCGTTTCTGCCCGGCATTACGATTATCCCTTACGGGGATGCGGAGGCGCTCAAACAGGCGATTACACCGCTGACCGCGGCTTTTTTGGTGGAGCCGATCCAGGGGGAAGCGGGCATTGTCATTCCGCCTGACGGATATCTGCGGGAAGCTGCGCGGATATGCAAGGAGCGGCATGTGCTGCTGCTTGCCGACGAAATCCAGACCGGCTTTGGCCGGGCAGGCAAGCGGTTTGCCTGCGACTGGGAAGGTGTTGTCCCGGATGTCTATATATTGGGCAAGGCACTGGGCGGCGGAGTGCTGCCGGTATCAGCCGTGGCGGCTGACGACGAAGTGCTTGGCTTGTTCGAGCCGGGTTCGCACGGCTCGACGTTTGGCGGCAATCCGCTGGCAAGCGCGGTTGCGGTCGCCGCACTCCGCGTTACGGAGGAGGAACGGCTGGCGGAACGTTCGCTAGCATTAGGCGCAGCCTTTATTTCCGAATTGTCGCAAATCCGGCATCCGGATATTGTTGAAGTGAGGGGAAGGGGGCTGTTTATCGGGATCGAAACGGCTGGACCCGCAAGGCCTTATTGTGAAAAACTGAAAGAAGCAGGGCTGCTGTGCAAGGAAACACATGAGAAAGTCATTCGGCTTGCGCCGCCGTTAACTATATCGGAAGCGGAATTGGCATGGGCGGTTGGGCAGATCAAATCGGTGTTTTAGCGTATAGGGCCAAGGGTTTGGCGGATGGGACACGGCCGCCAAACCCTTTTTTTGCGGCAAATCCGATTACTTGACACTAATTAATTACGTAATTATAATTACTTACATAAAGTAACTAAGGTAGACAGCTATTTGAATGATCCGGAAATAATAAACGGACCACGGCATAATTTGAACAATACGAAGGATAAACTTACGTAAACACAGGGGGAAAACATCAGTGGCAACTTTACAGCATGATCATAACGCGGACGGAAGCCAGACGTTTGAATTTGGCATTTACACGTTAGGGGAATTGTCGCCTCACCCGGTGACGGGCACCGTCATGAGCGCGCAGCAGCGGCTGCGGGAAGTGGTGGCGGCGGCCAAGCTGGCTGACGAGGCCGGCATTGACGTGTTTGGCGTCGGCGAGCATCATCGCCTTGATTTTGCGATATCATCGCCGCCGGTGCTGCTTGCTGCAATTGCGCAGGCGACAAGCCGAATCCGGCTTACATCTGCGACAACCGTTTTAGGCACATCCGACCCTGTCCGGGTTTTTGAAGATTTTGCGACCCTTGATCTGCTCTCGGACGGCAGAGCGGAAATTATTGCGGGCAGAGGCGCTTATGTAGAATCGTTCCCCTTGTTTGGATACGACCTGGAAAGCTACGGAGAGCTGTTCCGGGAAAAAACGAACCTGCTGCTTGAGCTGAATGAACATGAGATCGTCACTTGGAGCGGGAAGTTCCGTTCTGCGCTTAGCGAAGCGGAAATCGCTCCGCGGCCGAAGCAGGACCAAATTCCGTTATGGCTTGGCGTAGGCGGAACGCCGGCAAGCGCAGCGCTTGCCGGCAGATTAGGCGCAGGCATGGCGCTTGCGATTTTGGGCGGCGACCCGCACCGGTTTAAGCCGCTTGTTGAGGAGTACAAGCGGGCAGGAAGAGAAGCGGGAGTGCCCGAGCAGTCGCTTAAAGTGGCCATTACGGGCCACAGCTTTATCGGCCGTACTTCCGAGCAGGCCCGTGCCGAATTTTATCCGCATTACGCCAATTATTACAGCGGATTTATGAACCGTGGACCGCTTAGCCGGGAACAATTCGACGCCTTTTGCGGGCCGGAGACGGCGCTTGTTATCGGAAGCGCGGAAGAAACGGCGGAAAAGATTATTAAGCAGCACGAACTGTATGGGCATACCCGGTTTATGGCCCAAATGGATATCGGCGCAATGCCGTTCAGCCAAATCGCTTCGTCTATTGAACTGCTGGCAACGAAGGTTGCTCCAGCCGTACGCAAAGCGATTGGCAGCCTATCATAATTGGAAGCCCGGTTATAACCGGGCTTTTTATTTTTATTTAGAGAAGTCAGATAACCTTTCTTTAACCTGCCACACTCCCGGTTCAAATATAATAGGAAGAAACCGTTTTGTATTGATTATGCTTATATTCAGAATGGGATCTGGATATTAATGGATTGTCATGTTATGAATTATTCCATAAATAGATCTGGACCTGCTGTCCATGGATCTTCGGCATACGGCTGATGAATATGCGGACATCCCAATTCTTCTATTATATGGAATGCTTATTTTGGCTATAATGGAGAGCGTTGTGCAGCGGCATCTTTGCTCGAAGGAAGGTTTCGGATAGGGAAGTGCTGCAAGGGAATACTGAGTAAAACCGATATTTTGCGGAGGGACTATGCAATATGATTGCGTTATTGTGGGAGGCGGCTTTGCTGGCTTGCAAGCTGCTATTCAGCTTGGACGTTACCGCCACAAAATAGCGGTTGTGGACGCAGCGGAAGGCCGCTCAGCCTATTGCCGCAACTATGATAATTTAATCGGCTGGCCGGAAGGCGTCAGCGGCATGAAGCTGAGAGCTGCGGGCAGACTTCAAGCTGAGCGGCTTGGCGTCCGTTTCATCGCGGGCACAGCCGTTACTGCCCGGCGCCGCACCGAATGCTTCGTGCTGGAGCTTGAAAGCGGGGAGGAAATAACCGGCGCCAGACTGCTGCTCGCTACGGGCGTTAAAGACCGCATTCCCGGCTTCCGGGAGCTTATTCCGTGCTTGGGCATCAGTGTATACATATGCCCGGACTGCGACGGTTATGAGGTGGCGGATCAGCAAGTGGCTGTGATCGGCTCCGGCACGGCCGGCGCAAATATGGCGCTGACGCTAAGGCATTGGACAAGCCGCATTATATACATCAATCATGAAACAGCGGATGTGCCCGGCGAACTGCTGGCGCAGCTGGCCGGGCAGGACATTCCGTATTACGAACAGCCGGTTGCAAAGATTGAAGTCGAAGATGAATCGCAGTTTCGGGGCGTTATGCTCAAGGACGGCACCGCCATACGGTGCAGCAAGTCATTTTTAGCTTTTGGCGGCAATGAAGTGCGGTCGGGGCTTGCGGAACAGCTGGGGGCAGGTCTGACGGACAACCGGCATGTCATTACAAACCCGAGGACGAAGCTGACAACTGCCGATTATGTGTGGGCGGCAGGAGATGTGACCAGCCATTCGGAGATGGTGACCATTGCTATGGGCGACGGCAGCCAGGCCGCCATCTGGATTCATAAAAGCCTGATCGGCACGTTCGACGGCCGGAATCCATAATAAAGGACTGCAGAAGAAGCATCCGCTTCCTTGCAGTCCTTTTTTTCGTCTGTATCGTCAATGATGCGGCAAGCTACAGCCATTTGCCGGCCCAATGGTCGACCGCGCTTAACGCTCTGCCAAGCTCGGTTCCTTTTCGGGTCAAGGAATATTCAGTCCTTACGGGCTTGTCCTTGATGGCGTTGCGGATGATGATGCCTGCTTCCTCCAGTTCTTTGATGCGTTCAATCAGCATTCTTTTGCTAAGGTCGGGAATTTTGCATTGGATTTCGCTAAAACGTTTTGGTTCTTCCATCAGGGTAAGGATGATGAGACTTACCCATTTTTTGCTGATGAGCTGATGGGCGGCCTCTACTTTTTCACGCAGGGGCAGCAGCCGGGCAGCGTTGTTCATCGGGTCACCCTCTTTACTTGGTAATCATAGTTTACCTTGTAATTTTATGAAATCTGAGATGTGAATATATTAACTATAACACACGAAATGCCTGCAATGAAAGGGTTTTCATGGATTCACAAAGTTGTCAAATCTATATTGACGAATTGAAAATCTAGCAGTATCATGGTGGACGGTAGTTTTGTAGGTGATTTTAAGTAACCTCTAAGGATAGGAGGAGAAAACCATGGACATGACTTTCGTCTTGTTTGGTGCAACAGGGGATTTAGCGAAAAGAAAAATTTTCCCTGCCTTGTACAATTTATTTTTGGACCAAAAAATGCCTGAGAAGTTTTCGATCATCGGGCTGGGAAGACGTGAAATTGCTCATGAAGATTTCCAAAAGCAAGTTGAGCAATCGATCCATACTTTCTCTAGACGCGCAGTAACTGATCAAAAGTCGTTCAAGGATTTCCTTGGCGCGTTCCGTTACAGCGCATTGGACGTAGGCCGTCCAGAAGATTATGTGAAGCTTCTTGAGCTGGTGAAACAAAGAGAGCAAGAGCTTAACCTTCCTGAAAACCGGATGTTCTACCTGTCGGTAGGCCCTGAATTTTTTGAGGTTATCGCGGCTAACATTCAAGCCAGCGGCCTGGGCGCTACAAAAGGCTGGAAACGTCTTATTATTGAAAAACCATTTGGCCGCGACCTGCAATCGGCACGCGATCTGAATGAGAAATTGACTAAATCGTTTACGGAAGAAGAAATCTACCGTATTGACCACTATTTGGGCAAACCGATGGTGCAAAACCTGGAAGTGCTTGAGAACTCCAACCCTGTACTTCATGCGCTCTGGACAAACCGTTATATCGCTAACGTGCAAATTACGGCAAGCGAAACGGTCGGCGTAGAAGAAAGAGCTGGCTATTACGATCACTCCGGCGCGCTTCGCGATATGTTCCAAAACCATATGCTCCAATTGATGATGATGATTGCGATGCAGCTTCCGAAAGAAAGCAGCCCTGAAGACGTGCGCAACAAAAAACGCATGGTGATGGAGTCGCTTCGTCCGCTTCAAGAAGATCAAATTTCGAGCCAAATCGTCCTCGGGCAATATGTTGCAGGGGAAATGAACGGCCAACCAGTTGTAGGATACAAGGATGAGCCGGGCGTAGCTGTTGATTCTCAAAACAACACGTTTATCGCGGCAAAACTTTGGATCGACAACTACTTCTGGGAAGGCGTTCCGTTTTATATCCGTACGGGCAAGCGGATGAAAGAAAAATCCACCCGTATCGTGATCGAATTCAAAGAGCCTTTGAAATCGGCTAAAGTCGATGATTCCTACGTACCTAATTTGCTTGTTATCGAAATTGGGCCAAAAGAAGGCATTACGCTTCAGCTGAACAGCAAAGACCGTGTTTCCGACGGCCAATTTGAGCCGGTTTATGTAAATTGCTACTCTTCGCTGACGGAACAACCGGAAGCGTACGAGAACCTGATCTACGACGCATCGCGCGGCGACGCTACTTTCTTCGCTCACTGGAACGAAGTTGAGCTGTCCTGGATGTGGGTAGAACCAATCCTTAAAGCTGTTGAGCAAGGCAAACTCCCTCTTCAGCCATACGCTGCTGGTTCTTATGGACCTCAAGCTGCATTCGATCTTCTTGGCGACGATCAATGGTGGCTGGATGAAGGCACTATCCGCAAGGAAAAAAAAGGAGAAGCATATGCAGAAACAAGAGCTTGAGCAACTGACAATTGACACGATCCGCACTCTGTCCATCGATGCGATCAACGAAGCAAACTCCGGCCATCCAGGCCTGCCTATGGGCGCGGCTCCAATGGCATACGCGCTTTGGGCGAACCAATTGAAACATAACCCGAACCACTCCACTTGGTTTAACCGCGACCGTTTCATTTTATCCGCGGGCCATGGTTCGGCATTGCTTTACAGCTTGCTGCACCTGTTCGGCTACGGCGTTTCGATCGACGATCTGAAACAATTCCGCAAACTGAACAGCTTGACGCCAGGCCATCCTGAAGTTGGCCACACAGACGGCGTAGAAGCTACAACGGGTCCTTTGGGCCAAGGTATCGCAACAGCTGTTGGCGTAGCTATGGCTGAAGCGCATCTGGCTGCGAAGTTCAACCGTGAAGGCTACCCGGTAGTCGACCACTACACTTACGCGCTTGTTGGCGACGGCTGCTTGATGGAAGGCGTTTCGTACGAAGCGATGTCCATGGCCGGCCACATGAAGCTCGGCAAGCTGATTGCCTTGTACGACTCCAACGATATTTCCCTTGACGGCGAACTGAACCTGTCGTTCTCGGAAAACATCCAAAAACGTGCGGAATCCGCAAACTGGCAATACCTGCGCGTGGAAGACGGCAACGATGTTGCAGCAATCACGAAAGCAATCGAAGAAGCAAAACTGAACGCTGATCAACCTACGATCATCGAAATCAGAACGATCATCGGTTACGGCAGCCCTAAAGTTGCCGGCACGAACAAAGCGCACGGCAATCCGCTGGGCCTTGAAGAAGCAAAAGCGACGAAAGCGGCTTACGGCTGGAACTACGAAGAAAACTTCTATGTGCCCGCTGAAGTGAAAGCTCACCTGGAATCCATTAAGGATAAAGGCGATGCTGAGGAATCCGTATGGAACCGCCTGATCGCTTCCTATAAAGAAGCTCATCCTGAGCTTGCAAAAGAACTGCTTGATGCTATCAGCGGCAAAGTGCTGATCGAAGCGAAAGACGTTCTGACGTTCGACACGTCCAAAACGGTTTCGACTCGCGTTGCAAGCGGACAAGCCATCAACCACTTCGTTAAATCGATCCCGTCCATCTTTGGCGGCAGCGCGGACCTTTCGCACTCCACAATGACGGATATCGCGGGTGAAAAAACGTTTGCTGTGGAATCCTATGCAGGCCGCAACGTTTACTTCGGCGTTCGCGAGCACGCTATGGGCGCTGCAGGCAACGGCATGGCGCTGCATGGCGGCGTGAAGCCATTCGTGAGCACGTTCTTCGTATTTAACGATTACCTGCGTCCATCCATCCGTCTGGCTGCGATTTCGAAGCTGCCTGTAACGTATGTATTTACGCATGACTCCATCGCTGTTGGCGAAGACGGCCCTACCCATGAGCCTGTTGAGCATTTGGCAGCGCTGCGCGCAATCCCAGGCCTGACGGTTATCCGTCCTGCTGACGCTAACGAAACAGCTAACGCTTGGGCTTACGCGCTGCAACAAAACGAAGGTCCGGTAGCGCTCGTATTGAGCCGCCAAAACCTGCCTGTATTCGAAGAAACGAAAGCAAACGTTGCACAGCTTTCCTCCGGCGCTTACGTGCTGACGGAAACAAACGCAACGCCTGACGTAATCCTCGTTGCAACAGGTTCCGAAGTTTCCCTTGCTGTTGAAGCAAAAGCGAAACTGGAACAAGACAATGTTTCGGTACGCGTTGTTTCGATGCCAAGCTGGGAACTGTTCGAAAAACAAACGGACGAATACAAAGAATCGGTTCTGCCTGCCGCAGTTAAAAACCGTGTTGTAATCGAAACGGGTATCCGTCAAGGCTGGGAACGTTACGCTGGCAACGACGGCAAAATCATTTCCATCGATACGTTCGGCGCATCCGGCAACGGCAACCAAGTACTCGCTTACTTCGGCTTTACGGCTGACAATGTTGCCCAAACGGCTGCAAGCTTGTTGAACCGATAAAATCGGGGCTTTTGACAAACGTTATAACAAGATAAAAGCATTTTTCCGCGAGGAAAAATGCTTCTACACATAATTATTCACTCGGAGGGAATCCCATGAAAGTCGGTTTAGTTGGATTAGGAAAAATGGGCCTTAACCTGGGCCAAAACTTGCTCGACCACAAACACGAGGTTGTAGCATTTGACCTGAACAAAGCAGCAGTTGACGAAATGAAAGGTTTTGGCGCAACTGGCGCTTACACGCTCGAAGAGCTGGTACAAAACCTGCAAGCTCCAAGAATCGTATGGATCATGGTTCCTCACGGCGTTGTTGACACAGTTCTGGATCAAGTATCCGCTCTGCTGGAAAAAGGCGACATCGTAATCGAAGCCGGCAACTCGCATTACAAAGAGTCGATCGCTCGTTACGAAAAAATGAAAGCTCTGGGCGTAAGCTACATGGACGTTGGTACTTCCGGCGGTATGGAAGGCGCTCGTAACGGCGCTTGCTACATGATCGGCGGCGACGCTGACACTTGGGCTATCGTTGAGCCTTTGTTCAAAGACACGGCTGTTAACGAAAACGGCTACCTGTACGCTGGCAAATCCGGCAGCGGCCACTTCTTGAAAATGGTTCACAACGGCGTAGAATACGGCATGATGGCTGCTATCGGCGAAGGTTTCGAAGTTCTTGAAAAATCCGACTTTGATTTCGACTACGAAAAAGTAGCACGCGTATGGAACAACGGTTCCGTTATCCGTTCGTGGCTGATGGAACTGACGGAGCGCGCTTTCTCGAAAGACGCGAACCTGGATGAAATCAAAGGCATCATGCATTCGTCCGGCGAAGGCAAATGGACGGTTGAAACGGCATTTGACCTGCAAACCGCAACTCCGGTTATTGCAATGTCGCTTCTGATGCGTTATCGTTCTCTTGACAACGATACGTTCACTGGTAAAGTCGTAGCGGCTCTCCGCAACGAATTTGGTGGACACGCTGTCGAAAAAAAATAAATTATAGTTAAGTGGAGGTAATGGATTGTGAAATTTTTCATCGATACTGCTAACTTGGATGACATTCAAAAAGCGTACAAAATGGGCATTTTGTCGGGCGTAACGACGAACCCTTCCCTGGTTGTTAAAGAAGGCGTGAAATTCGAAGACCGCATCGAAGAAATCCTGAAAGCTGTACCGGAAGTAGAATCCGTATCCGCGGAAGTTACTCCAGACGCTGTTACTGCTGAGCAAATGATCGCTGAAGCCAACGAACTGATCAAAATCAACGGCGGCGACAAAAATATTACAATCAAACTTCCAATGACGCTTGCTGGTTTGGAAGCTTGCCGTTACCTGACGAAAAAAGGCGTTAAAACAAACGTTACTTTGATCTTCACGGTTAACCAAGCGCTTCTGGCTGCTCGCGCTGGCGCAACTTACGTTTCGCCATTCCTGGGCCGTCTGGATGACATCTCCGAAGATGGCGTTCAACTGGTTGCTAAAATCGCTGAGCTGTTCCGCGTAGCTAACCTTGACACGCAAATCATCGCAGCTTCCGTACGCCACCCTGACCATGTTACCCGCGTAGCACTGGCTGGCGCACACATCTCGACGATTCCTTACAGCGTTATCGAACAACTTTCCAAACATCCTTTGACGGACCAAGGTTTGGACAAATTCGCTAAAGACTGGGCTAAATCGGTTAAATAAGCGAGTTAGCGGGGAATACCCCGTTTGAATAAAAGGAGCTGTCCCCGAAGCCATCGCAAGATGGCCGGGGGACAGCTCCTTTTTGGCTTGGTTCCGTTATATAGACAACAAGGAGTATGAGTATACCTCATCGAATAAGAAAAAGATGCTGGTTAAATCATGTCTGTTTACTGCCGCCGGCACGAACGCAACAATGCTTCGGCTTTCTGCTTATGTAAAAATGTAGATATCCCTCATGAACAAAGGAGAACTGAACATGAGAAAACTCGTTCTATTTCTGCACGCATCGCTTGACGGTTTTGTAGAAGGGCCGAATGGTGCAATGGACATTGGCTGGGTTTCCTACGATGCTGATTTGGAGAAACACGCGAAAGAAATTTTGAGTACTGCCGACACGGTCATTTGGGGGCGCGGGACTTATCAGATGATGTACAGTTACTGGCCATCTGTGCCTTCGAACCCATCCGCTTCGCAGCATGAACGGAATCATGCCGAGTGGATTGAAAAGACAGCCAAAATCGTTTTTTCCACGACGCTGGAGAAAGTCGAATGGAATAATTCCAGACTCGTGAAAGAAAATGTTGAGGAAGAGATCAATCACCTCAAACAGCAGCCAGGCAAGGATATGGTTATCCTCGGCAGTCCCAGATTCGCGCACCGCCTTATGCAGTTTGATTTAATTGATGAGTATAAAATTACGGTTTCTCCCGTCCTGATCGGAAAGGGATTGCCGTTATTCCAAGGTGTCAAGGAGAGAATCAATCTTAAGTTAATCGAAAACAAGACCTTTGATTCTGGAGCCATCGGCCTCGTTTACCAGACGGTAAGATGACCTGGTCACTTAAGGGGATTGCGCTAACGGAGACGACAGCTCAGAGCGGAACAATTAGGGATAAATTTTTTCGCCTTTTTCAAGCATGGTGATATACTGCTCGATCCGCTTAGCTCTCGTTTCTTGCTTTTTTGCATTATGGATTCTAAATAAAATGGAATATTTATTTTGTTTATCCAACGTATCATAAAATGCCTTCGCCTTTACATTTCGTTCCAATTCGTAGGCGAAGTCCTCTGGCAGAGAAGCAATGCTTTGCGATTCATAAGCTTTATCCCATTGTCCGTTCTGTTTTGCAGCTTCAATTGCTTTTATGCCGGAGGGCCTCATCCTTCCATTGGAGATTAGAAGCTCCGCTTTTTCTTTATTCACTTTCGACCAAATGCTCTTAGCCCCGCGCGGAGTAAATCGTTGAAGCCAAGTTTTGTCATCGAACGATTCTTTTTGGCTATCCACCCATCCGTAACATAATGCGCTTTCGAGCGCTTCGTCATAGGAAACAGAAGCTACGCCGGAATTTTTTTTCGCGATCTGCAGCCGGATTCCCGCTGAAGTATCATAATTGTGTTCAAGCCAATTGTCTAGAGACTGTTGGTCGACGAACAATATAATCGGAAGTTCACTAGCTTTCTTATTCAAGTAATTCGCCTCCTGATTAAAGGATATCCCGCTAGAACTGACAGATACGGTCAGTGATTATAGAGGGCGAAGACAAATTCGAAGCCCGTTGCCGCAGCCTTACTTCAGCGGTGCTGCTCATACACGCCCGCGGCGCTCAGCTCGCGGATTGCGGCAAGCTCGTCTGCGCGCAGCGGAGGCAGCTCTGCAGCGCCAATGTTATGGCGCAGCTGCTCAAGCGAGCTGGCGCCGGGAATCGTCACGGCTACGGCGGTGTCAGCAAGCGCGTAACGGATCGCAAGCTGCGCCAGGCTGCGGCTCCCCTTCAGAGCGTCCAAGCCTTCATAGATGGCTTCCAGCTTGTCCTGCGGCGTGCCTAAGTAGCCGCCTGCTATTTTGGCTTTGCCGCCATCCGACAGGATGCCTCTGGCAACAGGTCCGCGTGCGATCAGGCTGATGCCTTCCTGCGCCAGCAGCGGCAGTACGGTTTCTTCCGGACGCCTGTCAAGGATGCTGTATTGGCTCATAACGCTTACGATGCTGGAGCGGCTCGCATATTCCCGAATCACATTCGGCCGGATGGAGGAGATGCCGTAATACCGGATAACGCCTTCCTGCTTCAGCTCTTCAAACGCTTCAATCGTCTCGTCGATCGGATCGTCCAATGTGCCGCCGTGCAGCTGGTACAAGTCGATATAATCGGTCTGCAGCCGCTTCAGGCTGCCTTTGACAGCTTCTTTAATATAAGCCTTGGACGCGTCCCATACCCAGCCTTCCTGGCCCGGAATACGCCGGTTGCCGGCCTTGGTGGCGACAATTACGTCCTGCCTCCGTCCCGGATCGCTTCGCCTACTATTTCTTCATTCAAACCGTCATCATACAAATCCGCCGTATCCAAAAAATTAATGCCTTTGTCCAGCGCCTCATGCACAACTTTGATGGCGGCAGGCTTATTCGTGCCCAGCGACATGCAGCCAAGCCCGATTTCGCCCGCCATAAGCTCCGAGCGGCCTAAAAGGTTCCGTTTCATTTGTTCAACGTCACTCCATTTCGCAAAAGGTTTTCTTTAGAAATTTTATTTTGAAAGTGAACCTCAAAATAACTACTAAATTTAGTATAAACGGCGTTTAATTAAATTGCAGCAACCTCTAGCAAGCCTGTGCAGCCCAATTTCCAATTATACTATACCGCTGGCAGCCGCCGGTTTGAAGCTGGAGCAAGCTCATCATCCCCATAGCCGACCAACAAAAATCATTTACATTCCTGTTGCTGTTTTGTAACTTTCTCCCCTGTCCGCTCGTTATATGCTAATAACAGGCAAATAGAATACTCCACGAAATGAAGGAGCGATGGCGCGATGAAAAAATATATTGCAGGTGCGGCTGTTGCAATAGCTTTTCTGACGACCGTAACTTTCGCGCTTGCGGGAGGCAAGGATTATACGCCGGTGCCAAAAACGGCGGATACGGAAACGGGATATATCGAAGGGATCAGCGGTACTGCCGGAAATTATGTGTTGTCTATTGATGCTATTGATTGGTACGAAGGCGATCAGGCGAAAAAGATTTTTCAAGAGCGTGAAGGCGGCTCCGGTGAGGATGGTCCTCCGGACGGCTATTATATCGTAAATGATGATCCGACGATCAGCCGGCTGCCGATATCTCCAAAGGCGGAAGTCGTCATGCAAATCTATGACCGGACCGGCGACCCGAACGCGTCGGATACCGAATGGAACGAATCGATTACGCTGGACAAATTCGTTCAGCTGCTGCAGTCGGATGATGAATTGTCGATCAAAGATTTTCCGTACCATCTTACGGTAAAAGGCGGTAAAATCGTCCGCATTGTGCAGCAGTTTATTCCATAGTCATAAAGGCGCGGAATCGCGCATACACATAGCACGGGAGACGTAAAGGGCATCATCGGGACAGGGGAAACCGTTCGAAGGAGCATTACGCAGTCATGGAGGGAGCCGCTATGAGCGCAGAACTGCTCATTCAGGTACTCGTACTTGTCGTAATGATCATCGAGCTGGCCAGAACAAAATAAGCGTCCTCATTCAAGAAGCCCCGCCATCTGTATTCAGACAGATGGCGGGGCTTCTGCTGTGCAAGTTATGCCGGATCGTTACCGGAGGTTTGGAATATCAACGGCCGGATCGGTGTCGGCATCGTAATCAATGCCTGCTGTTTCAAAACCAAACAGCTGGAAAAATTCCTCCCGGTACGAAGCCAGGTCGGACAGCTCGTTAATATTGTCCGTGCTGAGGTTTTCCCATATCCGGGTTACTTCTTGCTGAATTTCCGGACGCATCTCCAGATCGTCGATGCGGATGCGGCCTTGATCGTCAAGCGGCGCAGCTTCTCCGGTATACAGTCGCTGCGAGAACAGGCGGTACATTTGCTCGATGCAGCCTTCATGAAGCCCGTGCTCTTTCATCACCTTGTACAACACGGAAATGTACAGCGGAACAACGGGAATCGCTGCGCTGGACTGGGTCACAAGCGCCTTATTGACGGAAATAAACGCCCGTCCGCCTTTGGAGGCCAGCTGTTCGTTCAGCCGTTTAGCCGTTTCTTCCAGATCGTTTTTGGCTTTGCCAATCGTTCCATCCCAGTAGACGGCATGTGTAATTTCCGGCCCGATATAGGAATACGCCACCGTAGTGGCTCCATCGGCCAGAACGCCTGCTTCCTGCAAGGCGTCTATCCACATTTGCCAGTCCTCGCCGCCCATAACGGCTACGGTTTGGCGAATTTCATCTTCAGAAGCCGGTTCGATAGAAGCTTCTGTCACTTCGCCGGTATGGAAATTGACCGTTTTGTTCGTATACGTTTCGCCGATCGGCTTAATAACCGAGCTGAATGTTTCGCCGGTCTTCGGATGGGTGCGGCGCGGCGAAGCTACGCTGTACACAAGCAGGTCGATGGAGCCAAGCTCGGTGCGGATCAGATCAATCGTTTTGGCTTTGATGTCATCGGAGAATGCGTCGCCAACGATGCTGTACGATTTGGAGCCGGCTTTTGCTGCCTCCGCTTCGAATGCCGCCGAGTTGTACCAGCCTGCAGATGCGGTACGGGAGCCTTCCGCCGGCTTGTCAAAAAATACGCCAACCGTGTTGGCGCCGGCGCCAAAGGCGGATACGATACGGGAAGCAAGTCCGTAGCCGGTCGAAGCGCCGACCACAAGCACGTTGCGCGGCCCGCTGATTTTGGGCTGGGCTTGTACATATTCCACTTGGCGCTGAACCTGAGCGGCACAGCCTTCCGGATGGGCGGTTGTGCAAATAAAACCGCGTGTTTTCGGTTGAATGATCATTTTCGGAAGTTCCTTTCTATCGTCAATTGGAAGTATAAAGGCTTTTTGTACAACTGTACCTTATTTTACCGAATATAAGCCGGTTGTGGAAAGTAGCCTGCAGCGGGAAAGCCATTTTATTTTTTTGCAGGACGGCTAATGAAAGAAACGGAAGAGAAGATAGCAGGCATAAGAAAAGCAGCCCGGATCGGGCTGCAGGTCGTGCAGGCTAGCGGATTACGCCGCAGGCGATGCGGTCGCCGGAGTTGCCGGAAGGATCGGTGACATAATCGTCCGCTTTCTCATGGATGACGATGGCCGTTCCGCCTTCTTTCAGAAGCGAGTTCGGCTTGTTTTTGTCCAACGTCACCTGTTCGGTTTTGATGTCCACGTTGATTTTGCCGTCTGCGCCAACCTCGATGTTGGGCAAATCGCCGGCATGGAATCCTTTTGGATTATGAAAGCCATGCTCCTTGTTGAACGGGTTGAAATGGCTGCCCGCCGATTCGAATTTTGGCGGATCGCATTTGCCTGTCATATGAAAATGAAACCCGTGTGTGCCGGGAGGCAGCTTCTCCGCTGTCAGATGAATATGCACACCGTCTTTTTCCTGCTTCAGGCCGGCCGTGCCGATTTTTTCGCCTTGTGCATTAATAATGCTGACAGAGGCGGTTCCCGCCGTTTCTTTTGAATCAGCCGTTACGGATTGGGCAAACAGGCTGCCCGCCGATAACGCCACTGCGCTGAAGCAGGCCAATAAAGCTCGTTTGTTCATGTTGCTTGTTCCTCCTAAGATGTATGTTTTTCCATCAGCTATATAGCATTTTCATAAAAAAGGAAATCCATTCAAAAGGGTTGTCACGATTTCCGAAATCCTGTTTAATTGTAAAATGAAACCAAGTTGGCGCAGCATCCGTATGTATGTTGCCGGCAACAGAATCGAAACGGGAGTGGAACGTTAATGAGAGTGCTTGTAATGGAAAAACTGCCAAGCGGCGAGCTGCGGCAAATTGACGACCGCGAGTGGACCGACGCCATGATTGGCGCCTTGCATCATGTCAATTACCTGATGGTTGGAGGCGTGGAGTATGAGACGATTGAAGGAAGGCTTAATATAGATTCCGGTACGATGGAGCTGCTGGCGGTTAAGGTTCAGCCGCGCTAGCAATGGAAGGAGAGAATAAACCGATGGCCGAAAAGCCTGGCAAACAGTTTCCCGCGCGTTTTTTTAATGCGGAAGGGCTGCCTTTAAAAGTATTGTCGACTTCCTTGGGCATAGCGCTTATCGCTCATGCTGTCGCGGGCGTTATACCATCCGGCAAAGTGTATGCCGAAGCAGGGGCTGCGTCGCCGGAAGCTGCAGCAGACAACGGACCCCGGCTTGTAGAATGGTCGACGGATGCGGTGAAATCGTATTATGACGCTAATTTGGACTGGAATTTGCCGTTATTGGACGATGGTACGGATGACGATAACGAAGAGCAGAGCGGGGGAGGGGGTTCATCCGCAACCACTGGAGGAGGAGGCGGCCCGTCCGGCGGCGGCGGAGCTGTGATGCACTCCTCGTTTGGCTGGGATGATCTGCTGCTGTATCATTTAATCTTTAACCGCGGAACGGCGTATTCTTCTACCACCTGGCACAATACGCAAACAACTTATGACGCAAGAACCGGCAAAGTATACAAACCGTCCGTATACGATTCGGGCACTTTTCAAAATAAACCGGTGGCCGGTTCAACTGTACGTCCCAAAACATCCAATACGACCGGTTCCATTACGCGCAGATCGGTTTCTTCTTCGCCTGGCGGTATCGGCGGCAAATCGAGCGGATTGTCTTCGTCCGGCTCCTCCTCGTCAAGCGGGCATAGCTCCATCAGCCACTCGGGCGGTTTTGGCGGATGAGTCCGGTCAAAGTATTTGAGGCGGTTGGCGTGCCGGGGCCCGACCGGACGGAGAAGACGCGCGCGCTGCGGGACATGGGATTCACCTGGGCGGATTTGGAGGAGGAAGCGTATTGGCTGGATCAGGCCGTCGCCATGCGGCGGGATGTGTATGAAGAGCTGGTGCAGGCGTCGGCGGCGTTATGGCGCATCTTCGACCGCGCCGCCCGTTATGCCCACAAGCGCAAGGAGCTGTATGCGATGCTGGGTATTCCGGAGCTGCTGTGGGAAGCGCTCGACCGGCTGGAGATGAACGGCCCCGGCTTGATCAGCCGCTATGCCCGGTTTGATTTTGCCATTAGCGATGACGGCGCTATTAAGCTGCTGGAGCTTAATGCGGATACGCCTACCGGTTATGTCGAAGCGTCCGTTGCAACGCCGTGGGTGTGCGGGCAGCGCGGTTTGGCTTCACCTAACGACCGCATGCCGGAGCTGCTGGCAGCGGCTTGGACTGCCGAGCAGCCGGATACAGCCGCTTGCGTTGCCTACGGCGAGCATCTGGAGGATTCGGGCACGATCGAAATGATGGCGAAACATAGCGGCTTGCCCGTAAATTTCGTGGACTGCCTGGACTTGTGGGTGGACGAAGGCGTGCTTAAAGACGGCAGCGGCGAGCCGATCCGGCGCATGTTTGCGCTGTATCCGAAAGAATGGATGGCGATTGATGACGGCGGCGACGCTCTCGCTTATGCCCTGGAAACGGAGCAGCTCGTATTGTTTAACGGCATCCATGCTATATTGCTCCAATCCAAAGGGCTGCAGGCATTGATTTGGGGCCTTTATGAGCTGGGAATGCTGTTCAGCGAAGAAGAGCGGGCTGTCATCGGCCGTTATATGCTGCCTACTTACAATAAGGCGGTATTTGACGGAAGTTATGTCAGCAAGTCCATGTTTGGGCGCGAAGGCGGATCTGTGTCGATTTATAATGCGTCGGGCGAGCTGGAGATCCAAGACACGGACGGCTTTGATACAAGCGTGTTTTTTCCGCGCGTGTACCAGAAGCGGGCCGAGCTTGCAAAGATAGATTTGGCGGCCGGCCAATTCCGGCTGCTCACGGGCGTGTTTGTCATTAACGGCGAGCCGTGCGGCCTGCTTGGCCGCGCCGGCGGGCTTATTACGGGCAATACGAGCCATTTTGTAGCGATAGGGGTGAAATGATGCAGTATGGTAACGGATATAACCGCGGCGGCGGAGACCGGAACAATCGTCCGGCATCCATGCTGGTCGGGGGCATTTTGCTAGTTGTGTTTATCGCTTTTGCCTTTAACTCCTGTTCGAATGACCGGTACAGCAGCGATTCCGCGATTTCATGGTCAACCGAAACGTCGGCGATCCCTCAGGATACTGCAACCGTACAAGCGGATGAAACGGACCCAAGCACCGTGCCTTGGGATTACCGGATCGTGGAAGGCGAGGTTAGCGATCTGATCGGCAGCGATATGACAGTATTGCCGGATAATGAAATGCTTCCGAATGATAATAATTACGCCACCGGCGACAAGCTGTATACGCTTCAGTACATGAGCGCGGATATGATGACCGGCAGCGACGGGCGCAATGATGTAACGTTAAGCGCATGGCGCACCATCAAATCGTTTCCGACTAAAGAGGCCGCCGAGCAGGATTTGGAGAAGCTGAAGGTCCGCATTACGACGGAAACGAAGCTGATTGGTGTATACCAAACGGAATATAACGGCGAATTCAGGCAATTCGCTGTTCTGGAATTGCCTTCCGGCAACCGGGTGAAACAGCCGATTGATGCAGACCGTTACGCCAAGCTGAAGACAGCGGATAAAGCGAATATTATTGTCGAAGAGGTACATGATTTTTCCGATTATGATTTGACGTATGCCAAGTTCCGGGGGTGGGCTTCTTGAGTTGGGTAGATTTGCTTGATTTAATTGTAGGCGTTGCCGTGATCGTCATTCTTCAGCTGCTGGGCATGGTGTTGTTCAGCTGGATGACGCCGTACAGCGATTTGAAGGAGCTGAAGCGCGGCAATATTGCAGCAGGACTGGCGATGGGCGGGCAGTTTTTGGGGACAGCCATTATATTGGGCGTAGCTGCTTATACGAATACATCCATTTGGCATATGATGTTATGGTTTGCAATCGGCTATGTGTGCCTGTTGGCGGTATACTGTGTGTTTGACTGGGTAACGCCGGGATTGAAGTTGTCCGAGCATTTGCAGCAAGGCAACACAGCAGTCGGCATGCTGTTGTTTATTGTCTATGTCGGCATGAGCTTCTCAATCAGCAGTCTGATTGTGTAAGCAAACGGATAAGCGAAAGCCAAGGATATCTCATCCTTGGCTTTTTTGGCGTGCTTATTGAACGAAGCTAGCGATCCGTATCGGGTTTTCCTCATCCATGCACGTATCCGAAATGAGCTGCCCAAGCTGGTCGCACGACTCCGTCATTTGAAGAAGGTGGTCCAGGATGGCATTGCCGTCATTTGCATCGCGGCTGATGCCGTCGATTCGAATATGAACAAGCAGATGATTGATTTGATCGGATAACTGCTCAATCTGGCCATGGATCAGCAAGTCGGATTCGCAGCATGTTTTTAAAGCGTGAACGGCAAACCGGACCGACCGCGGGAAATAAGCGTTCTGCAGTAAAAAATCCGCTGTCTCCGCCAGGTTGACGTGATTGGCATACAGTTTGCGGAACGCTTCATAACCGCCGCATGCTTTCAGAAGCGACACACACTGGCTGTATTCATAATCGCTGCTGCAGCTTTCATCCGCCAGCACATGGCTGCAGCTGTCATACAGGACATGAATCGTATTGCGCATCCGTTCCAAATATTTGCCGGCCTGAATGAAATTCCAGTTCCTTCCCCGGCTCATGGATGAATCAGCAGCTCCGTTGAATAACGACAGCCATTCCCCAATCCGTTTATAAAACTTATAGGGAGGATAAGCCTGCACTTGATAGACATCCTGCTCTTTAAGCCAGATATACAGGGAGTTGATCAGTTCCCACAGCTCACCGGGCAGCATTTGCCGCATTACGCGCGTATTGTTTCTCGCCTTCTGCACACTGGACAAGATGCTGTTCGGATTCGAAGGCTCAAAAGTGAAGTAGCTGAGCGTATTCAGCTCATTGGGGTGGGGATGCGCATTTTGCAGGCCGGTTAAATCGCCGGCAGCAGCGGCGAGCCGCAGCCATTCGTGATGGGTAGCCCTGTCATCGCGCCTATGATAATACACATTAATCATTCTGACATAATGATCGGCACGTTCCAAATATCGTCCAATCCAATACAATTGTTCGGCATAACGGGTCATGGTTGGATCACCTCGAATTCAGTTCAAGTCGGCTGGCGGCAGACGAAGTCAGAACCCATGTATCCTTCGTGCCGCCGCCTTGCGATGAGTTTACAACAAGAGAGCCTTGCTGCAGCGCTACACGGGTCAACCCGCCGGGAACGGCATAGGAAGTGTTGTCACCCGTAAACACGAATGCGCGCAAGTCGATATGCCGCGGCGCGATCCGGTCATGGGCCAGCGACGGGCTGCAAGACAATTTGACAGTCGGCTGCGCTATGTACCGCTCGGGATGAAGTATTATTTTTTCGCGAAATTTTTTTATTTCTTCATCCGTTGAAGTAGGGCCGATCAGCATGCCGTAGCCGCCGGAGAGGCATCTTTCTTTTACGACCATCTCGGGCAGGCGTGACAATACAAATTCCAGCTCATGCGGTCTGGACAATATATAAGTGGGAACATTGTTAATGATCGGTTCTTCATTCAAATAGTAGCGGATCATATCCGGAACGTAGGCGTATACCGCTTTATCATCGGCTACGCCGGTTCCCGGCGCGTTCGCAAGCGCAACATTCCCGGCGATATAGGCATCCATGAGGCCGGGGACACCAAGCAAAGAATCTTTACGGAAGGCGAGCGGGTCCAAAAACTCGTCATCAATACGCCGGTAAATGACGTCTACCTGGCGAAGGCTGTTCCTTGTTTTCACATAAACAGTCCGGTTAATAACGGTTAAATCGTGCGGCTCCACAAGCTGGATACCCATTTCTTGCGCCAGGAAGGAATGGTCGTAATAAGCGGAATTATAGCTGCCCGGCGTCAGCAGCACTACGCAGGGATCGGCTTTGGAAGACGGCGCCATGCTCCGCAGGCAGCTTAATAACGCATTCATACCGGGATCGATATCGCGGACACGGTAGTCAAAGTACAATTCCGGAAACAGGTTCCTCATCATTTCCCGGTTTTTGTATATATAGGACAATCCCGAAGGCGTCCTTAAGTTATCTTCCAGCACATAGAACTGACCGTTGTCGCCGCGTACCAGATCAATGCCCGACAGCGGGATATACACATCGTTTGGCACATCAAGTCCGGCCATAGCCGGTACATAATAAGGGTTATTCAATACCAAATCCCGCGGAATAAGTCCATCGTTCAAAATATGCTGCTCATGATAAATATCGCTAATAAAACGGTTTAATGCCCGGGTCCGCTGCTGCAGCCCTTTCTCCAGCTGCTGCCATTCTTCTGCTGTAATCAGGCGGGGGAGCAGGTCGAAAGGTATTGTTCTCTCCTGGTCGGATTTGTCCGGCTCGCTGCTGTAAACCGTAAACGTAATGCCCTGGGATACCATTTCGGCTTGCATGACGGCATCCTTTTGTTTCAGCTCATCCATGCCCATTCTCGAAATCCGGTGCAGCACCGCGCTATAATGGGTCCTCGCTTTACCCCGTCCTTCAAACATTTCATCGTAATAAGGAAGCAGCTCATAACTTGCAAACGGCTGATTCATGTTATCCTTCGCCATCAATATGGCCATTGGGAAATCCCTCCATCGATATTTATTTCTTCTTTTATGGTTATGTGAATTTATATAACATCGGATAACACAGCTAAGTATAGAGTAAGCGTGTTTTGGTTGTATGTCGAAACTGCTTGCTTAAATGTGTCTATTTTGTGACAATGGCAAATTAACCTCATAATAATTGTTTTGCACTATAGGCATCTGATTAGTAGGAATGTAAGATACAAGGAGATAAGGCTATTTATTCAATGAAGGCGACAGGCCGGATAACTGGAGGATTTCCATGAGATTTACCATTCGAAGCAAGCTGCTTCTCTGTTTTTTATCTGTTGCGTTTTTGGTGACTGCAGTTAATATTACAGCCTATGTTTACAATGACAGGGTGAATAAGTCGTATAACGACTTGATAGACCGGCGGGTCACGGTGTTAAGCATGGCCAAAGACGTGGAGTACTTGTCTGTGCAGCAGACAAGCAGCTTGAAAGGATATCTGCTTACGAGAGATTCCAGTTATTTGACGGAGCTGCAAACCGCCAACGAACAGCTGAATTTGCTGACCGGACAAGCGGGGGCTTTGATGACCCAGCCGGAAACTAAAGAATCTTCCCAAAAGCTGTACGAAACGAATCAGGCGTTTATGCGAAGCTATGAACATATGCTTGATAACCTGCAGCAGAACCAGGATCAGGATGCCGCTTTAGCTTATTTCAAGGACGAAGTGCTTCCTATTGGCCAGGAGCTTGGGGCTTTGTCCCAGTCGATTGCGGGTTATCAGCAGCAATTATTGGATAAAGGCAAGCAGGCTAACACTGCAATGGTTAACTTCGTAAACCGGACAACGGCCATATTAACGGTTGTAACCTTTTTATTAACGCTGCTGATCGGACTTGTTTTGTCGCAACGGATTACGAGAAACCTGTTCAAAATTACGAGTGTAATTACCGGAGTGACGCATGATTCCATGTCCGCTTCCGAGCTGCCCCATATTGATGTGCGGACGCAGGATGAAATCGGCGACATTGCCCGGTCGTTTAATGAAATGGCCAAGATGCTGAAACATTATTCCAACCTGGAACAAGAGCAGCGCTGGATGGAAACGAATGTAGCCGTAATGGCTACGAAACTTCAAGGCATACAAAATCTGGAAGGGTTGGCCCAGCTGTTTATTACGACCGTTACTCCGTTAGTTGAAGCAAGTTACGGCGTTTTTTATATCCAGCAAAAAAGCGGCCGCCATCCGCAGCTGAACAAGCTTGCTTCCTATGCTTATCAGCAGCATGAGGTCGGAATAGAGTCTTTTAGAAGCGGGGAAGGGCTGATCGGGCAAGCCGCGCTGGAAAGCCGGACCATTGTGATGGAACACTTGCCGGATAACTATATTCAAATCTCGTCGGGACTCGGCAAAGCTGCTCCTGCAAGCCTGATGATAATGCCTGTGCAGTTCGAAGGCCAGGTCGTAGCCGTTATTGAGCTGGCTTCGTTCAGCAAGTTCAAGCCGATTCAGCAAACGCTCCTGCAGCACTTATGCGCGCATCTTGGCAGTGTCATCAGCAGCATCTCGGGACGGATGCAGGTTGAGCAGCTGCTGGTGGAGTCGCAGGTGCTGACCGAAGAGCTGCAAACGCAATCCGAAGAGCTGCGCGGCATCAATGAAAAACTGGAGGAGCAATACAAAAACTCCGAGCAAAAAACAAAAGAATTGGAAATTACCAAAAATGAGCTGGAAGAAAAAGCGAAGCAGCTGGCGCTCAGTTCGCAATATAAATCCGAGTTTTTGGCGAACATGTCCCATGAGCTCCGGACGCCGCTGAACAGCCTGCTCATCCTGTCCAATATTTTGGCGGATAACAAGGACGGTAATTTGCAGGAAAATCAAATCAAATACGCGCAGACGATCCACCAATCCGGGCATGATCTGCTTCAGCTGATTAACGACATTCTGGACTTGTCCAAGGTGGAGTCCGGCAAAATCGAGCTTGTGAAAGGTCCTGTCAGTTTGATGGCCGTGTTGGAAACGGCTGAACAGCAATTTGCCCCGGTTGCCCGCCAAAAGGGACTAACGTTTACGGTTAAGCTTGACGCCGGGCTGCCGGAAACGATCGTGACCGATGAGCAGCGGCTGCTGCAAATTATAAAAAATCTGCTTTCCAATGCCTTTAAATTTACGGAAAGCGGGGAAGTGAAGCTGCACATTCACCACGCGAATCAAGCGTTGCTGCCTGCGCACAACAAGCTGCTTGCAAGCGGCTCCGGCATTGCCTTTTCCATTAGCGATACCGGCATCGGCATTCCGCGGGACAAGCAAAGCCTTATTTTCCAAGCGTTCCAGCAGGCGGACGGCACAACCAACCGCAAATATGGCGGTACCGGGCTGGGCTTATCCATCAGCTCGAATATAGCCGAATTATTAAACGGGCATATCGTGGTAAACAGCGACACCGGCAAAGGCAGCATGTTCTCGCTTGTCCTTCTATGCGAGCAGCCGGAGGAAGAAGAGGAAGCTCAGTCCCTTGTAGAGCTGGAGTCGGCCGCCGCTGCAGCGGACCGCCATTTTACAAACGGGCTGCAAGTGAGCGAAAGCCAGGATGAGCTGGACGGGGCGATATGGGAAGGCAAAAAAATATTGATCGTTGATGATGATATGCGCAATATTTACGCCATGACGATTGCCCTTGAAAGCAAAAAAGCAACCGTGCTTTTTGCTGAAAACGGACTTTCATGCTTGAAAGTACTGAAGGATCATCCGGATGTGGATTTGATCCTGATGGACATTATGCTGCCAGAGATGGACGGCTATGAAACGATGCGGACGCTGCGCCAAATGCCGGGTTTCGAGCTGCTGCCCATCATTGCGTTAACGGCAAAGGCGATGAAAGACGACAGGGACAAATGTATCGACGCCGGCGCTTCCGATTATATTAGCAAGCCAGTGAAGCTGGAGCAGCTTTTTGCCTGTATCCATTCCTGGCTTACCGCAGATAGGTGGTAACCGATTGAATACGATGGATAAGGAGCCGATTGATGAACGCGAACGAATCGAAATCGAGCTTTTCCTTGAAGCGCTGTACCGTTATTACGGGGTTGACTTCCGGAACTATGTATTTCCGACGATCAGACGGCGAATCTGGTACCGCATTCGTGCAGAGCGATTAAAAAGCGTATCCGGCTTGCAGGAAAAAGTGCTGCATGACCGCCGTATTTTCAACCGGCTTCTGAATGATTTCTCCATCAATGTAACGGAGCTTTTTCGCGATCCGGATTTTTTTAAGGCGTTTCGGGCTGCCGTCGTGCCGCAGCTGAAAGAGTATCCTTTTATCCGTATTTGGCATGCCGGGTGCTCGACTGGTGAAGAAGCATATTCGATGGCTATTTTGCTCCATGAAGAAGGGCTTCTGGAAAAAACGAGGATTTACGCGACGGATATGAATGAATCGGTCATTGAAGAAGCAAAGCTGAAGTCGTTCCCGCTGGAGAGGATGCACCAGTATACGCGCAACTATACGCTGTCCGGCGGGACCAAAACATTAAATGAATACGTGTCCTTAAGTAACGGAAGAGTGGAGTTCAAGCCTTTTCTGGCGGAAAAAATTACATTTGCACAGCATAATTTGGCTGTTGACGAGTCGTTTAATGAGTTCCACGTCATTATTTGCCGCAATGTAATGATCTATTTTAATTCCGGCTTGCAGCATCGCGTGCATGAACTGTTTTATCAAAGCCTTTCCCTCGGCGGCTACCTTGGCCTTGGCCAGAAAGAAAGCATGGCGTTTACAGGCTTCACAGATTGTTATAAGGAGCTGGTGTACAATGAGAAACTTTATCGCAAAATTAAGTAGCGCCGTGTCGCAGGTGAATATATTGATGGTGGATGACCGGCCGGAAAATCTGATCGCACTGGAAGCGATATTAGACGCCCCTCATTACACGCTGTTTCGCGCCCATTCCGGCGAGGAGGCGCTCCGCCATGTCTTGCAGACGGATTTTGCCGTTATCCTGCTTGATGTGCAGATGCCCGGCATGAACGGTTTTGAAACGGCAAGGCTGATCAAAATGAGAGAGCGCTCCAAGTATGTCCCGATTATTTTTATAACCGCCATCAGCCAGGCGGCCGAGCATGTGAACCATGGCTATTCCGTTGGCGCGATTGATTATATTTTTAAGCCATTCCATCCGGAAACGTTAAAGATGAAAATCGAAGCTTTTGTGCAAATGTATCAGTACCAGGAACAAATCAAGCTGCAGAACGAGCTGCTGAGCGTCATCGGAGAAACATCCAACGACACGATTGCGACGGTCGATGAACAGGGCATCCTGCAGACGATTAATCCGTCCGCTGCCAAAATGTTCGGCTACCCGCCTTCAAGGCTGGCCGGACAGCCGATTGACCTTATCGTCCCGGGCCTTTCAGCGATTCTCGCCGAAAAGACGGACAACGGGATTCGTCTTATCGAAACAACGGCCGTACGGAAAGACGGCATCCCGTTTCCCGCAGATATTCAATTCGGAGCGGCAAGTGTAGCCGGTCATCCGCTGTTTGTCTGCTCCATCCGCGATGTCACCGACCGCAAGCTGATGGAGGAGGAGCGTTACCGCAAAATGTTGGATACGATGCCGTGCTTCGTTTCATTGCGGTCGATGGTGGACAAACGGTACATTAATGTGAACGAAAGCTTCTTGAACGCCGCGGGCTTGCATAAAGAGGACGTTATCAATCAAACGGCCGATTTGCTGCAATATATCGTCGATAACAGCGGGCAGGACATTCATAATCCTTGGAAGCCGGAACGCAATGTCCGCATCCGGTATATGACCCATTCCGGTGATTTGCGGGAAGGGCTGTTATCCAGTGAAAGGATGATCATTCACGGCGAGGAATGCCTGTTAAGCGTAATAACCGATATTTCGGAGCGCGTATTTTTAGAGAAAGAGATGGTCCGCCTTGACCGGCTTAACTTAACCGGAGAAATGGCGGCGGGAATCGTGCACGAAATTCGCAATCCGATGACGACGGTACGCGGATTTTTGCAGTTGTCCAAAAGCCAGCCGTCGAAGGAATATACCGACATTATGATTGAAGAACTTGACCGGGTGCACAGCATTGTGACGGAATTTCTTTCCGTCGGCTCCCAGGCGCCGACCAACCGCAAATTAAAGCAGCTGAATACGGTAATTGAGACGTTGTTCCCGCTTATGCAATCGAAAGCATTAACCAGCAACCAGGAAATTGTGCTTGATTTGGCGGAATGCCCGCCTCTTATGCTGGATGAAAAGGAACTTCGCCAGCTTATCCTCAATCTTGCGTTAAACGGGCTGGATGCGATGTCTTCGGGGGGCGCCTTAACGATCAAAACGCGCTTTGACGGCAATGAGGTTGTTCTGGAGGTAAAGGATCAAGGCAGCGGTATTAAAGAAGAACTGCTGGAGAAGCTCGGAACTCCTTTTTTTAGCACGAAGCAAAACGGGACAGGCCTCGGATTGTCGGTCTGCTACGGCATCGCAGCCCGCCATGATGCGGTCATTAAGGTGCAAACAAGCGACAGGGGCACGACTTTTTTTGTTCATTTTTGTTTGGGCGAGGAGAGCCGGGAGCAAGCATAAGGAATGCGGGGGCTGCATATTGCTGCCCCCGCATTCCTTATGGGGCAGGCGAGCTGCGCGTGAACGGCAGGCCGCACACAAAAACGATCGGCCCTTTCCAAAGGGGCCGATCGTTTTTGTGCAGGTGCAGATGATGTGCCGGTTCGGCTGCTACAGCACCCGGCGTGCGGTCACGTAATATTTTTGCCAATAGGAGGTATTCATGCTGGAAAGCGTGACCCCTTGGCTGCTGGAGCTGTGCAAAATCTTTTGGTTGCCGGCATAGATGGCCACGTGGCTGATTGAGCTTCCGTTCGTTTTGAAAAAGACGAGATCGCCGGTGCTAAGTTCCGTCTTTGGAACTTTTTCGCCTTTATAGGATTGCGACAAAGCCGTGCGAGGCAAAGAGACGTCAAAAGCGTTGTAAAGAAATTGAGTAAAGGAGGAGCAGTCGAATGCGTAAGTAACGCCTGCCGGTGCTCCATATTTATAAGGGGTGCCCAAGTAGTTTTCGCCTGTGCTGATCAGTTTCAAAGATTGTGGTGTCGCTGCATGTACCTGTGCGGCCGAACCAAGGGTAAATGCTGAAAAGCCAATTGCTGCGCAGAGTGTAAGTTTAGCGATTTGTTTCAGAAATTTGTTTTTCCGCATGCTCTTAAGTTGCTCCTTCACATCTAATATGTAGTCGACGAATGTTCGTTAAATCTACTATAACACACCCCAAACAGCCCCTTTTCGACAAATGAGAGCTTAAAATACCGTTTACACGCGGATTATCGCCTTTATGAGAATAAAATGAAAAAACACTCATAATTAAACGCCGCCTTTCTCAGATTTCGAGAACGGGCGGCGTTTATCGTTTTTACAGCGTATGAGACAGGACCGCGCCGCCGTAAACGAACGCGATGCAGATGACGATGGCGGGGTGAATTTTCTTGCGTTCCATCAGCCAATAAGCGGCTGCTGCGATGCCAAGCGACTGCCAAATGCCAATTGATTTGGTAGATTCGGAGGCAAGCTGCCAGGTCAGCAGCGCCATCATTACGGCGATTACCGGCTGCACGAGCAGCGTTAATCCTTTGACGACAACCGATTTGCGGTGCTTTTGCAGCAGCTTCAACAATAGAATAAGGGCGACGGCAGACGGAACGACGGTTGCGATTAACGCGAGAACCATGCCGGGGATGCCAAGCACGTCATAACCAACAAACGCGGCTACTTTGGTTGCAATGGGGCCGGGAGCGTATTGCCAAGGGCGATAATATTGGAAAACTGCGAATCGGTTGCCCAATGGTTATGCGTCACGATCTCCTGATACATAAGCGGAATGGAGGCTGGACCTCCGCCGTATCCAAGCACGTTGGACATAAAAAAACCAAGCAGCAGCTTCAGCCATTCCATGTATGATGTTCCCCGCTTTCCTTGCGCATGCCTTTTGGCCTGTTGCGCCGGTTTTTAATCCGTTCCGCCAGTTTGAAGTGAACGGCTCCATAAGCCAGAAAAAGCACAATTACAATTGCGGCATGAACGCCAAGCAGCTGCAGCAGCGCAAATGCGATCGCAAACAGCACAATGCCAAGCACCTTGCCAAGCCCTTTGACGGCGCGTTCGCCGAATTCGTAAGCCATAACGCCGATCATTACGGCGATGACCGGAACGACGGCGGCAATCATGCCCTGCACGATTGCGGATTGGCTCAGCCATTGCACAATCGACATTAAGGCGATCATCGCCACAGCGGACGGCAGAATATGGGCGATGACGGCAGCGCAGGCGCCGAGAGAGCCTTTGACCCGGTAGCCGAGATAAGCGGCCATCTTTGTGGCGATCGGGCCGGGCAGCGCATTGGCAATCGCCAATATTTCCGCAAACTGTTCGTCGTCGGCCCATTTATAATGTGTAACAGCCTCATAACGGATAAGCGGAATGACGGAGGGTCCGCCGCCATAGCCGATGACGCCGGTTTTGGCCATAGCCCAGCACAAGTCGCGGTACCGGCCGGGAGCCTGAGCTTGCAAAGTGTCTTCCATCGCTACAGCCTCATTCCCATCCGGCTCTTGTACCGGTTAATAAGCACCTGGCAGTCTACGCTTGTGACGCCGGGCATTTGATAAAGCTTCTCCCGCAGGAACTCTTCCATCTCGCGGTTGTTCTTGAACAGCCCGTGCATATGGAGTTTGCTGGGGCCGCTCATATGATACAAGCTGGTCACAAACGGATCGTCCGCCAGCTTGTCGGCTACATCATGCAAATGTTTGGGCTCTACATCCACATTGAAAAAAGCGGAGACCTGAATGCCGATTTTTTCCGGATTAATGACCGCCGTAAACCTTTCAATTACACCGTTATCCATCAGCGCATTGATGCGCGCCTGTACGGCAACCCGGGATAAGCCGATATCTTTAGCAAGGTCTGTGTAAGATATTCTGCCGTTTTTATTTAATGCCCCGATGATTTTGCGGTCAATGTCATCAATTTCAACAATAGCAGCTTCGTATTCGTTCATATTTAGCGCTCCTTCCATCAATCGAATCAATTCCGATATGTCGGCTAAATTCGTGTTTCAGTTTCTATATGAATAGAATATATCGCTTAAACCATCCGATTACAACATAAAAATCTGGATTTGATTACGAATCAATCAAAATGATTGCACTAAATCCAGCAGCATGGTATTTTTAGAAAATAGATGTATGTTAGATTACATGACATTTAAGCGGCTATTTTACGGGAGTGTGGGAAGATGGGGAAACCGGTTGTAGGTACGGATGTAATGGTTGTAAGCCCGCATTATTTGGCATCGGCCGCAGGAGCAAGGATGCTGGAGCGGGGCGGCAATGCTTTTGACGCCGCCGTTGCCGTCAGCGCGTGCCTTGCTGTCGTTTATCCGCATATGACGGGGCTTGGCGGCGATTCCTTCTGGCTGACGTATCACCATAGCGACGGACAGGTGCGCGGATACAATGCCAGCGGCCGGTCGGCCGGACGGGCCGAGCGGGCGGCGTTTGCGGGGGAAGCGGCCATTCCGGTAAGGGGCGCGCGCAGCGCCGTCACCGTTCCGGGTATGGCGGACGGCTGGCATGCCGTACATCGCGAATACGGCAGGTTAAGTTTCGCGGAGGTGCTGGAGCCGGCAATCGGTTACGCTGCGGGCGGGTTTCCGATGTCGCCCGACCAGTATGAGCATACGGCCGCGCACCGTTTGATGCTGGCGGCGGATCCGGCCGCCGCATCCGTGTATGTGCCGGGAGGCCGGGTCACGCGGACGGGCGAACGTTTCGTGCAGCAGCAGCTGGCTCGTACATTGCGGGGGCTGGCGCAAGGCGGCAAAGATTATTTTTATAAAGGGGAAGCTGCGCTTGAAATAACCCGTTATTTGAAGGAGTGCGGAGGGTTGCTTGACCGGGAAGACTTTGCCGATCATCACGGGGATTGGGTTGAGCCTGTTCAGGGCTCCTACCGGGGACGGGATGTGTACCAAATGCCGCCGAACTCGCAAGGCTTCGCCGGCCTGATGGCGCTGCAGGTGCTGGACCGGTTTGATTTGTCTGCTGTTCCGCACGGCTCTTATGAGTATTATCATCTGCTTGTCGAAGCGTTGAAGCTGAGCTTTAAGGACCGGAACGCGTATTTGACCGACCCTGTCTTTCATCCCGTCCCGCTTGAACGGCTGCTAAGCCGGGCTTATGCGGCGGAGCTTGCCGCGCAAATCCGAATGGACCGCGCGTTTGATTTTGCCAGCCCTTCCGTCGGCAATGATACGGCATACGCCGCTGTCATCGACAAGGAAGGGAATGCGGTTTCTTTTATTCAAAGCTTATATTTCGAGTTCGGATCGGGAACGGCCGGCGGGGAGACGGGAGTGCTGCTGCAAAACCGGGGTTCTTTCTTTTCGCTTGATCCGGGCCATGTGAACCGTCTGATGCCGCGCAAACGGACGTTTCATACGCTTATGCCGGGCATGGCGTTTACGGATGGCCGCCCAAGCCATCTGTTCGGGACGCAGGGCGGAGAAGGGCAGCCGCAAACCCAGGCGGCACTATTGACGCGGATGATTGATTACGGCATGGATCCGCAGCGGGCGATTGACGAACCCCGTTTTGTATGGGGGCGCACTTGGGGGGCGCCAACGATGGAGCTGAAGCTGGAAAGCCGCATCGACGGCGGGGTCATGGAGAAGCTGGCTGCCGCGGGGCATTTGGTGCGGCGAGTAGCGCCGTTTGACGGCATTGTCGGCCATGCGCACGCCATTTACATCGACGAGCAGGGCTTTCGCAGCGGCGGAACGGATCCGCGTTGTGATGGAGCCGCTATCGGCTGGTGAGCTAGCGAAGCGATAGCGCTGCCCATAGCGTCAGCTCTATTAAATCAATGTAATATAAACTAACACATAAGAGCGTTTGTTACGCTCTTATGTGTTTTTTTGTGCCTGTTTTAGCTGAATCTGATAAGTTTGATGAAAATTAATGTAACATATTCTAACATAAAACCGTTGACGGAAAAGAAAAGGGTCGATATAATCAAACTATCCCAAAAGCAAATAGTTAATGAGAAACAACTAAACCATGCGTAATGGCTTATAAAATCAAATGTTTTTAACAAAACGAAAACGATTCTTTTGATTCATCAACATGTTAACTTATGTTACATAATTGATTCGAAAGGTGGAGACAGGCCATGAGCATGACGACAACAAACGAGCTTACAACGGCGGCAATCCCCGCCAGCGGCAGCAGCGTGCTGGTTAGCTTGAATCAGGTCGGCAAAGTTTACCCGAATGGAACGGTAGCCGTACAGAACGCGAATCTTGCAGTGACGGAAGGCGAATTTTTATGTTTTGTAGGACCGTCGGGATGCGGCAAATCAACCATATTCAATATGATTACCGGGCTGACCTCTCATACGGAAGGCGGCTTGTCCGTACTCGGAACAACACCGTTCCAGGCGAGGCGGCATAATGAAATCGCGTTTGTGTTCCAGGAGCATACGCTGCTCCCCTGGACGAACCTGCTGGAGAATGTAACCTTGCCGCTGAAGCTTCGGGGCATTCCGCGAAAAACGAGAATCGAAGAAGGACAACGAGTACTGGAGCTTGTTGGCCTGAAGGATTACATGAAAGTGCTGCCCCGCCAGCTGTCAGGCGGCATGAAGATGAGGGTGTCCATTGCCAGGGCGCTGATCTCCCGTCCGAAGCTGCTGCTGATGGATGAACCGTTTGGAGCTTTGGATGAGATTACCCGCCAAACTTTGCAGGATGAGCTGCTTCGCATTTGGCAGCAAGATAAGCAAATGACGGTATTGTTCATTACCCATAACGTTTTTGAAGCGGTCTTTTTGTCCACGAGGGTTGTCGTAATGACGCCGAGGCCGGGCAAAATTGCACAAGTTGTCGACATCCCGCAGCCGTTTCCGCGGAATGAGACGTTCCGCACGGCGCATGAATTCAGCGATTATGTACGCCTCATTTCCGGCGCGCTTCAGCATTGATCAGCAAGGGCTTAAACAGAAAAAGGAGTGGTGAGCATGGCAAAACAATGGGTGCCAGCAGCAGCTGACAGCGGCAGGCGGTTAGATACGAAGACAAACTCCGGCAGTTCTGTCCGTAATAGTCAGAAAACAGAAAATATTCTGCTTAAAACGTTCCGAAGCGTGTTTCCCCCGTTTGTCGTCTTTCTCATTGTCGTTGGCGGCTGGGAGCTGGTCGCGAGAGCGGCGGACATTAAGCCGTACCTGCTGCCGAAGCCGACGGACATCGTCAAGGCGGCTGCGGATAACTGGAGCAATCTGATGGTTTCGGTCGGCACCACGGTATCGGAAGCGGTATTTGGCTTTTTGGCAAGCGTCGTGCTTGGCGTCGTTCTGGCGGTGCTGCTGGCCATGAATAAAATGATCGAAAAAAGCGTGTATCCTTACGCCATCATTCTTCAAACGATCCCCATCGTAGCTATAGCGCCGATTATCGTCATCTGGTTTGGCGCAGGCCTAAACGCCATTGTCATCATCTCGTTCCTGATCAGCTTTTTCCCGATCTTGTCCAATACGCTCATCGGGCTGAACTCAACCGATCAGAACATGAAAAACCTGTTTTACTTGTATAATGCCACGAAGCTGCAGACCATTATCCGCCTCCGCATTCCGGCGGCGCTGCCTTATATCGTAGCGGGCTTGAAAATCTCATGCTCGATGTCGGTAATCGGCGCCATTGTCGGCGAATACATCGCAGGCATCGGCGGAGGAAAAGGCGGCCTCGGCTACGCCATTACCGTTGCTTCAACCCGGCTCCAAACGGCTTATTTGTTCGCTTGCGGCCTGTCGGCCGCCGTGCTCGGCATCGTGTTCTTCCTGCTGATTAACCAGCTGTCCAAATGGCTGCTCAGCTCCTGGCATGAATCGGAAATGCGCAATTAAGCAATCCATGTGCCAAGCCATCCATCTGTTTAGCAATCCGCAATTCCCTATAAAGAGAACCATACAACGAAAACAGGAGTGATTGGAATGAAAAAGACATCCCGACCTAAAATGTTTAAGCTGCATGCTGTTGTAATGGCAATATCTGTATCCGCCCTTCTGCTGAGCGCCTGCGGCAATAACAATAATAGCGCCGTATCGGCCGGAACGCCGGAAGGCGGCAAAGTTTCGGCCAAAGTCACAACCGTGACGAACTGGTTTGCCCAAGCGGAGCACGGCGGGGTGTACGCAGCGCTGGAGGAAGGTTTTTATAAGGATGCCGGCCTCGATATGACGATTACCCCTGGCGGCCCGCAAATTTCTGCGACCCAAATCGTTGCTTCCGGCAAAGCGGAGTTTGGCATGGCGCAAGCCGATGAAATTTTGCTCGCCCGCCAAAACGGCATCCCGCTCGTCGCGTTGTTCGCATCGTTCCAAACGAACCCGCAAGGTCTCGTTGTACATAAAGACGCGGGTATTGCTTCCCCGGACAATCTGCACGGCAAAAGCGTCTATGTATCCAGCGGCGCCGGCTACTGGGAATATTTGAAGAAGGCGTACAGCTTGTCGGATGTGAAGCAAATGGCTTACACCGGATCGGCAGCGCCGTTCCTGGCGGATTCCAATGTCGTGCTGCAAGGTTATGTCACCAGCGAGCCGTTTGAAATGAAAAACCAAAACGTAGACGTCGACTTCCTGCTGAACGCCGATTTTGGCTATAACCCGTACGGCAACGTGCTGTTTACGACGGAAGATTATTTGAAGAAACACGGCGATGTCGTCAAAGCGTTTGTCGAAGCGACGGCTAAAGGCTTTGAAGCGTACAAAACCGACTATAAAACGATCAACGAAGCGATCCAAAAAGAAAGCCCCGACATGACAACGGAGAAATTGACCTATGCATCGGAAACGATGATGCCGCTTGTGTTTGACGGCGACGCGAAGGAGCATGGCGTAGGGTATATGTCGAAGGAACGCTGGGAGACGCTTGCCAAACAAATGACGGATACCGGGCTGCTGGACAAAATGCCGGACGTATCCGAAGTGTACACGGACGAATATTTCACGAAATAATCATTGCCTGACTTCGTTATCATGAATGGATTGGCGACATAACCGGGAGGGGACGGAAGATGAGCATGGATTGGAAAACGCGGTTGAAAGAGCAGCTTGATCCGGACTGCCTGCTGTGGGACGATGCTTCGCTGGCTAAATATTCAATGGATTATCATCACTTCTCTCCCGTGCTGGCGCGGGAGCTGAAGGACAAAGTAGCCGAATGCATCGTTTCGCCGCGCAGCGCAGAAGAACTGGATCTCGTTTTATCGATATTGACGGAGGAGAAGGTGCCGGTTACCGTGCGCGGGAACGGCACCGGCAACTACGGGCAGGCGGTTCCGCTTACGGGCGGTGCGGTAATCAACCTCGCCAATATGAACAAGGTGCTGGAGATCGGAGACGGCTATATGCGGGTAGAGCCGGGAGCGCGGCTCGGCAAAATGGACGAAGCGGCGCGCGAATGCGGCCAGGAAGTGATGATGATGCCTTCGACCTTCCATACCGCGTCAATCGGCGGTTTCATTAGCGGCGGTTTTGGCGGGATCGGCTCCATTACATGGGGGACGATCTGGGACGGCTTTGTCGAGCAGATCACGGTCAAAACAATCGAATCGCCGCCGCAGACCTTTACGCTCACCGGCGATGAAATCCGGCCATATCTGCATACGTACGGTGTAGTTGGCATCATTTCCGAGCTGCGGGTCAAGCTGGCTCCGCGTGTGGAATGGATGCAGTGGGCGGTTACGTTTGAAGCGTGGCAGGATGCGGTCCGTTTTGCGATGGAGCTTGCCTCCGACGATTCCATGATGAAACGGCTTGTATCGGTGCATGAATGGCCGGTTTCGCAATATTTCAAGGCATTAAAGCTGCCGGCGGAACGTTCCGCCGCCCTGCTTGAAATCGACGAGCAAGACGAGCGGAAGCTGCTGGAAGCGATCAGCCGCCACGGGGGCCAAATAGACCGCCGCATAACGGCCGACAAATACCGGAAAGGGATCGGCGTATCCGATTTTACGTGGAACCATACAACCTTATGGGCACGCAAAGCCGATACGAGCCTGACCTATTTGCAAACGACGCATACTTGGGACCATGTATTTGAAGAAATGGCCGTCATTAAAAGCGAATTCCCGGAAGTGATGCAGCATCTGGAGTTTAACAAGCAGGCCGGAAAGCTGCGAATCGCCGGGCTGCCGCTGCTGACGTTTACATCGGATGAAAGGCTGAACCAGCTGATCCGCCGCTACAACGAGATTGGCGCTTCGGTCAGCAACCCGCATACATGGGATTTGGAAGACGGCGGACGTTCATTTGTCCATCGGAAGCTGTGGGAACTGAAGCAAGCGAACGACCCTTATCTGCTGCTAAACCAGCTGAAGCTGAAAGAATATAAGCCTGACCTGACCGTATCCTAATCGAACCCGCGGGACGGCGGCGCAAGGGAGAGGAAAGCCATGCGCTTTGGAGGAACGAATGTACAACGCGGTGTCCCGTGCACGATGCGGGACGGCGTTACTTTATACAGTGATATTTACATGCCGGTGCAAGAAGGAACGTACCCGGTACTGCTGATGAGACAGCCGTACGGCCGGATGATCGCGTCGACCGTCAGCCATGCGCATCCGGTATGGTATGCGAGCCGGGGCTACATCGTTGTCATTCAGGATGTGAGGGGGCGGGGAGATTCGGAAGGCACGTTCCGCCCGTTCATTCAGGAAGCGGCGGACGGTTACGACGCTGTGGAATGGGCGGCGGCGCTGCCCGGCTCGAATGGCAAGGTGGGCATGTACGGCTTTTCCTACCAGGGGCTGACGCAGTGGGCGGCGGCATCCGAAGCGCCGCCTTCCTTGAAGGCGATTGCCCCAAGCATGTGCCCGGCCGATTTGTACCACGGCTCCTTTTATCCGTTTGGCAGCTTCTCTATCGGCGACAAGCTGCCGTGGGCGTTCCAGCTTGCGCGGGATACCGCGATGCGGGCGGGCGACCATGACGCAGTCCGGCTCTGCTCGGAGATGATGCGCCATCCGGAAGATCAGCTGTTCCGCGTGCCGGTGCTGGATAAACATCCGGTGCTGGAGCGGTATTTCCCCGAATATTACGAATGGTGCGAGCATACGGAATATGACGAGTATTGGCAGGACAGAAACTGGCTGACGAAGTTTATGGAGCATCCGGTTCCAACGCTGCATATCGGAGGCTGGTACGATTCCTATCTGATGGGAACGCTCCGGTCGTACGAAGCGCTGCAATCGGCTCCGGCCGCCGAAGGCGTGTTCCACCGCCTGATCGTTGGTCCTTGGACACATATCCCGTGGGGCCAAAAAGCAGGCGGAGTGGATCATGGCCCGCATGCAGACGGAAATATCCATGAGGAGCAGGTCCGCTGGTTCGACTACTGGCTGAAGGGAGACCGCTTCGCGGATCAGGCCGCCGAGCCGGCGGTCAAATATTTCGAGCAATACAGCAAGGAGTGGAGAACGGCCGATGTTTTCCCGGGCGAGCAGGAGCCGGGACGGCAGCGTTTGTATTTGTCCGGTTCCGCGAAGCCGGCAAGCGGCGCGCTTGGCGGCGGAGCTTTAAAGCTGTCGCCGGAGGCGGAGGAAGGCGTCCCGGACGTATTCGTCTACGATGCGCGGCTTCCGATGCGGCTGGACAGTTATTTGCCGGCAGACCGGAGCGCCCAGCAGGACCGTTATGAAATATTGGTGTATACAAGCGAAGCGTTGACAGAACCGCTTCATTTGCTGGGCACGCCAAAGGCGGCAATCCGTTATGAGACGATGGAAGGGCCTACGGATCTTGTAGCTGCGCTGACCGCGCTGCTGCCGGACGGCACGGCCCGGTTTCTGAGCATCGGCCGGACGGATATCGGCGTGGACGGCGCTGAAGGCGAGGATGTCCAGCGCACCGCAACCATCCGGCTGCGGCCGTGTGGCGCAGCGCTTATGCCGGGAACACGAATCCGGCTGGAGCTGACAGGAAGCGCCTTTCCGCTGTTCGTCCGCCATCCGAACGGCCGGGCGGGCGAGAAGCATACCTCCGGCGAGGAGCGGCTTCGAATCGCCGCAGTCGCCATCGGCAGCGGCGGCAGCCAGCCGTCGGTGCTGGAGCTGCCTATTATATAAGAAGGAAGTGTGCGTATGTTTCGGCTTGGCCATCCCTCAAATTATTGGTGCATCTCCGGAAGCGACGTTAATCTTGTCCGCCACCCGCTTCCGCGGCGAATTGTCACAATTGACGCGGAGCCGCAAATGCTGACCTTGGATTTAAGCCATACCGCCATCATCGTGGTTGATATGCAAAACGATTTTTGCAGCGAAGGCGGCTGGGTGGACAGCATCGGCGGCGACTTCGAAGCGCTTCAGGCGCCGGTCGGGCCGCTGAACCGGCTCCTTCCCGCTTTGCGGCAGGAGGAGGTGCCGGTCATCTGGCTGAACTGGGGCAACCGCCCCGACCGGCTGAACTTAAGCCCGTCCGTTCTGCATGTGTACAACAGTGACGGCGAGGGCAGCGGCATCGGCGATCCGCTGCCGCTGAACGGCTCCCGCGTGCTGGAGAAGGGCAGCTGGGGAGCGGACCTTGTACCGGAGCTGGTGCAGGCGCCGGGCGATATCTACGTGGATAAATACCGGATGAGCGGTTTTTGGGATACGCCGCTGGACAGTATTTTGCGGAATATGAATATCCGCACCGTGTTGTTTGCAGGCGTTAATTTGGATCAATGCGTCATGGCAACTTTGCAGGATGCGGTCAATTGCGGTTACGACAGTATATTGCTGGCCGACTGCGCCGCAACGAACTCGCCCGGTTTTTGTGCGGAGGCGGCTTTGTACAACATTAAGCAATGTTACGGCTTCGTGTCCGATTCGGGCGAGCTGGTGCAGGCAATGGCGGCCCAGTTGAAAACGAGCGTGTAGCAATAAGGCAAAGGAGAGAGGAACGATGGCGACAATTCCAGGGTTGGTATACGGCAATTTCGAGGATTGCCCGGTCCATAAAATTTCCGCGCGGGATACGAATAAGTTTGTGCTGCTGTGCGACCGGACGGAGGTTCCGTTTGTGTCGTTTGTTGAAATTTTTGATGTAGGCGGCCGAACGCCTTCCAATGAGCATCAGGAAGCTTCGGAATATTTTTACGTGTTGAAAGGAACGGGATTGGCGAAGGTCGGCGAATTCGAAACACCGCTGAAGCAGGGCTCCTTCGTTATTGTGCCTCCCGGCAACCATCACGACATTATTAACACGGGCGACGAGAAGCTGTATACACTGACGACGATGATTCCGGACGAACGGTTTTCGGATTTGATCAAAGCCGGGCCTAAAGCGAGCCTGGACGAAGACGATTTGCAAGTGCTGAAGGCGGCTTTCGCCGGTTAGGGAAGGAGGTCGGCGTTCGCGATAACGCCGCTTCCAGGGTGTGCATGAGAATGGGGGAGCAAGCGATGAACGACTCGTGGAACGCATTTTTTCGTGAAGATATCCGTCTTGAAGCAACCGGCAGCGGCTTGCTGGACGGAAAGACGTTTGGGCTAAAAGATGTATTTGCCGTCAAAGGGCATGTGTCCGGCGCGGGCAATCCGGATTGGCTGCGCACGCATGAGCCGGCCGAACGGAACGCCGCCGTCGTAGACCGGCTTCTGGCGCAAGGCGCCCGGCTTCGCGGGATGACGCATACCGACGAGCTGATGTACAGCTTGAACGGGCAAAATTTCCATTACGGCACGCCTATTAATCCAAAAGCGCCGGACCGGCTGCCGGGCGGCTCGTCCAGCGGCTCGGCGGTTGCCGTAGCCGCTGGATTAACCGATTTTGCCATCGGCACCGATACCGGCGGCTCGGTCCGCGTGCCTTCCGCTTATTGCGGCATATACGGCATTCGCCCGACACACGGTGCCGTAACGGCGGACGGCCTCATTCCGCTGGCTCCGCGTTTCGATACCGTCGGCTGGATGGCGCGGAATGCCCGCTTGCTGCTGCAGGTTGGAGAAGCGCTGCTGCCGGACGCTGCCGCAGGCGGCGGGTTCACCCGGCTGTACTGGCCGGAAGAGGCATGGGCGATGGCCGATGAGCCAAGCGCTGCTCTGCTGAAGCCAATTGCCGAGCGGCTTGCGGCGGATATTGCACCGCCTGAGGCGATAACTGTCGCCCCGGAAGGGCTTGATGAATGGATGCGGGTATTCCGCGTCCTGCAGGGGCTGGAGATCGGAGAGATACACGGCGCTTGGATTAAACGGGAAAGCCCGGTGTTTGAGCCAAGCATTGCCGAACGGTTTGATTGGGCCGCAGGGCTGAAACGGAGCGAAAGCGAAGGGGAAGAGCGGCTGTGCCGCGAAATCCGGGCAAGGCTGCGCGGCCTGCTGGCGGATGGCGGGCTGCTCGTGCTGCCTACGATTCCAGGCCCGCCGCCGCATCGCGATATCGGCGGCAAAGCCAACGAAGAGCGGCGTTCGCGTACGATGCAGCTGTCGTGTATCGCCGGTTTATCCGGCTTGCCGCAAGTGACGATCCCCGCTGCGGCTGCAGACGGAGCGCCAATTGGCTTATCCGTCATCGCGGGAGCGGGCGAGGATTTGAAGCTGCTGCGCTGGGTAGACGGCTGGACGTCCCGCCACTCGAGCTTGTTGGCGCAAAGCTGACAGACAGCGAGTGCCGGAGAGAACGCGCGGGTGCCGAAAGCGGTACCGGCATAAGCCGGTTGTGTGGCACCGTATTGCCGACAGCATCGCCGGCATATGGCCGGCGGTGCTGGCACATTAATCCAGCAGCGAAGTTATTGCGATGCGCCGGGCTATGACCGGCAGCTGCTTTGCAGAAATATAAAAACAACAGAAGCGACAGGGGGCCATCCTATGTTTACACGATATGAAGGAACGGCGTGGGAAAGCAAATTTTTACCGCGCTTAACCCGCAAGCAGATTGGCGAGCTGCCTAAAGAAAAGGCGCTCGTCGTCTTAAGCATCGGGGCGGTTGAGCAACACGGCGACCATATGCCGGTCATGACGGATGCGCTGATCGGGGAAGCGACTTTAACAGAGGCGCTGGAGAAGCTGGACCCGGCCGAGCAGGTATGGGTTATTCCTCCGATTTCCTATGGCAAAAGCAATGAGCATATCGGCATCCCCGGCACGATTTCGCTGTCGGCCGCCACGCTGGCCGGCATCGTCAAAGATATCGCGGCAAGCCTTCAGGCGAGCGGGTTCCGCAGGCTGCTGCTGTTTAATACTCACGGCGGCAATATGGATTTGCTGAACGTTATTTCGCGGGAGATCCGGATTGCGACGGGCATGATGGTCTTTTATTTGTCGCCAAGCAGCCTGGACGCTGCTTCGGATTTGATGGCGCCGGAGGAGCTGGAGTTTGGCATTCACGGCGGCGATTACGAGACGTCGATCGCCATGCATGTGAAGCCGGATTGGGTGCAGGAACAATACCGGGTGAAGGAAATGCCGCGTATGGAGCGGTTTGATTATTTGACGCTGGAGAGCAAAATCCGGTTTGCGTGGAAAATGGACGATATTTCCGCCAGCGGCATTTTGGGGGATGCGACCGCTGCGACGGCGGAGAAAGGCCGGATTATTCAGGAGCGCGTTACCGATATTTTGGCCAAAGCGTTTGCGGAATTAAGCCGGTTTGAAATCGACGAATTTTTGCAGGTGAAATAACCGGAGAAGGTGGGGAAAGCGATGAAGCTGGCGACGATAAGCGTACGGGGCATAGAGCAAGCGGCAGTCGTAACGCCGGGCGGTTACGTGTTAATGGAGACGGTCAATCAGCTGGAGGGAACGGGCTGGAGCACCGATATGTTTGAGCTGGTGGCCAGCGGACAGCTGGCGGGTCTAACCGACTGGTACAACGAAGGCGGCTGGGAAGCGCTTGAAGGGCTGGAGCGCGTTGCGCTTTCCGAAGCGCAGGCCGCTCCTCTTTACCGCCATCCTCGCAAAATATGGGGCATCGGCATGAATTATGTGACGGATCCCGAGGAGCTGAAGCATGTGCCGGAAGGGTCCGAGCCGGTCAGCTTTATGAAGCCGGACACGACGATCATTGGCCCCGGGAATGCGATACGGCTGCCTGTACAGTCGGCCGAAGTCACGGCGGAAGCCGAGCTTGCAATCATCATCGGCAAAGAATGTCGCAGCATCGAAGCGGAAGAGGCCGGCGCGTATATCGCCGGTTATGCGGCGGCGCTTGATGTGACGGCAGCGGACATTCACGCCCGCAATCAGCGTTTTCTCACCCGCGCCAAAAGCTTCGATACCTTTTTCAGCTTTGGATCGGAGCTGCTGACAGCGGATGCGGTAGACGATGTGGCGGCGCTGCAGGTGGAAACGTGGCATAACGGCGAGCAACGGCATGTGAATGTAATCTCTAACATGCGGTATCAGCCGTCGCTGATCGTGGCGTTCCATTCGCAGGTTATGACGCTGCTGCCGGGAGATGTCATTCTCACAGGCACGCCGGGGGCGGTCCTGATTCGGGACGGCGATACCGTGCAATGCCGGATTAGCGGCGGGTTAAGCCCGTTATGCAACCCGGTATCCGTTTAGCCCGCCCATCGGGAGCTTTCGCATCACGGAAGCTCCCGATTCGTTTATGTGAACAGCAAAGGGGAAATGACGATGGAACACCGCCTTGAAATCATTAATGCGCGTCTGCCGCTTGCCGATGAGCGGTTATGGTATACGCTTCGCGCAGTGAACGGAACGTGGACGCATGTCGAAGCCCAGGAAAGCTATTTGCCCGCTGGCGCCGGTACGCCGCATTTGACGCTGGACGGTTACGGAGCTGATCGCTCCAGCATGCAGGACGCTCCCGTCACGGGCGGCTCCTGTATGCTGGATGCGGAAGGGAAACTGGTACTGCCGGGTTTTGTCGATGCGCATATGCATTTGGACAAAGCCTTTTCCCTTCGCCAGGTCGGGAACCGCAGCGGAACGTTAGCCGAGGCTATCGGCAATTATTCGGAAATGGCACCACACTTTACGAAAGCGGAAATCTATGCCCGAATGGCCAAAACGGCTCTGCTGGCGATCGGTTACGGTACAACGGCGATTCGTACACATATTGATTTCCATGCGGCTGCCGGCAGGCAAGTAGCGCTGCAATCCATCGAAGCCGCGCTGGAGCTGAAGCAAAAGCTGGCCTCGCAGCTGGAACTGCAAATTTTTCCGATGGTCCCTTACCGTTCTGCGGGTGCGGATGTGCTGGAGCTGATTGACGAAGCGGTTGCCATGGGCGTGACCGGCATCGGCGGAGCGCCGCATCTGGCGGACGATCCGGACCGCAATATCGATCTCCTCTTCAAGCTGGCGGACCGGTACGGCTGTCCGATTGACCTGCATACGGATGAATCCGATGATCCCCGTAAAAAAACGGCGTTAACGGTCGCGCAAAAAACAATTGATTACGGCTTCCGCGGCCGGGCGACCGTCGGCCATTTATGCTCCCTTGCTTCTATGGAGCCCAAGGAGGCGGATGCGGTTATCGCCCGTATAGCGGAAGCGGGGCTTAATGCGGTGACGCTGCCTGCCGCCAATCTGTATTTGCAGGGCCGGGGGATGACAAAGCCGCCCGCAGAGGGGTAACGCGCGTACAGGAGCTTATCGCGGCTGGTATTCCAGTAGCCGCTGCATCTGATAATGTACATGATCCGTTCCATCCGTTTGGGCGGGGCGATCTGCTGCAGATCGGGCTTATTACGGCATATGGCGCGCATATGGGGTCGCCCGCCGACCTGCGTACGCTGCTCCGGATGATGACGGTAGTGCCAGCCGGTATACTCGGCTTGCGCGATTACGGCATTGCGGCCGGCCATACCGCTGATTTTGTCATTCTCGATGCGGGCACGCCGGATGAGCTGTTTACGATGATGCCGGACCGGCGCTGGATTTACCGCGGCGGCGCCTGGCTGAAGACAGCGGCGCCGCCCGCAGGATGGGAATTGCCCGAACTGGCGGCGGAGTGGGCGCGGTACGGCTCTCACGGCTTATAACCGGCGCATGTCTGCGGTAACCGGCTGGTGCCTTGGGCTGCGATGCCCGATTGATGAACTAAGGAGGGATGCGGCATGCTGATGGGCACAAGGCGGCATGAAATAATGCGGATGCTGGAGCAGCAAAATCAGGTCACGATTGTGGAGCTTGCTGAAAAATTCCGGGTTTCCTCCATGACGATCCGGCGCGATCTGGATTTGCTGCAGTCCGAGGGGAAAATTCAGCGTTCCCATGGCGGAGCGGTCCGGATTCAGACTTTCGCGGGAGCCAGCTACGAATACCGGTCTCAGCAGAACCAGCCTTTGAAGTCCGCCATTGCGAAAGAAGCGGCGAAGCATGTGCAGGACGGCATGAGCCTGATTCTGGACGCCGGCTCGACGATTGCCGCTTTAATTGATGAGCTGGAGCCGTTCCGCCATCTGAAAATCATTACCCGCGATTTGAACACGGCGCTGCTGCTGGCGAACGAGAAGCGTTTTGCGACATTTGATGTCTACTGCACCGGCGGCCGCCTCAGCAAATGGGCAGGCAGCCTCGACGGGCTGTATACGGAAAAAATGCTTGCCGGCGTAACGGCGGACATTACGTTCTCTTCTTGCGAAGCGGTATCGCTCGTCAAAGGGGCGATGGCGTGGTCGCCCGTAATCGTTGGCGCCAAGCAGGCGGCGATGAGCGCGGCCGGCAAAAATATTTTGCTTGCGGATTCCACGAAATTCGGGTATCACTCGTTTGCCATTTTTTCTGCTCTGGATCAATTTGACAGCGTTATTACGGATGATCGGCTGGATGAATTCGAAATCAGCCGCTTCCGTGCCGCCGGGCTGCCGCTGACGGTGGCCAGAACCAGTCTATAAAGCCGTAACGGCTGGATTTTCTTTCGGGCAAAGGCTGCCCTCCGGAAGAACAGCCTTGGATAATCCGGTTCCGAAACCAGACACGGGAAGCTTCTAAACTACCGCATTGCAGGTAGATTTAGAGGCTTTTTTTAATGTGCGGACGCCGGGCCGGCTCCGGCCGGAACGGATAGCCGGCTCACAGCGGGCATGGGCGATAGCCGTCCGGAACGGGCTGATGCCACAATTGATAGAATCGGGCTTTTTACCCGCGCGAAGTATAACGGACAACCTGATTTTTTCCGCATAACATACAGCATGGTTGTACAGAGATGAGGTGTAAAAATGCCATTTGTAATGCTTTGTTCGGTTTGCGGGGCAGCCGGCGCTGTCTTGACATTTACGTTCGGTAAATGGTCGGAGGCGCTTACCGTGCTGTTAATTGGGATGGGCCTTGATTACTTGACCGGCGTGCTGGTTGCGTTGAAGGATAAAAAGCTGAGCAGCGCCGTCGGCTTCTGGGGCTGACCCGAAAAGGTTTGACGCTGTTAATCATTATGCTGTCGCATCGCATTGACCTGTTTCTGGACTTGAATAATGCGACGATGGGTGCGGCTATTTACTTTTATACGGCCAACGAGCTGATTTCTATCGTGGAGAACTACGGGAAGCTGGGGCTTCCTTTGCCGGACCGGCTGCGTAAAATTATTGCTGCGTTGAAGGACAAGACGTAACCCGGATGGAATGAAAACATGAGGAACAAAGAAGGGGACGCAGCTGCGAGGTGAAAGGCCCTTTTTTTGCTTCTATTGCATGGACAGGCTTTGCGGGGATATAATAAAAAGAGAACAAATGTTCTTATTATGTACCGCGGGAGGAAATAGCGATGGCTGCAACAACAAAAGCGGATGAACGCGCAGACGGTGAGCCGTCCGGATTACAGCCGCCGGTTCAGACGGAAGAAGAGCTGGATCTGGTGAAACAATACGTGCTGCTGGGCATCGTGCTGCGTATCCTGGATCATGATATCGGGGTAATCGGCTCCGCCTCTATGAAGCTGCCCCGGCTGTACGATTCGCTGCTGCGCGCCGTACAAGACCGGGTGCTGCTGGATATGGCGGCGATCCGCAAAGATTTCCGCAGCAAAGGAATTAAAATATATGAGCAGCGCCAGGACAAAAACGGGCTTGAAGCACAGTATGTATGCCGAGGTTATCATCACCGGTTCTATATGGTATGGGGATTTGTAAAAGCAGAGTCCGAGCGGGTGTTAAAAACGTATTTTTCGCAATAATGGATAATTCGCGCTTTTGTTCATGGTTTTGCCATAAATATAAAAAAACTTTCCACAATAAACAGTTTAAGGTTGAGAACTTCAGACCATCTTATTAATATAAAGAATAGACATTATTGCCGCAAAGGGGAGCATATTGCAATGCACAAATGGGTTATGTTTGTCCTATTCATTGCCGCCTCGCTTCTGGGAGTGTACTTGCTGACATTCGGATTGCCTGAGAAACCAGTTGACGAAAGCGCTTCGCTGCCGGAAGGGATGACGCTGCTTAAAGTGTCTGCCTCCAACGATTTTGTGTATGACCAAGATGTTTATACGGTTAAAGTAGGAGATAAGGTTAGACTGAAGCTTTCGAACAAAAGCGGTATCCATGGCTTGAAAATCGAAGATCTGAACGTGGATTTGGAAGGCGATCATCTTCAGCAGGATATTGAGTTCACGAAACCGGGAGAATATGTGATGCATTGCTCGGTGCCATGCGGGGTTGGCCACGCGACCATGACGGCCAAGCTTATTGTAGAAGGTTCATAAAGGATAGAAAAGGAGCCCGGAAGGGCTCCTTTATCGTATCCGCCGGCCGGGATCGGCCTTTTGCAGGTCTGTAACGGCTTGCCGGCTTGTTCCGTATGTCTTAAGTACGCGAGCGGCGGCTGCTCCGCAAAATGATCCGGTCGGCGATATAGCCGATCAGCGCCCAGGTCGCAACGGTAAGGATGTACATCAACATTACGCTTACGTCATGGACATCGTAAAACAAATCCACGAACCAGGCGGGCACGCTGAACATAAAGAAAATCATATTATGCGGGTCGTACCCCGTATAATTGTACAAGCAAACGGCCAGTCCGATCAGGGTGGCCGCAATCGTTACCGGATAACGCATGGAGGCATCGAACCTTTCGTATAAGATTGCCGTAAAGAGAGTGCTTGGGTTATTATGTGACAGAAGGGAATTTGTCATGCGAATGCGGAGGAGGAAATGAAATGATTACACATATCGTGTTTTTTAAGCTGAAGGACGGCAGCGCCGAGAATGTGGAACGTACAGCTCAGGTGCTTCGGGATATGAAAGGGAAGATTGATGTGCTGAAGTCGATCGAAGTGGGCATTGATGTGGTGCATTCCGCCCGTTCCTACGATATCGCGCTGGTGACAACATTTGATTCGCTTGAAGCGCTGGAAGCTTACCAGGTACATCCGGTCCATCAGAAAGTGATTGTACATATGAACGAAGTGCGCGAGTCTTCGGTCAGCGTGGATTATGAATCTTAAGGAGACATAGAACCGGATATGGGCGACGTTTATGAAATATTGACTTATTTAATTGTCATTATCGTAAGCGCTATAATTATGGTGCCTTGGCTGAAGCGCCGGGCGGCTAAAAAGAAGAAGCAAGTTTGAAAGCAGGCGAAATCATGTACTACGTAAACGAAGAGCAAATCGCGATCCGGCTGCAGACGATTCCGGCGGTTGCGGAAGCGCTGAACAAGCTGTCCGCGGAGTGGAGCGGGACGCTGATTGAAGGGCTGGCCCAGGAGCGCGCGCTTCATCTGGCAATCGAAACGGTAACGGATGTAGGCAGCTTTTTGATCGACGGTTTTATTTTGCGGGATGCCAGCAGCTATGAGGACATCATTGATATTATCGGGGAAGCTGGAGCGTTCCCGGAGCACCTGTCCGAGACGCTTACGGAGCTGGTTAAGCTGCGCAAGCCGCTTGTGCAGGATTATTTTGAGCTAGACCGTACACAGCTTCATCCGTTAACAGGGCAGCTTGGAGCTGTACTGCATGCTTTTAAAGACGCCGTTGAACAGTATTTGAAGGACGAGCTGTAATTTACCGGAGCTTGATGAGTGATACAGAAGGGCAAAAGCGAAAAGGAAGGATTCCTGACCATGAGACAGGGACTCCTCCTCCATGCGCTTTTGCCTTTCTGTTTTTTTATTTTTGAACGTTGTGTCAGGATAAGCCTAACCTGCTTATAATGGCAATACGAAATGGGCATTCGTCTAGTTTGACGCCACATATGAAGGAGGAGACGCCTATGACGGTGATGGAATGGAGTGCAGTGATTGCGGCTGCAGCTTTTGTAGGGCTTGCCGCAGGTCTGCTGATTGCACTGCGGATGCTTGCTGTAAAAATGCAGGCGATGCTGGTTTTGGCAGGAGAAGCGAAACAGGAAGTGCAGCAGCTGGCACAGCAGTATGCCAGGCTGGTGCCGCCTGCCGAGCAAGCGCTGAAGTCCGCGAACCGGCAGCTGCAATCGGCGAGCCGCCTGTTTGAAGCAGCGGATCAAATCGGCGGGGCGATTGAGCAGTCGACCAGAGCCGTCCATCGCGTTTCCTCCGTATTGTCGCATCAAGCGGCGCAGCATGTGGAGCGGGCGGCGGAAAAAAAACAAATCGGCGAAGCTTTTGAATGGATGGAAATTGGCATGGCAGCGTGGCAGCTGTGGCAGTCCCGCCGAAAAACCGCCGAAAAGAACGCCGGCTCCGAATGGCAGCGCACAGATGAAGGGCACCATAAGGTCGAAAGGAGCGAATAATATGTCTACTCGCAAGCAAGGAAAAGGATTTTGGTTAGGCGCATTGGCAGGAGGGGTTGCAGGCTCTATCGCAGCTTTGCTGCTTACTCCAAAAACGGGAAAAGAAATGCGGCATGATATTTCGGTTGGGGCACATAAGGTTGGGGATGTTACGGTGAAAGTTGCCAGCCAAGTAGGCGAAACGGCATCCGATATGGCGGAAAAAGCAAAACAAATGGGAAGCAAAGTGGCCAGTACGGTGAAATCGTGGCGCGGCGCCGGCACCGAAGAGGAGCTTGCTGCTGTCAGCAGCCACCATTCCCGCCAGGAAGAACTGGAGCTTGCATTTTCTGATCTGGAGCTATTCGGAGAAGGCAAGGACGAAACGGACAGCGATCCGGCCCGCTCATAACGGCGGTGAAACGCCAATTGAAAAACCTCCCCTACAAGCGGCGCAGAGGCTGTTGTACCGGAGGTTTTTCGTTTGCGGCGTTGGGGATGCCTGCGGCAAGCGAAGGTACCTTTTAGCTGCAAAATACATATGCTACTAAAGTTTCACCAGCTTCTCAGAAAGCTCGACAACTTTGCGCAAAGAAAGCGGTGTGCTTGTGCAGCAGCCAATTGCAGTATTGGATTCCGGAGTAGGCGGGTTGACTGTCGTCAAAGAAATTATGCGCCAACTGCCGCGTGAGAAGGTTGTTTATTTCGGGGATACGGCCCGCACGCCTTACGGTCCCAGGCCTTCCTGGGAAGTTGTCCGTTTTACGAGAGAAATCGTGGATTATCTGCTTCAATTCCAGCCCAAAATGATTGTTATTGCTTGCAATACGGCGACAGCGGTAGCGCTGGAAGATATCCGCTCCCGGGTGGACGTTCCGGTTATCGGCGTCATTAATCCCGGGGCGAGAGCGGCGGTCAAGCGTACGCAATCCGGTTGTATCGGCGTGATTGGTACGCAAGGCACGATCAACAGCGGCGCCTACGATATGGCGTTAAAGGAAATAACACCTCATGTGAAAGTGATCAGTGAAGCTTGTCCGGAGTTTGTCCCCCTTGTAGAGCAAGGCAATTTCCGTTCAGAGGAGACGTACAGAACCGTGTTGTCTTCGATTGGCCATTTGCGCAATTATCCGATGGATTGCCTTATTTTAGGCTGTACGCATTATCCTTTTCTAACAGAAACGATTGCGGAAGTGATGGGGGACAAAGTGAATTTAATCAGCTCGGCGGATGAAACCGCTCGTGACATCAGCACGATTCTCCATGATCAAGGCAAGCAGGCGCGGTCGGAATTAATGCCGGTTCACCAGTTTTTTTGCAGCGGGGATGCCGGCCTGTTCAAAATGATTGCCCAGCAATGGCTTGGGGAACAAATTCAATTAACTCCGGTTGTATGGCAGGTCAAGCAAATCGGATAACCCCATTGGCACCGCTCCGGCCGTTACGGCTATGGGCGGTGCCAATTGGTTTTTTTACGGGTCTTTGCCCGCCGCCCGGTTCATAGCATGTAGAGAGCATCCGCGCTTTCGGGTTGTTAACACGCGAACAAGGAGGCGTATCCTATGTATGGCTATTCCCGCGTTCCGGGGTATCATTTCAGCTTGTTTCGGGCGGACTGTGACCTGCTGCTCCGCAAATATCCGTTCGTCAGAGCGTATGCGGTCGGCTGCAGCGTGCTGGGCAAGCCGCTTATTGCGCTCCGTCTGGGCGAAGGCGGCAGGCCTATCCACATGAACGGTTCTTTTCACGCCAATGAATGGATTACATCAGCGCTGCTGATGCGCTTTCTGGACGATTTGGCCGGCTCTTATGCTGCTGGGGAAGCCGGAGCCGCCCGCTTATACAAGGAAACAACGTTATGGGCGGTGCCGATGGTTAACCCGGACGGAGTCGATTTGTCGTTGTTTGGGACAACAGGCATCCTGCCGTTGGATCGGCAGCTGCTCGAGTGGAATGGAGGCAGCGGGCGGTTTGACCAGTGGAAGGCGAATATCCGCGGCGTAGATTTAAACGACCAGTTCCCTGCGGGGTGGGAGGAAGAAAGGCTGCGGCGCGGAGTCGCAGGCCCGGGACCGCGGGATTATGCCGGGATTTGCCCGCTCAGCGAGCCTGAAGCGCAAGCGATGGCCAGCTTCACCATGTCCATTCCGTTTGATACGGTGATCGCGCTTCATACACAAGGCAAGGAAATTTATTGGAACTACAAAGAATATGAGCCGGCCGATGCGGAGGAGCTTGCAGCGCGGCTTGGCCAGGCCAGCGGCTATAAGCCTGTAAAGCTGACGGACAGCGATGCAGGGTACAAGGACTGGTTCATCAAACGTTTCCGCCGCCCGGGTTTTACGGTTGAAGCCGGCGAAGGCGTTAATCCGCTGCCTTACTCGGATGTTCCGGCTATTTATGCCGAAGTGAAGCCGCTTCTGCTCGAAGCGATGCAATGGCGCCGGTGATCAGCGGGAGGGCTTTGCCGCCTTCCCTCTTGGCGTGTTAGAATAACCTCTTTCGGCTATGCTAACAGCGACCGATTTTGAAGCGGGAGGGGACTTGAGCGAATGCGAAAGCTGCTTTCACTCCGGCATTGGAAGGATACGTTCGTCCGCGTTTTCCGGCTGCTGGGATCTAAGGATGTCGCTTTGGCGGACAAACTTCTTTTCACGATTCCGGTGCTGCTGTATTGGGTTCTTCCCGATGCGCTTCCGCTTATGCCGTTTGACGATATTGCGGTAACGATGATTGCTGCAGAATGGTTTGCCGGGCGGATGGAGAAGAAGTATAATAATAAAATCAAATAATACTGGCATTCTTTTTGAGTATGCCATAAACATAGCTGAAGGAGCTGGGGAACGTTATGAAATGCAAAATTTCGCGCAACGCCGCCAAAATATTAAAGCTTGAATTGGACAAGCCTGAAAACGAAGGAAAAAAAGTACGCGTATACGTAACGCATGCGCACGGCGACCATGCCCATTACGGCATGGCGATTGACGTACCGGGCGAGAAGGACGCGGTTGTATCGACAGACAAGGATATCGATGTCATTTTGGAGGAAGGAAACGCTTTTCTCGACGGCATCCGCATCGATTATTTCTATGTACCGCAAGAGGGCTTTGAAATTACAAATCCATCCTTTGGGACACATAATCACTAATGGCGGTTAATGACATTCGCGTTTGCGACCAATGCCAAAGCGTGAAGCTGAAGACATTGCTTCCGAAGCTGCAAAAGCTTTCGCCGGATGCCGAAATAAAGGTCGGCTGCAAATCGTATTGCGGCCCGTGCAAAAAATACGCCTTTATTTATATTAATGGCCGTTATATAAAAGCAGCAAACGAAGACGAAGCAGTCGAAAAAATCAAGCCCTACGTGAAATAACGAAAGCAAATGAAAGAACTCGCCGCAGACCAGATGGCCGGGTTCTTTTTTTGCAAAAGGTGAAAAGAGGGATCATGTTGACCGTGCAGCGCAGCCGTTTATTTTATTTGGCAGGCACAATTGGAGTATTCATAGGCATACTCGCAGGCGAGCTGATCTGGATTGCGGATCCCATCCGGCTGCCTGGCGGAGCGGAATGGATTGATCTTATCAATCCGCTTTATTATGGGATCTGCTTGATCCCTTTGTTATGGCTGATAGGAGCTGTCTGCAGCGCAGCTGCCGCCTCCGGGCTTCGGAACCGTATAATCGGGATTGTATCGGCGGTGTTGTCCGGCGGCTCGCTTATCGGTTTTTTTGCACTGCAGCGGCATCTGCTGATTGCAGTAAGCCTGCTTGTGTGCGCTTGGCTTTGGACGCTGGTGGATTTGTTTGCGATGGAAATTTCGGCGCGGGCTTCAGCGGGATCAGGCCGGCGGAGATGGCCGTTGCGCTCTACGGCAACGCTGCTTATCATCCTTGCGCTGCTCGTGCTGTTTGGCTGGCCAACCTCCTACCGCGTTACTTATCCGGGACTGACGATGCCGATGAACCGTTATGCGCATGTGGAGGGCGGTTCTTCCGGCGGCAGCATTAACGGCGTATTGGTATTCGAAAGGCCGGCTTTTCCGGCGGACTGGCTGTACAAGGCGGTATTCCCGGATTACGAGCTTGATCAGGTAGGTCCTGACGAACCTCCGCTTGCAGAACAATATACGGAAGTGCTGGAGATGAAAAATGATGCCAACAGCGTGGCCGGAGCGATTGCTATGCAGCGGGCCGGCGTCGGCAAAGGCATTACTGTGCAGGGGGTCAAGGTGGCGGCGATTGTGGCAGGCAGTCCGGCGGACAAGCTGCTGCGGGCCGGGGACGTGATCCGGCAGCTTGACGGCCATGGTATTGACGATTTGAATGCGATGACCGCTTATATGAAGCAAGTGAAAGCCGGAACAGAGGTGAACGTGACCTTGAACCGTGAAGGCAAAACGCTGACAGTCAAGGTGCCGACCAAATCGTCGGAGGACGGCGATAATCGCGCCGTATTCGGCATTTCTGTCCAAAATGATCTGGTAATGGACATCCCGCTGGGCGTTTCGTACCGGCACTATATTGCCCATATCGGCGGCCCTTCGCATGGAGCTATGCTGACGCTGGCCATACTGGACCAGCTGACGCCGGGCGGTGTCACCCATGGCATAAATGTAGCGGGTACAGGTACGATCGAAGCGGACGGTTCGGTTGGCCCTGTAGGCGGCGTACGGCAAAAGGCTTACACGGTCAGCCGTACGAATGCGGACGTCTTTTTTGTCCCGGCCGACGAAGCGGATGAAGCGTATCAAGGAGCGCCCGACCTGAATATCGTGCCGGTGAAGACGCTGGACGATATTTTGAACTGGCTGGCGGCACATAAAAAAGCATAGGGAGTATGAACGAAAAACGAATCAAGACAAACAGAAGACGGCCTAAGTCCACGAAAGGAGGGCGAGGGCCGTGTTTTTTGTACGGGAGAAATAAATCAAGCGGGAATTAAGATAAAAAGACCGCCAGCTATGGCGGTCTTTTGGTTGTGACAGACAAACTTAAGTATTAGAGCATCTACTGCTTCCCGGCGCTTGCGTCTGCTGCTTCGCTTGCCGCCTTCGCCTTGGTAGCGGCAAGCTCATGCAGCTCCGGAATGAGATCATTCGTCACGATCAAGTCCGAATGGGACAACTCGTCATGGACTTGCTGCGTCATCGGTCTGCACTCGTCTAAATCTACGGCTACGCCGCCAGTGTCGATGCTAAGGCATTGGCTGCCCGTACCCAGCCCGTCCGTGGAAGGCATATAATACACATGCCCGTCTGTGTAGGAGCCGTTCCTTAATACGATGACTTTATGCTCTGCCGGCTTTTCCGTCAGCAGCGGCGTGCCGAGCATCATTTGATCCGCGGTTGAAATACCGAGCAAATGCATAATGGTTGGAGCGATGTCCAGCTGTCCGCCGACAGCTGGATGGACACCGGCTTGCGCGCCGTCCGGCAAGTGGACAAGCAGCGGAACCTGCTTCAAAATCATTTCGCGGTCCAGCTTGTTTAATTTTTTGCCCAGAAACTTCTCGAATGTATCCCACTCTTTGATGGAATTGTCGTGATCGCCGTAAAAAACAAGAATTGTGTTGTCCCACAGCCCTTTTGCCTTCATCTGTTCGACCAGCACGCCCAATGCGGCGTCGACATAATGGACCGCCTGCAAATAATCGCCCATCAGCGTGCCGTCAAGCTCGCCTGTATTCAGCTCTTTCACGCTGTCCGGAAGCGTAAACGGATGATGGCTGGACAACGTAATGAGGAACGAGTAAAAAGGCTGCTGCTCTTTCGCCATCAGATCTACCGACTGGGTGAAAAAAGACTTGTCTCCGACCGTCCAGCCGACATGTTCATCTTCGATGAAGCTTTTGCGACTGTTAAACTGGTCGTATCCCATGTTGGCATACATATTGTTCCGGTTCCAGAAGCCGCCGTCATACGCATGAAATGCCGCAGTGTAGTAGCCGTTATCCTTCAGAATCGAAGGCGTACAGTCGAACTGATGCTGCGCATACATAATAAAAACAGAGCCGTTCGTTACCGGCTGCATCGAGCAGTTGGCTGCAAAATCGGCGTCAGATGTCCGTCCTTGCGCGGTCTGGTGGTAAAACTGGCTGAAATAGGCGCTTTCCCCGATCAGCTTGTTTATATTCGGCGTAACCTCCTGGCCGCCGATGGATTGTCCAACGACAAAGTTCTGGAACGCTTCAGCTTGCACCACAATGGCGTTGCTTCCTTTATAGGCGCCAAACAGCTTGTCCTGCTCCAGCTCCTTGCGGGCTTCTCCGCGCGACTGCATATAGTCGAGGGTTGCAGCCGCTTGTGTGGCGGATACGCTGCCGCCGTCCAGCCAGTTTTGCTTGGCGTAACGGTAAATATCGTAGCCGTGGAAACCAAGCACGCCGGTCAAGTTGTACAGCGAGACGTTCCAGTAGCTTTGCTCGAACAGCCCTTGCGCCCAAGTGCTTCTGGCGTCCTTGATTGTTCCGAAAACAAAACCGTAGCCCGCCGCAAAAACAACTATGCTGATGCTTGCGCGGTAAGCCGCTGTTTTCCAGCCGAACCGGCGGCGGGCAGGCAAATCGCGTTTGCCCCTGAACAGCAAATACAGCAGGAATAGGAATACGAAAGGCAAATCCGCAAGCAGCTTGGCGTCTTTAATATTCAGCAAAGTCGTGATGCTGCCGCCCAGCGACTCCACTTGACCGGCCTGAAACAACACCGGCACGGAAATAAAGTCCTGGAAATAGCGGTAATAAATCAAATCGGCGTAAACCACAAACGTTAATATAAAATCGATAATGATCAGAGCGATGAGGCGGCCGCGAACGGGCAGCCATAATGTCCAAAATCCGATTAACGCAAGGGTGCCAAGCGCCACAAGCGCGTCCGTCTGGTTCATGTCCATGTACTGAACGTGAATGAGGCGGTCGAAGAAATACAGCTTAAGCAGCATGACGGCCAAAAAAAGCAGAAAGTCCGCTCCTTTGAGCCTTTGAAAGCTTTGCAGCATAAAACGGCAGGTTTGCCGAAACCAATTGCTTGCCGGCATTTCAGCTCTCATCCTTTCGCATATCCGCTTTGTTCGTGATGATTAGCGTCTAGGAGGGAGCGGACCAAAAAATTGATAGTATTGACACTCAATTCGCCCGTTGAACAGCTTTCTTTTTTTGTCGGCTTTACGCCCAAAATGATGCTCAAACGTTTTGGCCGGGCTGATCGCAAAATACGACCAGGTTGGCAGCGACTTCGCTACAGCGCCGAGCTGGCGGATTGCAATATCGGCTTGTTCGACATCGCCAAGCCGCTCACCGTAAGGCGGGTTCGTGACGATGCAGCCGTAATCCCCCGAAGGCATCGCTTTCGAAACCGGCAGCACCTGCAGCTTGATGTCCTTGCCGAAGCCGGCACGGCGGACAGCCGCTTCCGCCACTTCAATCGCCTGCGGATCGATATCCGAGCCGGCGATTTCCAGCGGCAAATCGTCCTGAACCGCGTCGTACGCCTCTTCTCTCGCTTGCTCCCACAGCTCCTCCGGCACGAGCGGCCAGCCTTCGCTGTTAAACGACCGGCGGATGCCCGGCGCAATGTTCCAGCCTTTCATCGCCGCTTCAATCAGAATGGTGCCGGAACCGCAGAACGGATCATACAGCGGGCGGTCCGGGCGCCAGCGGCTGATGTCGAGCAGCGCGGCCGCCATCGTTTCTTTAATCGGCGCTTCCGTAATTTGCTGGCGGTAGCCTCTTTTGTGCAAGCCTGCGCCCGTCGTATCAAGCGTAATCATCGCCACGTCGTTCAGCAGCCATACCTCGATGACAAAGCGCGCTCCATCCTCCGGGAACCAGTCCGTTTTGTAGCGCTCCTTCATTTTTTCGACGACTGCCTTTTTGACAATGCTTTGGCAGGCCGGTACGCTGGACAGCTGCGATTTGTGCGAGCGTCCTTCGACCGGAAATTCGCCGTCGCCCGGAATCCAGTCGGGCCAGTTAATCGCTTTCGTTCCTTCAAACAGCTCTTCAAATGTGGTAGCCGGGAACTCCGCCATTTTGACGAGCACCCGGTCCGACGAGCGGAGCCACAGGTTGGCGCGGCATATATCCAGCGGCTCGCCGGCAAATATGACCCGGCCGTTCTCGACCTGCTGGTCATGATAGCCAAGCTCCTTCAGCTCGCGCGATACGATCGCTTCGAGCCCCATCGGGGCGGTAGCTATAAGTTGAAGCTTATTCATTCATACATCTCCTTCGTAGTTAAACGCTTTCGAATGCCGTAAACAGCCGGCTATTCGGGCTGTATGCGGCCGTTTTATCCGTTAGCCGGATGCCTGTGTATAGAGGCGTAGTTGTCACGTGTCGGACAAAATCATACAATCAAGTATAGGACAAAGCAACAAGTATTTACAAATTGTAAATTTGGAGAGATTGATGATGATGACTGACGAACAATATGTAGAATCGTTATATAAGGAAGACGCTTCGCTGGAAGCGGTCCATCTAGGAATCCAGGAAGCCGGCATGCAGGATGTATCCGTTGCGGCAGGGTACGGCAGGCTGCTTACGATGCTGGCGAAGATGTCAGGCGCCAAGGCGGCGCTGGAGATTGGGGCGCTGGGCGGCTATAGCGGCATTTGCCTGGCGCGCGGCATTGGCGAAGACGGCCATATTACGTCGCTTGAGCTGCTGGAGCGCAATGCAGAAATTGCCGGCAAGCATATGGCGGAGGCGGGATACGGCGGACAAGTTGCCTACATGGTGGGAGATGCCAAGGAAAGCTTGCAGCAGCTTAAGGCCGAAGGCAGACGGTTTGATTTCTTTTTTATTGATGCGGACAAAGAAGGGTATCCGGTTTATTTGGATTACGCGCTGGAGCTGGCGAATCCGGGGGCGGTTATTGTTGCGGATAATATCTTGCTGCGGGGAAGAACTACGAACGAAGCGAAGCAAGGCCCGGCGGTGCAAGCCGTCCGCCTGTTCAACGAGCGGATTGCAGCGGACGAGCGTCTCTTAAGCACCGTTCTGCCGGGTTATGACGGCCTGGCCGTTGCAATTGTAAAATAAAGTCGGCTGCATGATGCAGTCCGATTTACAAAAAAACGTGATTCCCCGTAACGGATGGAATCACGTTTTTTTGTGCGTGCGGAATCATACATTTTTTTGCTGCACCGGCACGTTGCGGATCAGCTTCTGCCAAACCCAGAACATGTTCGCGAACAATAAGACGGATGAAAGCACAAACAGCCCTTGAATGCCGATGCTTCCCGATAATGCGCCGCCGACAATCGGCCCGGCCATATTGCCAAGCGCAAGCATGCTGCTGTTAAAGCCGTACGAGCGGCTTTCCATCCCGTCCGGCGTATATTTGCGGATAAGCGAGTTAACGGAAGGGTTCAGCCCGCCAAGAAAGATGCCGAGTGCGAAACGGGAGGCAAGCAGCGACCACACATGGTGGGACAACGCCTGCGGAATAAAACAGAGCGCTGCACCGATCAGCGATACGCTGAGCACTTTTACGGAGCCTATTTTATCGCTTATTTTCCCGAGCAGCGGTGAAGCAATCATGTTGGATAAGCCGGTAACCGAACTGACGAGGCCGGCCCAGAACGCCAGATTGGGACCGTTGCCGTGCAGCTCCTGCACAAAAAGCGGGATCAGCGTCATCGGGCTCATCATGGCGAATTGAATAAGGAAGGTAACCGTGTACAGCGAAGATATACCGGGCACCTTGATCAGTTTTTTTAATCCCTCCCTGACGGAAATCGTGTGCTTCGACGCAGCTTTGGACCGGTCGAACGGGTCTTTCACGACAAAAAAAGCAAGCATGGAGGCGGCGAACATTAACGCGCCGGTCAAATAAAAAATCGGGCGGTAGCCGATGGAGTCCGCAAGCAAGCCGCCGATGAGCGGCCCGAGTATTGTGCCGGCAATCCCACCGGACTGCAGCGTGCCCATCGCAAAGCCAACTTTGCTTTTGGGCGTTGTCGCAGACATCAGCGATACGGCTCCGGGATTAAAGCCGGAGATGGTGCCGTTCAGCAAACGGAGCAGCAGCAGATGCCATGGCGTCGTAGCGAAGCCCATCAAGGTCATGACGATGGCCATGCCAAAGCCGGAGCGCAGCAGCATCACCTTGCGGCCGTACTTATCGGCGTATTTGCCCCATATCGGCTGGAAAATAAATGAAGTCACAAAGTTGCCGGCGAAAATAATGCCTGCCCACACGCCGATTTCGTGTTTGTCGCTAAGACCCAAATCAAACTGCAAGTAAAGCGACATAAACGGGATAATCATCGTCATCCCTGCGTTAATAAGAAACTGTCCGAACCATAATACAATCAGATTTTTTTTCCACTGTTCCATAGAAACTAGTATACCATAGGCTATTTATGCCCATGCACCGGCGGATGGGCCAGTGATTTGGAGCACGGTTAAGCATGGCAACCGCCAGACGCTCCATTTTCTTCTATTAGCTTTGTAAACGGCTCATTTGGTTGTATAGCACAATTATAGGGCTATGGAACTAAAATTTAATATTAAATTAGGAAAAAAGTCATTGACGAACAAGCCGGTTAACTGTTATAAATTAGTACATATTGGAAGGAATTTGCGGTAATTTGTCGGTTTTCATAATGAATTGGCAAAGGTGATGAGATGACGGTATCGCGCAAACGGATCGGCGACTTGCTTGTGGACTCCGGTTTAATTACAGCGGGGCAGCTGGAACTTGCTTTAATGCAGCAGCGGGAGTCGAAATCCAGGCTGGGCGACGTGCTTGTCAGCAACGGCTACATTACGCAGCAGCAGTTTATCGAAGCGCTGGAATTTCAGCTTGGCATCCCTCATGTTCAGCTTCACAGGCAAAAAATCGACTCCAAAATGACCTCGCTATTGCCGCAGCGGCTGGCCGAGCAGCATTGCGTTATGCCTTTGCGGGTCGAAAACGGCAAGCTGGTGCTGGCGATGGCCGATCCGCTCGATTACTTCGCCATTGATGAGATTCGTCTCGCCACCGGCTTTCGGGTTGAACCGGTTATCGCTTCAAGAGACGAGCTGAACCGGTCGATCAACCGGTATTACGGCATGCAGGAAACCATTGATCAGATCAGCCAGCATTTGCAGCTTAACGATATGAACGACGATCCGTCCGTTCATGACGAACATTCCCCAGTTGTCAAAAGCGTCAATCAAATTATTGAACAAGCCGTCCTGCTTGGGGCCAGCGACATTCATCTTGACCCGCAGGAGGGCAGCTACCGTGTCCGCTACCGTGTTGACGGCGTCATGCGGACGGAACGGCTTCTTCCCCCAACATGCATAATGTCATTACTGCCCGCATTAAAATTATGGCTAATTTGAACGTTGCCGAACGCCGGGTGCCCCAAGACGGGCGCGTCGAACTCGAAGTGGACTTTCGCAAAATCGACGTCCGCATTGCTACGCTTCCTACCCTTCACGGCGAAAAAATCGTGATCCGCATCCTGGATCTCGGGCACGGCTTGTCCAGCGTGTCATCGCTAGGTTTCTCCGAACCCAATGAGCGCCGGTTTCTGCAGCAGATTGAAGCTTCGAGCGGTGTAGTGCTCATTACCGGGCCAACCGGAAGCGGCAAGTCAACGACGCTGTATTCGGCGCTGTCGCATTTGAACCGGGACGATGTCAACATTATTACAGTCGAAGATCCGGTCGAATACCAGCTGGACGGCGTTAACCAGGTGCAGGTTCACCATGCGGCGGGCATGACCTTTTCCCGCGGGCTGCGCGCCATTTTGCGGCAGGATCCAAATGTTATTATGATCGGAGAAATCCGCGATGCGGAAACGGCGGAGATTGCGGTGCGGGCGGCTATAACCGGCCATCTTGTGCTCAGTACGCTGCACACCAATAGCGCGGCGGGAGCGGTTACGCGGCTGGCGGATATGGGGGTGGAACCGTTCCTTATTTCCTCGTCGGTCCGGTGTGTAGTGGCGCAGCGGCTGGTTCGGAAAATATGCCCGCACTGCAAAACGGAGTACGAGCCTTTGCCGGCAGAAATAAAGCGGTTATCGGACCACGGTCTCTATACAAACCGCCTGTTTCATGGCGCGGGCTGCGGAGATTGCGGGCGGACAGGCTATAAAGGGCGAATCGCTATCCATGAGGTGCTGGAGGTAGATGATGCGATGCGCGCAATGGTGTTGGCGAAACGTTCGGACCATGATTATTTCGCCCATGCGCTTAAGCAGGGCATGATTCCGCTTATGGCGGACGGGCTGCGCAAAGCGGCTGAAGGCCAGACGACGCTGGCGGAAGTATACCGCGTCCTTGGCAAGGAATAGGAAGGAGGCAAGGATCATGCTTGTTGCAGAGGAGCTGATGCGGGCGGCTTACGAAGCAGGAGCCTCCGACGTGCATTTGACGGTCAATTCGCCTGTTGTGTTTCGCTGGAACGGAGAGCTGAGGCCATATGGCGGCGAAGTGCTGAAGCCGGCTGATACAAGCGGGCTTGCGCGGCAGCTGATGACGGACGTGCAGCATGAGCGTTTTATATCCGAAGGCGATATTGATTTCTCCTACGGCATTGCAGGAGTAGCCCGGTTTCGCGTGAACGCGTACAAGCAAAGGGGAAGCGTAGGACTGGCGATACGGATTGTGCCGAGCCGCATCCCGACGATGCAGGAACTGATGCTGCCGGGAATCGCCTATGATTTTACCGGCAAGCCGCAAGGGCTTGTGCTGGTGACGGGGCCGACAGGCAGCGGGAAATCGACAACGCTCGCTTCAATGATCAATCATATGAACGATACAAGGAGCGCGCACATTATTACGCTGGAAGATCCAATCGAATTTATTTACGATCATCGCCTTTCGATGGTGAATCAGCGGGAAATCGGGCTGGATACGATGTCGTTTGCCAGCGGTTTGCGTTCAGCGCTCCGGCAAGACCCGGATGTGGTGCTGCTCGGCGAGATGCGCGATCTGGAAACGATCGGTACGGCGATAAGCGCCGCCGAGACCGGGCATCTGGTGCTGGCTACGCTGCATACCGCCGATGCGCCGCAGACGATTGACCGGATCGTAGACGTATTTCCGCCGGGCATGCAGGCGCAAATTCGTGTGCAGCTTTCGGCCGTGCTCTTGGGCGTCATTTCGCAGCGGCTTATTCCTTGCCTGGATGGCAATGGCCGCACCGCTGCCTTCGAGGTGCTGGTGAATACGCCGGCAGTAGCCAATTTGATCCGCAGTGAAAAAATTTATCAGCTGCGATCGGTCATGCAGACGAGCCGGGCGCAAGGGATGCAGACGATGAGCTATCATTTGAACGAGCTTGTGCGCGAAGGGCGCATATCCAAACAGGCGGCTAAGGAAGCGATGTTTGGTTTCCCCGATCTGCAGCAGCTGTAAGGGGGAAGGGCAACGATGCCCAAGTTTCGTTATAAAGCTGTCACAGCAGCCGGCCGCCGCGCAAGCGGGACGCTGGAAGCGACCTCTTTGCAAAGGGCCAAAGAAATGCTGCAGGGCGAAGGATTATGGATTACCGCCATAACCGATACGAATGAAAGTCTGCTGTACAGGGAATTGACGTTTGGCGGGAAACGCGTCAAGACAGAGACGTTTGCCGTGTTTTGCCGGCAGCTGGCAACAATGTACCGGGCGGGCGTCAGCCTGCTTGAAGCGATTGTTATTTTAAGCGAGCAGACGTCAAGCAAAGCGTTTAAAAAGGTGCTTCTGGAAGTTGCCGAAGAGCTGCGCAGCGGCTCGCAGCTGTCGGAAGCGGCGGCGAAACATCCCGCCATTTTTTCAACGGTGTTTGTCCATATGGTTCATGCCGGAGAAGCTGCGGGCAATCTGGATACGATGCTGAACCGGCTGGCTGTTTTTTACGAGAAGGAACGGAATACGGTTGAGAAAGTGAAATCTGCGATGGTTTATCCGGTTATTATGCTTGTGCTTATGGTAATCGTGGTCATTTTTCTGATGCTGTTTGTCATTCCGCAATATGCGGCAAGTTTTGCCGGGATGGGCATCGAACTGCCGCTTCCGACCCGGATCGTTATGGCGGCCAGCGATTTCATGCAGCAGTATTGGTATACCGTTATTTTGCTTCTGGCCGCGCCGTGGCTGGGCTTGAAAATGGTGATCCGCCATGAAGCGGGACGGCTCCGTGTCGATCGGCTGAAGCTTTCTGTTCCGGTATTCGGCAAGCTGTGGCACAAGCAAGCGCTGGCGCGTTTTACGCGGACATTCAGTTCTCTTACGGCAGCAGCCGTACCGCTTATGCAGGCGGTCGCGATTGTATCCAATGTGGTTGGCAATGCCGCCATCGGGAACGTCATTGCCGACATGCGCGAAAGCGTGCTGAGCGGGGGGCGATGTCGGAATCGCTGAAGCGGTCCAAGCTGTTCCCGCCGATGGTGACGCAAATGCTTGCCGTAGGTGAACGTTCCGGCTCTGTAGATGAGATGCTGGACAAGGTGGCTGATTTTTACGAAGCGGACGTCGATCAAATGGCTGAACGGATGAAATCGCTGCTGGAGCCGCTGATGATCGTCATCCTGACGGCGGTTGTAGGCATCATCGTGCTGGCGGTTATGATGCCGTCGTTTAAAATGATGCAAAACATGTTGTAATTATAGGTTTCAAAGGAAGTTACATAGATGGGATCAACTATTTCATGGGAGGCGTATGAAGATGCGGATATGGAAATCATTCCAAAAAAATGAAAAAGGCTTAACGCTGATCGAGCTGCTGGGCGTGCTTGTTATTGTCGGTATTATTGCGGCCATTGCCGTGCCGGCTATTTCAGGAACGATCAGCAAGTCCAAAGAGAAAGCGGACGCGGCGAGTATTAGTATGATCGAGGAAGCGGCTTTGAGGTATGTGATTGATACTGATGCGAGCACAACTACAACCGTTGATATTGATACATTGGTGAAACAGGGATATTTGAATAGCACACCGGTTTTAAAAACGAAAACGATCAAATCGGTTACAGCAGCAAAAGACGGCGTGAACTGGAAAATTACTGAAAATTCCGATTCAGCCAGCAACCCCCCAGAATAATAAAGCACGCCCATAACCATCCATCAAGGCAACCGCAAGGTTGCCTTGCCTACATTCCTTAAAGGACGTGAACGCCCATGCCTGCTGCAGCCATCACGCTGTTTGCAGCCGCCGGCTTGCTTGCAGGCGGCGCTTTAAACGCGGTCGCGCTGCGCTGGGACCCGCGCCTCACAGCCGCTTACCCGCCGGTCTACTGCCCGGACGGGCATCGCAGCGGGGGCGGAACGCTCCGCTGGCTGCCGCTGCTGCCGGCTGCGGCAAACGGCTGCCGCTGCCGGACATGCGGCCGGCGGCTCCCTTGGCGCTACCCGCTGGCCGAAGCGGGCTGCGCGCTGCTGTACGCTCTCGCGGCTGCGATAAACGGCAGCCATGCAGAGCTGTTTGCGGCGCTGCTGCTTATATCCGTGCTGCTGATCATTGTGCAGACGGATCTAAGCGCCATGACCATCCCGAACCGGGTTGTGGCGGCCGGGATAATAGCAGCAGCGCTGCTGCGGTTGTTTGCCCATCCGCTGCCGCTTGCCAACTATGGAATGGCTGCGCTGGCCGGCAGCGGCTTTTTGCTCGGAATCGGCTGGATCGGCGGCCTTATTACGGGGAAAGAAACCGTGGGCGGAGGAGATATCAAGCTGTACCTGTTTCTGGGGCTGGTGCTTGGCATCAAGCTGACGCTGCTCAGTTTGTTTCTGGCCGCATTATCCGGCCTGGCTGCAGGGCTAACAGCACGGATGCTCGGCCGGCAGGAGGCGGGGCGAGCGATTCCTTTTGGCCCTTATATCGCTTTAGGGGCGCTGCTTGCTTATTGGTGGGGAGATTCGTGGATCAGCGGTTATCTCGTTTTAGCGGGGCTATAAGATTAGGACAGCGAATAAACGGTTGTGGAAGTTTGGTAGATTTGCTTGTTCGGGCGCAGCATCGTCAATGAAATTTCGATTTTGCTGCCGGTTACGTTACAGTCGAACGAGGCGACCTGCCCGGGAAAAACAATGCTTGACTGCTGCAAAACGCCTTGCCCGTCCAGCCGTCTGGAATCCGCTGTGACGCTGCGGTTTGCGGGATTATAGGTGTACGTAACGGACTCGCCTCCGCTGCCGGTAAATTGCAAGCTGTTTGGGGCGGCCGAAGGCTTAAATCCGTATTGGCGCGCTGAAGCGACAATGGCGTTCACGATTGTCTGGGATTGCTGCACGGCTGCTTCGCTGCCGGACACATCCCGGACGCCGTTATGCGCCTGCATTACCAAAAACAGCATAAATCCGAGCAGCATGACCGTAAGGACAAGTGTGCCGGTTACTTCAGCAAGCGTTAAACCTTTGTTGTTGCGCAGCATGTTATCCATATCGGTCACTCCGTATCGGTAAGGGTGTAAGGGATGGATGCCTCCAGCGTAAATGGCGGATTCGTGCCGGTTAGACGGGCGGCTGAAACTTGGATAAAACGGAAATGCGATTGGAGCGGATAGATCCGGTCGCCGACAACGATATTTTCGTGCTGCAGCTCGCTGCTTGCAAGGCTGCGTATCGAAATTTCGTATTGCTGGTCATCCGCATCGGGGTAATAGAGCGTTTGGGCCGTGGATGACGGCTTCCGGAGGCTGTCCAGGCTAAGGGACTGTCCGTACAGTTCGATTTCACGGTCCGGCGAAGCGAGCTTGGACCGCACATTTTCCATAACGGTCCTTGCCATTTGAACGGATTGCTCCGACTGTACATTGCTTTGGGATGATGAAACGCCTTGCTGCAGCAATAAGGTGATGCCCAGTACGGCGATGCCCAGCAGTACAACGGATCCCAGTACTTCGACCAGTGTCAGCCCTTTTTCGTTCATAGCAGGCGGCCTCCATAAATAAAAGTTTTCGCATCGTTTTACTAAAGAATAATCCAGCGAAGGAGTAAAGGCAATGAGGAATTCGATCCGTTCGGAAAACGGCAGTACGCTGCTCATGGTTTTAGGTTTTATTGTCGTTTTGTCTTTGCTGGCTGTTCCTCTGCTGGCTAATTCGAATATAGGGCTGCTGCAGGCCAAGACGAACGGAAATGCGGAAATTGCCTTTACGAACGCGCGGTCGGCAATGCAAATTTTTGAACAAGTCTATGACGATTTGAAAGCAAACCAGCTGAACACGGCGGAAAATATTGCGCTGCTTACGGCGGAAATCGAACGTATGCATGAAGAACTGCATATTGAACGCGTCTGGCTGATGCCTTCCGAGGCGGACCCTGAAGCGGTCATGTTCCGGGCCAAAGCCGGCGCTGCCAATCAGGAGCGGGAAAGCACGCTTGTCTTCCCTTTAAAGGCCGCCGTCAAGCCGGATCTGCCGACGCCGGAGCCAAGCCCCGGCCCGGACCCGACGCCGGAGCCAAGCCCCGGCCCGGACCCGACGCCGGAGCCGACGGAAAGTCCGCAAGGGCCGCCGGAGATTGCAACAAACGCCACGGTCATCCAAAGCTATTATCCGGAGTCGAAGATGAAATTCGACAGCCTGTTTTGCGCCTGCGGCAGCGGGAAAATAACGGTTGATCACAGTTACAACAAGGATTCGTTCCGCCAAGCGTTCGGCAGCTACGTTGATTACTACTTGAACGATGTGCTGGAAGCCCAAACAAGCCAAAAGCTGGGCGAACTGGCCGGCTTGCCGGGAACGGGGCTCCGCCTTGCCAAGGAAGTGAATCCGGCAGCGGGCATTTGGCCAGCCGGCACGACGATTTCAGCTGACGGAAACGTCAGCTTGGGCAATGGAACGAAGGCGGTGCAGACGCCGGGCAGCCTGGAAGCCGGAGGGAACTTGACCTCCGCCGCAGGAACTACGCTGAATATAAGCGGCGATCTGAAGGTGCAGGGCAATGTAACGTTAGGGACTGGCGGCTCTGAGGGAGATATAACCGTTCATGGCGATATGCTTGTGGGCGGGGATCTTCTCATCAAAAATTCATTTGGCACCTTAACGGTAGACGGGAATATGATTGTGGACGGGAATATTATTTTTGAAAATACGGTAAAAGGGGTTGCGGTCGGCGGGGATCTCGATGCGATGCATGACATTATCCTGAAAAATACGGTAACCAACGGGATCGGCGTTGGCGGCAGTTTGAACGTAAAAGGAAATATGGATGTGCAAAGCACGCCAAAATTTATAAAAACCGGCCGGTCATTGACTGTGGGCGGGAACCTGTTATTCCGCAATTCCATTAATGATGGCATATATGTTCAATCCGGCGATTTGACCGTCGGCGGGAAGTTAACGATCAGCAATACGATTAACCATCTGGTTGTGCAAGGGTCGCTGCTTGTCAATGGCTCCTTAACCTCTGCAATTACCGTGTCGGAGCTGTCTGTCGCCAACAACGTAATTACAGGCGGCGATTTAACATTCGGCAACCGGGTGACGGCGATTAATATCGGAGGTTCGCTTGTAAGCGGCGGCAGTCTGACGAACGACTCCGGCATAGACGCTATCAAAATCGGCCATGATCTGGTTGTGAATGGCAATTTTACAATGAACAATAACATTAATAAAGAATTGAAGCTGAACGGCATATGGATGATATATGGAGATGCCGCCTTTAAAGCGGTGCCCTACGATCCTTCCAGTCAAGCTGATAAGGCCGTCTATAACCAGATGAAGCGTTTTATGGTGGGCGGGCTTACAACCTTTGAGAGTTATCTGATTTATTATCCGAACATCATTTGTATAACGGAGTAGGAGGACGGCGGATGGACAAGCCGAAGCTGCAATTGTTCAGCAGCAATACAAGGTCGCTTGGGGTAGAAATTACCGACGAAGCTGTCAGGCTGTCGGAAGTTCAGATGGTTCGCAAAGGGCGTATCCAAGTAACGGCCTATGCGCAAGCCGGACTGCCGCCGGGCGTAATTGCGGACGGAAAGCTTATCGACAGCGTTCGGCTTCAGGCCGCGATCCGGAGCCTGCTTGAAGAGAGGCGTATTCGCACGCGCCGGGTGCACCTGGCTGTGCCAAGCCAGTCGGTTGTCATCCGTACGCTCCAGCTGCCGGATGTGCCGCGGAAGGAAATGCGGAAGCTGATCGATTTTGAGATGAAGGATAATTTGCAGGCCGCCATGGATGAGCCGTATTTTGACTTCGTCAAACTGCCTGCGCGGACGGGGGCGGCTTCGGAAGAGCAGCCGGATGCCCGGCTGTGCGAGGTGCTGGTCATCGCGGCTCCTCTGCAGGTGCTGCAAGCCTTTGCCACGCTGTTGAGGGAACTGAAGCTTGCTCCGCAAAGCTTCGAGATTGCCGCTTTCTCGCTGCTTCGATTGCTGAAGCGGGGACCGTTTGACACAAGCGGTGTTAATCTGATTGCCCATGTCAATGAGAGCAGCAGTGAGATTACCGTAATCGACAACGGCATTTTGAAGCTGACCCGCAATATTGATGTTCCCTTGTCGGGCAGCGCAGTGCACGCGGGCCATTGGACCGATAGAGAGACGGCGTTCCCTCCTTCGTTTGCGGCGATTCGGGATTTGCTTTCGGAGGTGGAGCGGCTGATGAATTTTTATTACTATACGTTTAATAAGGAAACGGACCCTTTTTTGCGCATTTATGTATCAGGCGGCGTCCCGCTGCTTCCGGCAATTGTAAATGATATGGCCGAGCGGTTCTCCCAGCAGGTCCATTTGATCGACTGGAAGCAGCTTCAGCCGGAAGGGGCCGAAGCGCTTCATGTCCCGGCTTACGCGGCAGCTTTAGGTTTGGCGTTAAGAGGTGGCGATAGATGAAATCCATTAATTTGCTTCCCCCGCCAAAGCGGCTGCCGGTGCAAGGGCGTTCCGTACGCCCATTATTGCCGCCTTTTTATTTGCGCTGCTGCTTATAGCGCAGCTTGGCGCGGCGATCAGCGATGAATCGAAACGGGATCAGCTGCTCGCCGCAGCAGACCGGCAGCAGGCTGACGCAGACCGGCTGCAAGCCGGCGGAGTGCCCCGCCAGCAGCAGGAAAACTTGCAGCAGCGGAGCCGCGCGGCAGCGCTGCTGCTAGCACAGCGGCCGGATATCCTGCCTTATGCGGAAGCGATAACCGACCGGTTAGCTTCGTCTGATTATTTGCGTTATATGGAATGGACAGGTTCGGATATTAAGGCGGAAATCTATTTTGCTTCAGAGGAAGAAGCGCTGGCCGCGATGCAAAGATGGGAATCGGATTTGCAATTTGCCCGCGTTCGCCTCGACTCGTTAGTTGCGGAGGCAGGCTCTTCCTCCGCTTCCGGGGCAAAAATACTGACAGCGGAATTTACGCCGGCTGATATGAAAGGAGAGAAGCGCTGATGACGGAGCTTCGCCTTCAATGGCCGCCAAAGCTGAACAAAAACATTTTTTCTGCCGAATGGCTTGTTATTATCATTTGCGGCCTGCTGATGAATGCGATTGTATTTGCGTTCGTGTTTCTTCCGGCGCGGGACGGCAAACAGAATGCGCAAATGCAAATGCAGTCCAGCACGGACCATCTTCGCAGCGTTGAAGCCCATTATATGAAGCCGGTTATTGCAGAGGATGAAGCCAGTCGCCTTGCCCGCGTGCTGCCTTCCTCAAGCGCCGATTCTTCAATCGTGCTCATTATGCGCCGCTTGGCCGGAGAGATGAAAGTCAGCATAGGGGGCATCGAGCAGCAGCCCGCGGAAGGCGATGGCGGGCAGAAGGCGCCTGACGGTGTCCAAGCGGCTGTCTTCGATATTCACAGTGCCGGGCATCTTGACCGCCTGATCGCCTTTATGGATGCTTTGCAGCAGCAGCAGCGGCTGTTTGCCGTAACCTCCATCGTATTGGATCGATTGGAGCCTTCGGGCTATAGCGGTTACCCGGAGCTTCAGCTTCCCGGCTACCTTCTGTCGAACCGGCAAGTATATTCCCTTCGCATAACGGTCACGGCATACGCGATGCCAGACCATGAGACGGCGGCCCGGTAAACTCCGGCCGTCTTCTTTTATTCTCGTACTGAAGATAATGATTGTCATACTATTGTCATAGGAAGCAAAGGGCCAACAGTTGTTAGGAAAAATGAAAAAGGGCATAATGGGGTATAGACCACATTATAGAAATGGGGGAACGGCAATGAGCTACAATGACCGTTTCATCCGGGCAAGCCGGAAGGAACACGTCGATCGTGTACCAGTATGGTACATGCGTCAGGCGGGAAGATACGATCCGGAATATCGCAAAATAAAAGAAAAGTATTCTTTGCTGGAAATTTGCAGGCAGCCGGAGCTGGCAGCGGAAGTTACAATGATGCCGGTGCGCAAGCTTGGCGTGGATGCAGCTATTTTATATTCGGATATTATGAATCCGGTAGCTTCTATCGGCGTAGATTTTGATATTGTTCAAAATATCGGTCCTGTTATACATAATCCAGTGCGTTCTGCAGCGGATGTTGAAAGGCTGAAGCCTATTGATGTAGAAGGCGATCTTGGCCATATACTCGAGACCATCCGCATTCTGGACCGGGAGCTGGATGTGCCGCTTATTACATTCGCCGGCGCTCCGTTTACAATCGCAAGCTATTTAATAGAGGGAAAACCATCCAAAAACTATTTGCGGACGAAAGCTCTTATGTACAGCGAGCCGGAAGTATGGCATAAGCTGATGGGCAAGCTGGGCGATATGGTTATCGCTTATTTGCGTGCCCATATGGCAGCCGGCGGCAAGGCATTCCAGCTGTTCGACAGCTGGGTGGGCGCGCTGACGCCTGGCGATTTCCGCCAATTTGTCCTGCCGACGGTTGAACGGATTTTTGCCGAGCTGTCTGACCTGCCGCAGCCTAAAATTTATTTTCCGGGCGTAAGCTCGGGTGAACTGCTGCCGGAGCTGACCAAGCTGCAAGCCGATATGATCGGCCTCGACTGGCGGATTTCGATACCGGAAGGCAGAAGGCGCCTTGGCGGTACATTTGCTGTGCAAGGCAATTTGGACCCGGTTGTGCTTACGGCGCCGGAATCGGTCATCGAGCAGTACGCCAAGCAAATTATAGACGAGGGTATTCAGCAGCCCGGATTTGTGTTTAATTTAGGCCATGGCCTGTTTCCGGAAGCATCGCTGGACAAGCTGAAGCATTTGACGGAATATATCCATTCATACTCCGCGGAGGCAATTGCCGCACAAGACCGGAAGGGGAGCAGCGATCATGTCACAATCAACCGATAAAACAGGCGTACTGGTTATGTCATACGGGACGCCGCAAAGCATGGATGACGTGGAAGCGTACTATACGCATATCCGCAGAGGACATCCGCCAACTCCGGAGCTGCTGGCTGACTTGAAAGGCCGTTATGAAGCGATTGTTGGCGGCGTTTTTCCGCTTCGCGAGAATACGAACGGGCAAGTAGCCGGCTTGCAGGATAAGCTGGAGCAGCTTGCGCCCGGCCGGTATGTATGCTACCAGGGGCTGAGGCACGCAAGCCCGTTCATCGAAGACGGTGTCGAAGCAATGGCAAAGGACGGCATCAAGCAGGCGGTTGCTATCGTGCTCGCTCCCCATTACTCGACGATGAGCATTGGCGGCTATATGAAGCGGGCTAAAGAAAAAGCGGATGAGCTTGGCATCCGTTTGGCGGAGGTGGAGTCTTACCATCTTCATCCGAAGCTGTTGCAGGCGCTCACAGAGCGGGTACAGGACGGGCTGCGGCGCCTTGACTTGGCTTCCGGCGGCGCCGAGCCGGTGAAAGTATTGTTCAGCGCTCACAGCCTGCCGGCCAAAATCCGCGAAATCGGCGATCCGTACGAACAGCAGCTGCTTGAAACTTCAAAGGCGGTAGCGGAGCAGGCAAATGTGGAACATTGGCAGTTTACTTGGCAAAGCGCAGGCCGGACCAAAGAACCTTGGCTTGGGCCGGATATTTTGGATACGCTCCAAACATTGAGCGAAGAAGGGGTTAAAGGCGTCTTGGTAGCGCCGGTCGGGTTTGTCTCCGACCACCTGGAAGTATTGTATGATTTGGATATTGAAGCGAAACAAGTTGCAGCCGGCTTGGGCATGACGCTGGAACGCATTCAAATGCTGAATCGCGATCCGCTTTATATGGAGACGCTGGCGGAGTCGATTCAGGAAGCAGCTTCCGCTTTTACGGTTTAAACAGGTTGCAAGGAAAGTGAACATGTATAACGGCCGTGCAGGTTTTCAGCCTGCGCGGCCGTTTGTATTTCCGGCGGAATGATTCTATAAAACTTTCGTTTCGGGTTGGAAGATTGCTATAATAAATCAGACTCTGCTTTTTTTGTACATCTGATATTTTATTGAAAAGGGGAGCCTGGCTGAATGAATATGTCCCGAAGCGAACTGCATCGAAGAAATAAAGAAAATAGAAAGAAAAAAACGCGCCGGCTGCTGGCTGTCAATGTGACAATGCTTGGCGCGCTGATTGTATTAGTGGCCGTATGGTTCTCCATAGACAACCCGTTTGCGGAGAACAGCCGGCAGGCGGCTGCCGGCCAGCCTTCGCCAAGCGCGCCGGCCGACACTGTTCCTGCGGAAACGGCGGGTGGAGAAACGGGCGGCGACGGAGCAGCCGGACAGCCCGGACAAGCGGCGGAAGAGCCGGATGGCGTGCCGGCAGGCCAAGATCAGCAGGGTGGCTCTCAAGCGGAAGGAACGCCGGACCATACGGGGATTCCGCAGGATGGGAGCAGCGTGAATCTTGCTTTTGTTGGCGATATTTTGCTAGGCGCCTCCGTAGCGGACATGATTGCAAGCAACGGTTACGATTATCCGTACAAACAAGCCAAGCTGTATTTAAGCGATCCCGATATTACAGCGGGCAATTTGGAGTATCCGGTTACGGAAAACGGGACGCCGGCGGAAAATAAAACGTACGTGTTTAAAGGCTCGCCTGACGCCTTGCCGGCCTTAAAAGATTCCGGTCTTGATCTCGTGACGCTGGCAAACAACCATACGCTGGATCAAGGCGTCGAAGGCTTGCTGGATACGATGAAGCATCTGGACGAAGCCGGCATTCAGCATGTGGGCGCCGGGCATGATGATATGGAAGCGTTCCAGCCGGTTATCATTGAAAAAAACGGCATTAAAATCGCTTATATCGGCCTTAGCAAAGTCGTTCCCGATGTATCGTGGAAAGCGGATAAAAACAAGCCGGGCGTAGCGGAAACGTACGATACGACCCGCGCTGTCGCTGCGATTAAAAGTGCCAAGGAACAAGCCGATCTGGTGGTCGTTATGGTTCACTGGGGCGTCGAAAGGTCGGATAAACCCGAAGCCTATCAGCGTGATTTTGCGAAACAGTATATAGATGCAGGTGCAGATTTGATTATCGGCAGCCACCCGCATGTGCTGCAAGGGTTTGAAATGTATAAAGGCAAATGGATCGCATACAGTTTAGGGAACTTTATTTTTAGCGCGTATCCAAAAGGAGCTGCAGGCGAGACAGGCGTGCTGGGGGCGGAATGCACCAAAGGCGGAGACTGCCAGCTGCAATTTTACCCGATGTCGGGCAATAAAGCGCAGCCAGCCCCGATGGAGCAGCCGGCGGCTGAAGCGCTGCTGGCGCGTATCGAATCGATCTCATATGGCGTACATGTCAATAAAGACGGGGTTATTGCGGTTAAATAAGGAGGAACTATTTCATGAGCAACCCATGTGTGGCGCATCGGGGATGGTCCGGCAGAGCTCCGGAAAATACGATGGCCGCCATAAGGCTTGCGCTTGGCAATCGGGATGTAAGCTGGATTGAAATCGACGTTCAGTTATCGAAGGACCAGGTACCGGTCGTTATTCACGATTATTCGCTTAGACGCACCACAAATGGCAAAGGGGAAGTTAAAAACTGGACGGCCGCAGAGCTTGCTTCACTTGATGCGGGCAGCTGGTTTTCCCCCGTTTACCGGGGCGAGGCGATTCCGACGCTGGATGAGGTGCTCCATGCCGTCAAAGGCAAATGCCGTTTAAATATCGAGCTGAAAACCGAAGGCGTCAAGTATCCGCAAATTGAAAATGAAGTGCTGGATTTAATTAAGACGCACAGCATGGAAAAAGAGGTTGTAGTGACATCGTTTCATGCAGGGGCCTTGCATACGTTCCGCCAGCTGACCAGCACCATCCGGACAGGGCTTATCGTGGATTCTTGGCGCTCCAGCCTGCTTCAGGAGCTGCAAGATTTGGGAGCGGATTTTTTGTCGATCAGCCATTCCAAGCTGAATAAAGCAAGAGTGGATTGGCTGAAGCAGGGAAACATTGAAACGATGGCATGGACGCCTAACGATGTGAAATCAATCCGCAATGCGGCTTCACTTGATCCGGACTTGTTAATATGCACCAATTATCCGGATAAATGGCGTGAAGCGATGTACGGTTAAATGCAAAGGAGCAGCAGGTGATGGTGGGCATCATGGAGGATTGGTGGCTTCGGCTGCTGGCCGGTATGGCCGGCAGCGGCCTTATTGCGGCGGCTGCGTATAAGCTCCGTTCTTTATCCGCGTCCGGAGCGTGGTCGGCCGTTCTGATGGGAACGGGATTTGTAACGCTGGGCGAGCCGGTATGGTTTGCACTGCTCCTTACTTTTTTTGTGACCTCATCGTTGTGGTCCAAATGGAAAAAACGGCATCGCGCCAAGGCGGCAGCAGAAACTAACTACGAAAAAACCGGCCGCCGCGATGCGGGACAAGTTTGGGCAAACGGCGGTGCCGGGCTGCTGCTTTGCGCGGCACATGCCATCCATCCGCATATCGGCTGGCTGTACGCTTTTATAGGCGTAATGGCTTCTGTCAATGCGGATACATGGGCGACGGAAATCGGCGCCCTCAGCCGCTCCGCGCCGCGGTCGGTGACGACCGGCCGGCGCGTTCCGTCCGGCACAAGCGGCGGCGTTACGCCGCTTGGCAGCCTGGCGGCGCTATGCGGCGCCGCCGCCATTGGCGCGGTTGCCGCGCTGCTTGCCCCTGCGGGAGCAAGCCCTTTGGCGGCGCTGGCCGCCGCAGCCGCGGCCGGCCTCGCCGGCTGCTTCGCCGATTCGCTGCTCGGCGCGACCGGCCAAGCGATGTACCGCTGCCGGGTATGCGGCAGCGAAACCGAACGCGCCGCCCATTGCGGGCAGGCGGCGGAACGCACGCGCGGCTTCGCCTGGCTGAACAACGACAGGGTGAACCTCCTGTCGTCCGTCTTCGCCGGCTTGCTCGGCTGGCTTATAGGGCTGCTGCTATAATGCAGCAGCCCTTTTGCTGCCTTATCTTATAGCTCAAGCAGCGCGGACCGGAGCCGGGGCTGATTTGGCTTTGTGAGGGGTCCACGCGGTTTCTCCCATTACCAGCGTCTTAATGGAATGCAAGAGACGCAATAAAAAAAGCGGCATTCGCGAAAGAATGCCGCTTTGATGCTACTTGTAATTTGCCTGTCAGGGCCAATTATTTCGTAAGCTGTTCCATTTGCTCGATCAAGCTTTCGAATACGCTCATCGCTTGTTCGATTGGCTCCGGACTCGACATGTCGACGCCCGCTTTTTTCAAAATATTGATCGAGAAGTCGCTGCCGCCGCTCTTCAGGAAACCGAGGTAGCGGTCAACGGCCGGAGCGCCTTCATCCATAATTTGCTTCGCAAAGCTGGTAGCCGCCGAGAAGCCGGTTGCGTATTTGTACACATAGAAGCTCGTGTAGAAATGGGGAATACGCGCCCATTCCATTTCAATTTCTTTGTCGCTGACCATGCCCGGGCCGTAATACAGCACGTTCAGGTCGTAATAAATTTTGCTGAGCTCCTGCGGCGTCAGCGATTCGCCTTGCTCTGTCCGCTCATGAATGATTTTCTCGAATTCCGCAAACATCGTTTGGCGGAACACCGTCGTGCGGAACTGGTCGGCGTAATACGTCAGCAGGTACATTTTTTCCTTCGGATCCGTTGATTTGTTCAGCAAATAATCCATTAACAGCGCTTCATTTAAAGTCGAAGCGACTTCCGCAAGGAAAATCGTGTATTGCGCGTCGCGGTAGTTCTGGTTATGGTCCGAATAATACGAATGGAGCGCGTGGCCCATTTCATGCGCCAGCGTAAACATGCTGTTCAAGTTATCGTTATGGTTCAGCAGCACGTAAGGATGCGTGCCGTAAGCGCCCCAGCTGTAGGCGCCGCTTCGCTTGCCTTCGTTCTCGTAGACGTCAATCCAGCCGTTGTCGAAGCCTTCCTGCAGATGGCTCAAATAATCTTCGCCCAGCGGCTTCAAGCTTTCTTTTACCGTCGATTTCGCCTCTTCGTACGTAATGTTCATATCAAATTCATCCACCAGCGGCGCAAATAAATCGTACATATGCAGCTCGTCAACGCCAAGCAGCTTTTTGCGCAGCTCCATGTAACGGTACATGAGCGGCAGATGTTTATGGATGGTGTCGATCAGATTCGTGTATACCGACTCCGGAATGTTATCGCCGTACAGCGACATATTCAGAACGGAAGGATATTTGCGGGCTTTGGCATAAAATACGTTTTTGGCAATGTTCGCATTAAGCGTTGCGCCTAACGTGTTTTTCAGCTTGCCGTATGTTTCGTACACCGCTTTGAACGCTTCGCGGCGGACGTCGCGGTTTTTGCTCTCCAGAAATTGTATGTAGCTGCCATGCGTCAAATCGACGAGTTCGCCTTTTTCGTTTTTGATTTTCGGGAATTTAAGGTCCGCATTGTTAAGCAGGCTGAAGACGGTGCTTGGCGTCGAGCTGATGTTGCCGACCTGGGCAAGCAGCGCTTCTTCGTTTTTGGAAAGAATATGCGCTTTCTGGCGGCGCATCTCTTCCAGCGTGTGGCGGTATTTGGCCAAACCCGGGTCATGAATGAAAGCATCCAGCTGCTCATCGGATAAGGACAACACTTCCGGCGTAATAAACGACAACGCTTCCCCGGTTTCAACGCTCAGCTTTTTCGATTTCTCCGATAATGCCTGAAATTCGGGCTCAGCCGTATCTTCGTGATGCTTCATATTGGCGTACACATACAGGCGTTCCACATGCAGCGAGAGCTCATCCTCCAGCTCAAAAGCCGCTTTCAGCTGCGCAGCGTCTGCAAGCTTTCCTTCAAAAGAAGAGGCTTTCTGAATCAGTGCTTTGGCTTGCTTATATTCCTCATCCCAAGCAGCCTGGCTTGGCACCAGGTCTTCCAGCTTCCAGCGGGTTTCCGGTGCCGATTCGGATCTTTTTTTCAATTGGCTCATCGTCGAATTCCTCCTTAAATCGGTTATAGTCGGGGTTGAATGCGTCGAAGCAGGTTTTGCGTCGTCCAGCGGAGCGGCGAAGCCTGAGCCTGGTATCAACACTATAGCTAGCAATAGGGGCAGCCATTTCAAGCCAATCACCTCGCGGGCACATTTTGCTGGTAGTATGCCCCAAACCGGCCTTACAGTATGTCGCCGCGAGAGATGAAGGCTTGGTCAGCCGGCTAACCCATTGTCGCCAAACCGTACACAAGCAAAAAGAAAGCAAATGCAATCAGTGCGATCGAAATGAGCGCAAGCGGGCGTCTCATCCGTTCCGGGATGGAATTGCGCTGTAGAATGACCACGCCTCCCAGCACAAACGCCGCAATAATAAATATAATAGTAGCCGTAAAATCCATGCCTGTCGGTTAGTCCTTTCCATTGCTGCAGTGAGCGGCTTTACGTCCGCATACGGTTAATTTCGCCGCTTGGCAGCTTTATCCTGCCTGCGGGAACGGAATTGCCCCGTTATACCGACCGTAATGCGGCCAGAATGGACTGCCGTTCCTGTTCATTGCCTTCAAAATCGGAGACGCGGAAGCGGTTTTCCGCCCAATGCATCATTTGGGGGCGGCTGACGAACGTATGGCATTCTTCGCCCCACTCCTCCGATATTTCGCGGACGATCAGCGTTTTGCCCTGCACCTCCACCGTCAGCATATTGTATTTATCCTTTTTGTATATTTCGTGTTTCTTGAACATATGCAGCTCCACCTTTCTGCAAAGTCGCAGGATTAACGTCTTTGCTATCTCCCCATCATAATAATTTGGGGGATGGAAATCAACAAGTGACCATGGTAAAATGTGGATTAATTTCCTCGGAGAAGAGTGAAATTGCGATGAGCAGAGCAGAGATGAGAGGAGCAAGAAGGATGAAGAAGGCAGCGAAATACGAGCAGGCTGGCGTTGCGATGACATGCCGTTCTTATGCGGAGTATGTCCGGATGTTTGATTTGGATGTGAGCCGGCTGAGAGAAGGCGAAGTGCTGGACATTGCGGCAGGCGGATCGTCGTTTACGGCGGAGCTGAATAAGGAAGGAACGGCCTATGCCGTTGATCCGCGGTACGGCCCCGAAACAAGCGGCTGGATCCGGGAAGCGGCGGAAGAGATTGATATTTCTACGGGCAAGCTTCAACAAATCGCACCTATTTATGATTGGAGTTATTACGGCAGTCCGGAGGCGCACCGGGCCAATCGGATGAAGTCGCTGGATACATTCGCAGCCCACTGCTTAAGCGAGCAGGGCCGGCCGCATTATGTGCAGGGAGCGCTGCCGAAGCTGCCATTTGAGAGCGGGCGATTTTCGCTTGTGTTGTGCAGCCATTTTTTGTTTCTATATGCGGAGCAGTTCGGGCATAAATTCCATATTGATTCAGTTCTGGAAATGATGCGTGTATGCAAACCGGGCGGCGAGGTCCGCATTTATCCGCTCGTTTCACTTTCATGGGAACCGTATCCGGGACTGGATGAGCTGATGAATGCTGTTATACAGGCGGGCGGGAAACCGGAGCTGTTCCCGTCGAGGCTTCCTTTTATTCCCGGATCACCATTTTTTTTGAGAATTACGAATTGATTGCTTTTTCCAGTTTGAAACTGTATAATGTAGACATTCGCCGGTTTAATCGGCGGTCATTTTTAGGAGGTTGTTCATTTGAAAGGAACAGTTAAATGGTTTAACGCAGAGAAAGGCTACGGCTTTATCCAAGTTGAGAACGGAGACGACGTATTCGTTCACTTCTCTGCAATCCAAGGCGAAGGTTTCAAATCTTTGGATGAAGGACAAGAAGTTGAGTTTGATATCACAGAAGGCAACCGCGGTCCGCAAGCGGCTAACGTTGTTAAATTATAAAATTTGACAATCTTCTTGTGTAAAATGAAAGAAGCTTCGCGTCCACTCGCGAAGCTTCTTTTCCTTAAGGCTGTACGGGTACAGTACAATTTCACGCACAGACCTTGCCACAAGTAAAAAAGACGGAGCCATGACGGCTCCGTCTTTTTTTTGCTGCTTCCGTTAATGTCATGGCTTCTTATTTAACCAGATATGGTTCAGCAGGAAAGCGGCCGAAGCCGCGATACCCAGAACAGAAGCCGTTTGGAAAAAGGCTGTTCTGCCGAGCTGCTCATACAGCATGCCGCCGAATGTGCCGCTTAATGCGCCGGCCAGGCCAAGCCAGATGACGGTAAATACCGCCTGGCCGGACGCCCGGTATTCATCCGGAATCATATGCGAAATGTAGCGCAGCGCCGTGGAGAAAAAGATGCCGAACGAAACGCTGTGCATGAACTGTGTCACGATGATCCAGTGCGGGTCGGACACCTGGCTGTTAATCCAGAAACGAATGCCGTACATCAGAGCGGCCAGGGCGAGGAGCGGCAGCTCCTTAAACCGGTGGCCGTATTTGCCGAGCAGGAACAAAATCGGAATTTCACTGGCTGCCGAAGCCAGCCAAGCAAGCCCGATCAGCGACTGGCTTGCGCCCATCTGGCGCATGCTCACGGCAAGGAAACCTTCATACATCCGGTGAGGTATCGAAACCAGCAATATAATACTGAAAAAAATAACGACATGCTTATTTCCTACTACTTTAAAAAAGCCGGAAAAATCCATTTTGGAAGATCCGGCTCTATAGTCCCGGAGGAAAAACGCTAAAATGAGCGTGAGCGAAATGGTCATCCACGCAAGCGGCAGCGTCCAGTTGGGTCCAGTCGCCTTCAGCACGAGTCCAAGAAAATAAGCTGCCAACGCAAAACCAAGCGATCCGAAAATCCGAATGAGCGCGTACGGCGTTTTGGTATATTGGCTGGACAGTAAAATCATGCTGTCCGTCAGCGGATTCATCGGCGTCTGGAAAAAATAAAAGGCCGCCATAATAAGGCACACGACCGCAAAATGCTGTGCGGGAAACAAAGCCGCCATCGCAGCCAGCTGGCCGAACAGCAACAGGATCAGCAGCTTTTTGACCGTACGGTACCGGTCGCTTGCTAGACCCATAATTAAGTTGCTGACGATCGAAATAATGGGTCCAGTCGAATAAAGCAGCCCGATTTGCTGCTCCGAATACCCGCCGTCCAAAAAATAAAGCGGCAAAAAGGATGTCACAACCGCTTGCGTTGTATAAACCGCAAACGTATACCCCCGGAGCGCCAGCGTTTCTTTTTTGGCAGAGGCGGATTTGGTTTGCACTGAGGCAGATAAGTCCATTGTGGTTGCATCTCCGTTATGTTAATTTCCTGTTTTTCTGTCCAAGTATAGCATGAAATGCACTTTACGCAGCCATTTTTCCGGCAATAATGTTTGGATCTGGCGCGGATGCTGGATTATTAACGGTTGAAATGGTACATTAGTGTTGGAGGTTCTTGGATGATAAATGACCATTTTAAGCGGGATGACAGGCTTGGGTTATTGCTGCCGGCCGTTGATGGATTGTGGCATGAGCTGGAGCCGGACGAACAAGCCGCTATCGTGGCAAGATGGGAATGGATCCGCGGATCGATTCCGGACCTCGTCAAACAACTGGAAACGGTTATTAACCGGAAGCAGGATCAGCTGAACCAAGAAGACAACTTTGAGGTTTCGTGCAGGCTGAATACGGAAATTGCCGAATATGCCAGCCGCATTAATGATTTACTCATTTGGTATCGTGCCGATCAAGAGGTTGATAGCAGGCCTCATCGTTAAACTAGGATTGGAGGGGTATGATGAGAGCAGCAAAATTAGACGGCCGGCATATCCCCCAAAGCCCATTTAAGCTTATGTATCGCGTGTATAAATATGTCCTGCCCAGTGTCGAGCACGAATTACGGCAGCTGCGCGCTTTTGCCGAACGGATCCCCGATCCGGAGCTTCGTGCGCAGGCGCTGGACAGCCTAACCAGCAAGAAGTTTCATTGCCAAGGCGGCGCCGTATATGCGGCGGCTAATTTGGAGCAGCGAAACACGCTCATTCCGCTTATTGTCGCGCTTCAGACGATTAGCGATTATTTGGATAATTTATGCGACCGAAGCACTTCGCTTGATCCGGATGATTTTCGGCAGCTGCACCAATCTATGCTGGATGCTGTTCATCCCGGCGCGGAGCTTCAAGATTATTACGCTTTGCATAACGAGAAGGATGATGGCGGCTATTTGCGCCATTTGGTGCAGACTTGCCAGCGCCATGCCGCAAATTTGCCTTCTTACGCCAGCGTCCAGAGCGCTGTAACGGAACTGGTGATGTTATACAGCGACCTTCAAGTGTACAAGCACATTCGCCGCGAATTGCGCGAGCCGCGCCTGCTCGCCTGGTGGGAGCCGTACCGCAGCCGTTACCCGGAATTACAATGGAACGAATTTGCCGCGGCTACCGGTTCAACGTTAGGCATGTTTACGCTTTTTCTCGCTGCCGGCAGCGAAGGGCTAACTGCCCGGGAAGCTGATGCGATTAAAAATACATATTTCCCGCATGTATGCGGCCTGCATATTCTGCTTGATTATTTAATTGATCAGGAAGAGGATGTCCAAGGCGGCGATCTTAATTTTTGCAATTATTATGACAATTACACACTTCTTGCAGAGCGTATGTCCATGATTGCCAGAAGAGCCCGCGAAGATGTGGTTGTACTGCCGGGTTCCAAATTTCATCGCTTAATTATTGAAGGCTTGCTCGCCCTTTATTTGTCAGATCCGAAGGTGCGTGGTCAAGCGGAAGTACGTATGGTGACCCGGAAATTGATGAAAAGAAGTCCGCTCACCCGGGTTTTCTTTTTGGTCAACAGCGTATGGATCCGCCGGCAGCAGGCTTGACATATTATTATGATGCTTATGGGGGAATGACACATGTCAGCAGTGAAATCAATCGCCGTTTTAACCAGTGGAGGGGATTCGCAAGGCATGAACGCAGCCGTTCGTGCTGTTGTCAGAAGCGCATTGTATAACGGACTGGAGGTTTATGGCGTCCAGCGCGGTTATCAAGGGCTGCTGAATGACGATTTGCGCCAAATGGATCTGCGCAGCGTGGGCGATATTCTTCAACGCGGCGGTACGGTGCTGCAAACGGCGCGCTGTAAAGAATTTCTCACCTCAGAAGGGCAGCAGCGCGGTGCGGAAGTGCTCCGTTCGCGCGGTATCGACGGTTTGGTTGTCATTGGCGGCGACGGTTCTTACCAAGGGGCAAACAAGCTGAGCAAGCTGGGCATCAAAACGATGGGATTGCCTGGAACGATTGATAATGATATTCCGTTTACGGACGCTACAATCGGGTTCGACACGGCTGTAAGCATTGTTGTGGATGCAATCAACAAAATCCGCGATACGATGAGCTCGCATGAACGTGCATCGGTAGTGGAAGTAATGGGCCGCCATTGCGGCGATATCGCTTTGCATGCCGGACTAGCGAGCGGTGCGGAGACGATTATTGTGCCGGAAGTCCCTTATGATATAAAAGAAGTTTCCGAACGGATGAAAGCAAATTTTGAAAAAGGCAAACGCCACAGCATTATCGTCATCGCGGAAGGCGCAGCAAAAGGTGAAGACGTTACCCGTGAAATTACGAACGAAACCGGACTTGATGCGCGCGTAACGGTGCTTGGGCATATTCAGCGCGGCGGAACGCCAACCGCTATCGACCGTATTTTGGCGAGCCGTTTGGGCGATTTCGCTGTGCAGCAGCTGATGGCCGGCGAATCCGGCAAAGGCTGCGGCGTTATTAACAGCAAGCTCGTGGCAACGGATATCGAAACGATCGTCAATACGAAAAAACCGTTTAATATGGAATTGTATGAACTGGCGCTTCGCCTGTCGCAATAGCGCACAGCAGCAGACCATACTTAACGAAAAAAGGCACAGGGCATTATGCTCTGCGCCTTTTTTGTTGCGGAGAAGGAGATAATAAGCTGATTTAAATCCAGTTTACATAGGAGCGGTATCTTGTAGTTTATAAAGCCCATCAAGGTCACATGAGCAGGCAATTAGGGGGAGACAGAATGGAGAACAATCGCACAGGCCGATCCGCCATAAAAGACGGCGGAGGCCAAACAAGTCCTAAAAAACATTTGCGTCCTTTCATAAAACTGATCCGGGATACGAAGCCGCCGAAGTGGACGCTTGGTATCGCTGTTATCCTCAGCGTATGCTCGACGGTCGCAGGCTTGTTCGTGCCGCTTATGACCAAAAGTGTGGTGGACAGCTTTACATTATCCGAGCTGAACGGCTGGCAAATGGCGGTGCTCGGCTTGTTCTTCGGAATGCAGGCGCTGGCGTCCGGCGTTTCGATTTATTTGCTTGGCAAGGCCGGCCAATATGTAGTGGCTCAAATCCGCGACAGGTTGTGGAAAAAGCTTCTGCTGCTGAAGATGCCCTATTATGACGAAAATCGGACCGGCGAGACTGTCAGCCGGATGATGAACGATACGGCTGTCGTCAAAGGTTTGATTACGGAGCATGTAACCGGATTTTTCACCGGCATCATTTCCATTATCGGCGCCGTTATTATTTTGTTCACGCTGGATTGGCGGATGACGCTGTTAATGCTGCTTGCCGTCCCGCTGACAGCACTGATTATGTTTCCGATCGGACGCATGATGCTCCGGATTTCGAAATCAATGCAGGATGAGACGGCAAGTTTTACTTCCACCTTGAATCAGGCAGTGTCGGAAATCCGGCTTGTGAAAGCTTACCGTGCCGAAGGCATCGAATACGAAAGCGGCAAACAAGCGATTGGCCGTTTGTTCCGGCTGGGCGTCAAAGAAGGCCGCGTTCAGGCGTTTATCGGCCCGCTGGTCGGATTTGTTATGATGGCTGTTATGGTGCTGCTGATCGGTTACGGCGGCATGCGGGTTTCTTCCGGCGCGCTTACCGCCGGCGATCTTGTCGCATTCATTTTGTATTTGATGCAAATCATTATGCCGATCAACCAGATTTCCACCTTTTTTACGCAAATGCAAAAGGCGGTCGGAGCAACGGAGCGGATTATCGAAACGCTGGAGGCGCCGGTTGAAGCGCTGGAGCAAGGGCGGAAAGTGGAGAATGCCCGTCTTCCGATCCGGGCGGAGCATCTTTCGTTTGGTTATAAAACGGATGAGCGCGTAATCAAAGATATCAGCTTCACCATTGAAGCAGGCAAAATGACCGCTATCGTTGGTCCAAGCGGAAGCGGAAAAACGACGTTATTTGCGCTGTTGGAACGATTTTATGAGCCGCAGGAGGGGCAGGTTCGGCTGGGTCCGGATCCGATTTATGAATTGTCGCTTGCGTCTTGGCGCAAACAGATCGGGTACGTATCGCAGGAAAGCCCGCTTATCGCCGGCACGGTTAAAGATAATATTTGTTACGGCCTCGACAAGGATGTCACGGACGAAGAGCTGCGGATGGCTGCGGCTATGGCTTATGCAGACGGCTTTATAAGCGAGCTTCCTGCCGGCTATGATACCGAAGTTGGCGAAAGAGGCGTGAAGTTGTCCGGCGGCCAGCGCCAGCGGATCGCTATCGCCAGGGCGCTTTTGCGCAATCCGCAAATTTTGCTGCTGGATGAAGCGACGTCAAGCCTCGACAGCAAGTCGGAACAAGCGGTTCAGGAAGCTTTAAGCGTGCTGATGAAAGGGCGCACGACGATCGTAATCGCGCATCGCTTGTCCACCGTTGTGGACGCGGACCAGATCCTGTTTATGGACCATGGATCCATAACCGGCAGGGGAACGCATGACGAGCTGATGCGGACGCATTCGCTGTACCGGGAGTTTGCCGCGCAGCAGCTGCGGATCGCCGAGAAGGTATAACGATAAAAGGAAGCGGGAGGTATTCCGATGATCAAATTGCTTGTTGTAGATGATGATCCGCATATTCGGGAGCTGGTGAGCCATTTTTTGAAAGAGGAAGGCTTTACAGTGCTGCAGGCGTCCGACGGCTTGGAAGCGATGGATAAGCTGGAAGACCATAAGGTGGATCTGGCTGTTATTGATGTCATGATGCCCGGCATGGATGGCTGGGAGCTGTGCCGGCAGCTGAAGGAAGTCTGGGACATCCCTACACTCATGCTGACGGCCAAAGGCGAAGTGGCGCAAAAGCTGAAAGGATTTGAGCTGGGGACGGACGATTACATGGTGAAGCCGTTCGAACCGCTTGAGCTAGTGGCAAGAGTGAAGGCGCTGCTGAAACGATACCGGATTGAAGCGTCTCAAATGATTCAGATCGGCGGTTTGTGGATGAACCGCAAAACGTACCAAACATCGGTAGGCGGGACGGAAATTACGCTGCCGCTCAAAGAGTTCGAGCTGCTGTTCAGGCTCGCCAGCTATCCGGGGCAATCGTTTTCCCGCGGGCAGCTGATCGAGGAAATATGGGGTTATGATTTTGAAGGTAACGAACGAACGCTTGATGTCCATATTAACCGGCTGCGGGAGCGTTTTCCCGAAAGCTGCGGTTTCCGAATCAGCACGATCCGGGGGCTTGGCTACCGGCTGGAGGTAACGGGATGAATATTCGGTTTATGAAGGCGCTGGCGCAGATGATAGCGGCTGTCGTCGCCTTTTTGTTTGTGCTGCTTGCCTGCTGGAGTGTCGGGTATTGGCTGCTTCCTTATTTGCTGCATGCGTTCGGATGGAAGCTGAATCCGTACATTCATCAGATGGCCAATGTGCTGCTTGGCATCATCATCATGTATTTGTTTGTGATGACGATTATGCTGTTAACCGGCCATAAACGAAGGGAAAACGGGCAGTCGCTAATTGAGGCGATGGAGCGGATAGCGAAAGGCGATTTCAGCGTCCGGCTTGATCTGCGCAAGGAAAATATGGGGCCGTTTAATGAGACGCATCCGTTTGAGAATATTGCCAACGGGCTTAACAATATGGTGCTGGAGCTGCAGCAGCTGGAGCATATGAGGCAGGAGTTCGTCTCGAACGTTTCGCATGAAATCCAGTCTCCGCTGACGTCGATCAAAGGCTTTGCGCGGGTGCTGCGCAATGCCAAACTAAGCGAGCAGGAGCGCCAGCAATATTTATCGATCATCGAGGCGGAAAGCGAACGTTTATCCAAGCTAAGCGATAATTTGCTGAAGCTTGCTTCGCTGGATTCCGAGCGGCATCCTTTTGAGCTGAAGCGCTATCGCCTCGACCGTCAGCTCAGCCGCATTATTTTGTCGTTTGAGCCGCAATGGACCGATAAATCGATTCATATGCAAGTAAATTTGCATGAAGTGACCGTAGAAGCGGATGAAGATCTGCTCAGCCAAGTGTGGGTGAATTTGATTCATAACGCGATCAAATTTTCACCAAAGGACGGCACGATTACAATTGAGCTGAAGCATGACGGAAGCGGGTTGTTATTCCGGATCGCAGATACGGGCATCGGAATCGCCAAAGAGCAGCATGAAGCTGTGTTCGAACGGTTCTTTAAAGTGGATGCCGCACGCAGCCGTGAAGCGGGGGGAAGCGGACTTGGGCTTTCGCTCGTCAAAAAAATTGTGGAACTTCATCACGGCACCGTGCAGGTTGAAAGCGAATTGGGGCACGGCACGGCGTTTCTGGTGAAGCTGCCGGATTGCCAGGAAGAACCGGCTTCATAACGGCTTAGCTTTTTCCGCCGCTGCGCTCGTAAGCCATTTAACCAAAAAAAGACGTTCCGAAAGTATGAAGTAACTTTCGGAACGTCTTTTTTTTTACTAATCCGGATCGGCGGAAGCGGAAGTGTCAAACGAATATTTATTGCCGGCATTCCAGAGCAAATATTCATTGACGCCGGAATCCTTCAGCGCTTTGATTTGCTGCTCGACCTGCTCCTTGCCGTATTTCATATAATGGCCGCGGCCAAGCCAGTTTGCGGTAAAATCCTGTATCCACGGGCGGATAACCGGTTTCAGGCTGCCCATGGGGTCCAGTTTTTTATGCGTATCCTCCATCGCGCCTTTTATAGTCGCATAAGGGTTCATATCGGGATCATCCAGATGGAACCAGCCGGAGCTGTAGTGGCTTGGATAGATCATCGGCGAGATGACATGTACGTCATTTGAAATTTTAACAAAATCTTGCCCGATCCCTTGAGCAGCAGGGACGGATGCAGCGTAGCCAAATATATCGACCGATACCCGGACGCCAAGCGGCTCCAGCTGCTGCCTTGCATATTTGACAAAACCGGCAATGGTGTCCACGCGGGATTTGTCCGTTTTTTCGTAAGTTAACGTATCCGCATTGGTTTCAAAGCCTTCCGGAAAGCGGACATAGTCAAACTGGATTTCTTTAAATCCGAGCCGGGCAGCCTCTTTGGCAATATCTACATTATATTTCCATACTTTCTCGCTGTACGGATTGACAAAGCTTTCGCCTTTGCTGTTTTTTAACAACGTCCCGTCCGCCTGCAAAAACGATAGCTCCGGGTGCTTTGTAGCGAGCATCGTATCCTTAAACGTTACAATCCGGGCGATCGGATAAATGTTATGCTGCTTTAACGTATCCATAAGGCCTTTAATGTCGCCGATGTACTTTTGCGGCGTCCCCAAATCCAGAAGTTCCGGCGTTTCCGTCGCGTATGTAATATATCCGTTGTCGTCTTTCATATCGATAACCATGCTGTTCAGCTCCGTATCGTCGACCAGCTTGATCAGCGAGGGCATCCGGGCTCCGCCTGCAGAGTAAGCGGATACGTAAATGCCTTTAATTTCGGGAGCGTCCGGCTGCGGATCGGTTTTGGCTGCAGGAGCTGAATTATCCGATTCGCCGGGTAAAGCAGGGTAACCTTCAGCCGGTTGAACGATCGTCGTTCCGGCTGCTGCATTAATATAAGAAACCGCAAGCTGCTGGGCGGTGATGTCTTGATCCCCGTTGCCGCCCATAAGGCCGTACAAAAGCAGCAGTGAAGATAAAATAATGTCCATCATGCTCTCTCCCCGTAAGCGTTTCGTCTTTATTATAAGCACAATTGGACGAGGTTGCACCTGCTTTTTCGAAGATAAGGACGGATTATCATATAGGGTTGTTGCCTTGGTCATCCTCTTCAAGCGCCGAAAGCAAACAAAAAACCTGCCCCTGGCCAGGGCAGGCTCGTAAAGACAAGGCCGTTCGTATTCATGCTTCGTTACTGCAAACAAGCATTCCTTTGCTGTTCCAAAATGCTCTGCTGCACAATCTCAACAGCGTCCTCCGGCTCCAGCACAGAGAGTCCGTCGCGCAGCACGATGCTGATGTCGAGCTCCCGTTCGGTCAGAAATGAACTTAACTCCGGAACGAGTTTTTCCACAATCTGTGACAATTTGACAGTTTCCATATCCACTCAGCATCACCCTTTCAATGAAAGTTCGAAAATCGAAAATTCAGGGCAAATCTTATGGCAAGAAACGTGGAGCGACGGGATACTCACAGTATAACAGGAAAAATTTCAAAAACATAGGGATATACGGCATTTCCCAAACGCCTATTGCCTGTTTTTTAATCATTTTGTCTGTGGAATTCGCCGATAATGCCCGCCGTTTCTACGATCGTCACAAAAGCTTTGGGATCGATTGATAGAATCATTTTCCTGAGGTCCGCTAATTCGTATCTCGTTCTTACGGTCATTAGCATATCCCGTTCTTCTTGAGAATAAGCGCCACGCGTCTTCATAATGGTTACCCCTCTGCGATGCTTCAGAAGCTTGCTCAGCATTTCTTCTGACTTGTTCGTGACGATAAACGCCGTGATTTTCAAATGGCGGACATGGATAATGTCGACAACCTTACCGGCGGTGTAGATGGAAAGCAAGGAATAAAGCGCCAGATTCCAGTCTTTTTTGAACAACACCAGCAGCAGGATGACGAGACCGTTCAAAATAAAAATAATCATGCCGATCGGCAAATCGCGCCTTCGGGTCACAATGGAGGCTATAATGTCGAACCCCCGGTCGAACCGTTAAACCGCAGGGCAAACCCGGTGCCAAGGCCAAGAATGATTCCGCCGAATACAGCCCCGAGCACAATATCGTCCGTAATCGGCTTAACCGGGATCAGCTGCATAAACAGCGTGGAGGCCACCACGTTCAATATGCTTAATCCGATAAAACGGCGTCCCAGCATGACCCAGCCCCAAATGAGCACGGGAATGTTCAATACCAAATACAGCCAGCCGATATTGCTACCGGTTATGTAGCCGATCATCATCGCTATGCCGGATATACCGCCGCTCAGCAGCTGGTGCGGTATAAGAAACAAGTTGAAGGAGACGGCGATGAGCACGGAACTGCATAACATAACGATACTTGTGACCGCGGCATATACATAAGGTGACTTGATCATGAAGGCCCTCTCCAAACTTGGGGATTACTGGCACAAATGCCTTGTCGCTTCGCTTTATAGTATGGCTTTTTATGCTTAGCTGGTATTCGTCCATCTGTTTGTGATATAATGATTTGGATATTTTCAAGTAGGCTGCAGATAGAAGGAGTATGAGAAAGTTTGAAAACATTTGCTGAATTTGGCCTGGAACCTAAAGTGTTGCAGGCAATTACGGAGCTCGGTTTCGAGGAATCGACCCCTATCCAAGACAAATCCATACCAATAGCGCTGACAGGGAGCGACCTCATTGGTCAAGCTCAGACAGGTACAGGAAAAACGGCTGCATTCGGTATTCCGTTAATTAACAAAATCCCCGTTACAGAAGATCGTATCGTTGCGCTCATTATGACGCCGACACGCGAGCTTGCTATCCAAGTAGCCGAGGAAATTGGTAAACTGACGAAATTTAAAGGACTTCGTTCCTTGCCGATTTACGGCGGTCAAGAAATCGGGCGCCAAATCCGCGCGTTGAAAAAAAGACCGCAAATCATTATCGGTACACCGGGACGATTGCTTGACCATATTAACCGCAAAACGATCCGTCTGGATGATGTGCATACGGTCGTTCTCGACGAAGCGGACGAAATGCTCGATATGGGCTTCATGGACGACATTCAGTCGATTCTCAGCATGGTGCCGGAAGAACGCCAAACGATGTTGTTCTCGGCTACGATGCCGCCAAACATCCAGAAGCTTGCACAACAGTTTCTGAAAAATCCGGAACATGTATCGGTAATTCCGAAGCAAGTAAGTGCGCCAACCATTGCGCAATCGTATGTTGAAGTGCATGAGCGTCAAAAATTTGATGCCCTCAGCCGTTTGCTCGACATGGAATCGCCTGAGCTGGCGATTATTTTCGGCCGTACGAAACGCCGCGTCGACGAACTGAGCGAAGCGCTGCAAAAACGCGGTTATTCCGCAGACGGCCTGCATGGCGACTTGTCCCAAAACCAACGCGACAACGTAATGCGCAAATTCCGCGACGGCAGCATTGATGTACTTGTTGCAACAGACGTAGCGGCACGCGGCCTGGACGTTTCCGGCGTTACGCACGTAATTAACTTCGACTTACCGCAAGATCCGGAAAGTTATGTACACCGTATCGGCCGTACGGGCCGTGCCGGTAAAGAAGGTGCAGCTTATTCGTTCGTGACGCCTCGCGAAATCGACCACCTGCATTTTATTGAGAAAGTAACGCGCCACAAAATTACGCGCAAACCGCTGCCAAGCATCGCGGAAGCGATTGAAGGCAAACAGCGCGTAACGGCTGAGAAAATTTTGGAGACGATCCAAGACGACAGCTTTAATGAATATAAAGGCATCGCGATCCAATTGCTTGAGCAATACGATTCCGTTCATCTGCTTGCCGCAGCGATCAAGCTGCTTACCGGCGAGAAGAAGGACATTACGATCGAGCTTACGCCTGAAGATCCGATCCGTGCGAAAAAACGCAGACCGGATGTCCGCTCGAACGGCCGCCGCTTTAACGGCAGCTCTTACGGCGGCAACCGCAGCGGCAGTGGCAGCGGCGGCGGATACCGCGGCCGTGACGACCGTCGCGGCGGCAGCAGCTACCGCAGCGGGGAAGGCAAAAGCCGCGACGGCTACAAAAGCCGCGAAAACCGTGAAGGACGCAGCGGCGAACGCCGTCCAAGCAAGCCGTCCGGCAGCGATTTCGCGAATAACTAATTAAACAGGCAAGGGGAGCAGGTCAGTGGCTTTTGACGCTCCCCTCCTTTTTAAAACCGCAAGTTTCAATATACAAACGATCTCGTGATGATAACCAGCAGGATAAAAAGAACAAGCACGAGTCCTGTGGAAGACCATACACCGCCGTAACCACCGTAGTTGCTCATGGGGCAGCCTCCTTACTGACTTGATTAATTTTAACAATATATCCTATGCGGTTAGGTGTTCGCCGTCTGGACATTCGCCCAGCACGGGTAAAAATAGGCGGGCAAATACCTGTATCACCCATTGGATATTGGAAATAAATTCACCTATATGGAGGCGGAACAAATGGAACCTAGAGGTTTAATGGGGGGCTTTTACCGCATATCCGAGTGGATTATGCGACTGGCTGTTACCAATGTTTTATGGATCGTATGTTCAATTCCGTTTATGTTTTCAGCGTTTGTATCTTTGTTTGCCCAGGATAAAAATCAGCTGTACTCCACTTTGCTTGTGGCAGCTGTCACAGCTCCATTTACACTGTTTCCTGCTACGGCGGCTATGTTTACCGTTGCGCGGAAATGGGTGATGGGAGAAGCTGATGTGCCGCTTCTCAAAACGTTTTTCAGAGGCTATAAAGAAAATTACAAGCAAAGCATGCTTGGCGGTCTTCTTTATACCGTTATTTTAGTGATATTGCTTGTTGATTTTGTCGTATACCGCAATCAGATTAACAATATCGTTTCGTATATTTTTGTGGCGTTCCTGGTACTCGTAATGATATCAGTATTTAACTTTTTCTCTATGATTGTCCACTATCATATGAAAACGTTTCAATTAGTTAAAAATGCCTTATTAATTACGATTGGCCGTCCGCTGCGCTCCATCTCGATGGTCGTGATGAACGGTGTCGTTATTTTTATCAGCACGAAATTTACATTCCTTATCCCGTTTTTCGCGGGAAGCATTATTGCTTATTTATCGTTCTGGAGCTTCCACCTGATTTATCAGAAGCTGCAGGAACAATCGGAGAAGGCGAAAGAAAACGCAGGCGAGGAAGAAGAGTTCCCTGAGCTGACCGATTCGTCTTCCGATCATAACAAATCATAATGCTAGACGCGCAAAAGCAAGCTTTGCCAATAGCGGAAAACGCTTCGCGGTTTACTTTTGCGTGTCGAAGGGCTATAATAATCAGTACATCCTGCGATGTTCGTTTCGGCTCTTCGTTGTTTTGAACCAATGGCTGTTTCACGGGAGTTCAATATTGAAATGCAGCTGATATGCCCTCGAACGGGGACTTCAAAACCATTTCTGCGGACACCCACCTGCGAGAGCGGGTTCAGAAACATGTGAGTCGGACGGCATAGGCGGGTTTCTTTTTTTTGTCTTTTCGTGTCATACGCAACGTACATAGCAAGAGGGGGAGATCTCTGTTGTTGAAGCGGACCTTAATGGGGCTGCTGCGCAGTCATGAATTAACGGGAGATAAAGCTAAAGACCCGGCGCTCAAATCTCATTTTTATAAGCTGTCCAAAGACAAGGCTTGGGAAGAAGTAACATCCACTCTCAAGAAGATGCAAGGGTTTAAAATTCTTCATGAGGTTCAAAGTGTCGGCGAGATCGTCATGGAAAAAAGAACGGCATTTGGCCGGACGATGGATATTACCGTGTCGGTTATTAGCGTAAATCCGGTGACGTCCGCTGTTGATATTTATTCCGCCTCTAGAGGCAGCCTGGGAGATCTCGGATCTAATTACAGAGTTATTCTTGAAATATACCGTACGCTGGACAAAAAACTTGCACAATACAAGACAACCAACGTTTAGCGGACGACAAAAAACAAAGCGAGGAAGGTTACCCTTCACTCGCTTTGTTTGTGAATATTTCCTTTACAGAAGTGCTTTAACGGCGGCAATTGCTTTGTCATAATCCGGATGCTCGGTCATTTCCGACAAAATTTCAATGTATTGGATTTTGTCGTTTGCGTCCAGTACAAATATCGAACGCATATCAAGACCAAGCTCCTTGATGTAAACGCCATAAGCTTCGCCAAATGTATGTCCTTTGAAGTCGGAGAGCAGTTCCACTTTGTCGACGCCTGCGGCACCGCACCAGCGCGATTGCGCAAATGGCGTATCTACGCTGACGGTCAACACGACAACATTGTCGCCAAGGCTGCCGGCTTCTACATTGAAGCGGCGGGTTTGCGCATCGCAAACACCTGTATCAATCGAAGGCACAACGCTGATCAGCTTGATTTTGCCGGCATAATCTTTTAAGGAAACGTTATCTACCAAAGTTTTGTTAATCGAAAAATCAGGGGCTTGGTCGCCGACTTGAAGTGCAGGGCCAAGCAATGTGAGAGGGTTGCCTTTAAATGCGGCAACGCCGGTACGTTCTTGAGACATATTCATGTCCTCCTTGTAATGGATTGGTCAATGCCACAATTATTATAAGCTTAGGAGGAATGATTGTCCAATAGATGCAGCTGTTGGTGTGAAGTGGTTATGCCGATGAATAGTAAGGAGGATTGCGATGATATTTATGCGGTATGAAAGTTTCAGGGGCTACCTGAAGCAATACCCGGTCATATCGGCTGTTATTGCGCTGAATATCATTTATTTTATTATCGTAGCGGCGACGGGAAGCCTTACGGACGGGTACCATTTGTTCAATTACGGCGCATTTTATTCGGAGCCTGGACAGGACCCGATGGGAACCGCGCAGATTTACCGTTACGTGACATCCATGTTTATGCACGGAGGGATCGAACATCTGCTGTTCAATATGTTTGCCCTGCTTATCTTTGCTCCGCCGCTTGAACGGCTGATCGGCCATACGCCGTTTCTGCTGTTTTATTTGCTGAGCGGGATTTTGGCCAATGCGGTGAGCGCTGCGATGGCTATTGCGCTGGATGAAGACGGAGTATTGTCGGTAGGTGCTTCCGGTGCGATATACGGCGTGTACGGGGCTTATTTATTTTTGGCGCTGTTCCGCAAAGCATGGCTGGACAGCGGCTCGCGCACAACGGTTTATATGATCCTGATTTCAGGCATTGTGTACTCGCTGATGGTAGCTAATGTTAACCTATGGGCTCATGTCGGCGGCGGATTGGCCGGATTTATTTTGTTTGGCCTGTTTGACCGGTTTATGCAACGCAAAGTGCGCAAGACAACTCGCTATTGATTATTTTGTTATGTAGGGGATAGGGAAGGCTATGGAACTTCGTCAGCTTTATTATTTTGTTAAAGTTGCAAAAAAAGAGCATGTCACGCAGGCGGCGGAAGAGCTGCATGTCGCCCAGTCGGCTGTCAGCAGGCAAATTCATCAGCTGGAAGAAGAACTGAATGTTAAACTGTTTTTGCAAAAAGGAAGAAATTTGCAGCTGACGCCGGTCGGACAGCTTTTTTTGAAACGGGCGGAAGTGATATTGGCTGATTTGGAAAGAGCTGTGGTCGAAATTCATGAGTTTCTGGATCCGGAAAAAGGCGAAATCCGATTAGGCTTTCCGCACAGTCTTGGCGTCTCGGTTATTCCGCAGGTAGTCGCTTCTTTCCGCAAGCTGCATCCGAACGTCAAGTTCAGATTCAGGCAGGGCATGTATCCGTCACTGATCCGCGATATGCTGAAAGGGGAAATTGACCTCGCATTTATATCGCCATTTCCCGAGCAATATGAGGCGCTTGGCGGCGAAGTGCTGCTGACGGAAGAGCTTTATGCGGTATTGCCGCCAAACCACCCGCTCGCTTATGAGGAGGCCATCCATCTGTCCCAGTTGAGGGATGAAGTGTTTGTCTTGTTCAGCGAAGGGTATTCGCTTCGGCCCATTGTGTGGGAGGCGTGCCAAGAGGCTGGATTTACGCCCAAAATCGCATTTGAAGGCGAAGAGACCGAGACGATCAGCGGGCTTGTCGCTGCAGGAATGGGTGTCAGCCTGCTGCCGGAGATGGCGCTTCATCAATACGGCGCGCTCCATCCTGCGAAGGTGCGGCTGTTGTCGCCGAAGGTGACGAGAACAATCGGGCTGATTCACCGTTCCAATGAGAAGCTTCCGCTTGTCGCCAAAGTGTTTCACAGCTTCCTGCTGCAATATTTTGAAGAGCATTTTAAAAAATAAACCGTTCTGATTCGGCTAATGTTAGCCGTGGATACTGCAATAATTTCCGATAAAAGAGGCCATGCAGATTAGAGGTTCGATGGACTGCCCCTAATCTGCATGGCTTTTTCATTCGTATCGATACGGTTACTGTTCAGTTAAGCTGCCTGACATTCCGGTTTCATGCATCAGCTCTATGGATGAATCTCTTGACGTCTGGAGCAATACGCCTTCGTCGGAAGTAAGAATATTCGAAATCGGATCTGTAATGTTGACCAGCAAACTGCCTGATGCATTCAGCAGGACAGCGCCGTCGTTATCGCCAGGCCGGCACACTAGAATTCCATTTACAGCATGAACTTCTGCAAATGGTTTGGGCCACACAAGAGGGTCCTGCGCGGCCGGATCGGCTTTGTACAGCTCGAACTCGTTTGTCCCTTTTTTCGTTGTGTAATACAAGTTCCCGTCAAGGTTGTCAAACCAGGACACGGCATGGTCAGTCATCTTGGTCTTGCCCGTTCCATCCAAAGCGGATGAATATAAAGCGCCGTCCTCGTCTTGCGTGTAATACAGCTTGTTGCCGATGATACGGAACGAGCTGACTGCGGATTGAATAATAACCTCGGTTGTATTCGTTTTTAAATCGATTTTATGAATTTGATTAATATTGTTTTCCTGGCGTGAAGCAAGAATGTACAGATCGTCTCCCATTACAGTGGTAGAAGGATCAGGCGTTAATGCTGTGCCAAAGCTGTACTTGATGTGCACGCCATAATTGATTCCGGCCTCTCCAATGGACTTGCCCGTCTCGGGGTCATCCGCTGTCGACAGCAATCGCAAGTTGCTGCCTTCAAACGCTGAGGCGCCTTGGTAAATAAGGAGCGTCCCTTCCGGCGTATCGCGAAAGTCCAGATAACCTGAATGCATCAGTTTTGCTTTGCCGTCTTCGCTAATTTTAACGTATTGATCCGACCCCATTATCCCTCCTCCAAGATGGTAGGTGAACCACAATGCGTTGCCGCGGATTTGAAATTGGATCATCTTTTGCAGGCCGACATCAGTTTCTATGATGTATGAATAGATTTCTTCCTTCTTGGAGGGCTGAAGCGCTGAAGAACGGTACACATGGTTAATGACGCCTGTCGTCTCGACAAAATAATAATACCCTTTGTACAAGGCAACGTCATTCTGGCCGGCATCGGCAGGGAGCGCCGCTGTTTGGAGCTGCTGGTTGTGGGAAGTGATGCGAAGTCCGCCCGTGCTGCTCCAGTTATAGTCCCAACCAAATTCATCATGTGCGAAACGCCACGTAAGCGGGAAGTAGGTCACATTCCGGAAGCTTAACAACGGGTAGGATTCTTGCTTGTTGTTTATCATCTTGCCGTTTACGGTAACGGCTGTGGCCGTCACTTTTGCGGTATAAGAAACCGCATTGCGCTGCTTGGATTTGTATGGCGCATAGGACGCTGTCACATTCTGTTGATTAATTTGGAGCCCGCTTTGCTGCGACCAGATTGCCTCTAATCCAAGCATCCGTGTATCGTACCATGTCATCGGAAAATAAGTAATGCCCCGGTAAACAAGCAGCGGATATTCGCGGTACTGATTTTCGACTGTATGGCCGTTTAATGTAACGGCAAACGAAGGCAATGTAACCTTCACGTTTGCTTCTGCGGCGTAGGTTCGTCCGCCGGGGAACAGCAAGCTCATGCATAAGGACAATGCTGCCGCATAGCCGGCTAATCGCTTTATCATCGTAATGCCAACTCCTTTCTGCTCATTAGACGCAGCCCGTGGAAAAAAGTTACAGACAAGAAGTGCTTGTTGCAGTATATCCCGATGGATTACGCTTAAGGCAGCGAGACAAGCGAGACTCGCCCCCGCGATACGCGGCACGTGTACACAATATACGGACTCGATACGCGGAAGCAACAAGACTAGCCCGCCAAAACAAAGCAGGGACTTCGGATAGCGATACGCGCCTCAGGGGAAAGCGAAAGCGCCGTGCGCACAAAAAAAACCTGCAATGCGCTGCATTGCAGGTTTTTGCAGGGGATTATTCATCACGCGAGCTGGTAAATATCATGATGTACTTCAACAGTTCGAGCAAAGAGATTAAAGCAGCAGCTACATAAGTGAGCGCAGCGGCATTAAGCACTTTGGCAACGCCCCGTTCTTCTTCGTTTGAAATGAAACCTTCTGCGACCATAATGTCGCGGGCGCGGTTGCTGGCATTAAATTCGACAGGAAGCGTAATCAGCTGGAACGCAACCGTAACCGAAAAGAAGATAATGCCAAGTCCAACGAGGCCCATAGCCTGAAACAAAAATCCGGCAATCAGCAGAAACGGTGCCAGGCCGGATGCAAAGTTCACGACCGGGAAGATCCGGTGGCGAAGCACAAGCATCGGGTAATGTGCTTTATGCTGAATGGCATGGCCTACTTCGTGGCAGGCGACCGAAATGGCCGATATGGAATTTTCGTAATAGACAGGCTCCGATAGACGTACAACGCGATGGATCGGGTCGTAGTGATCGGACAGCGAGCCGCGGACCGGCTCGATCGGAATGTTGTGAAGGCCGTTTGCATCCAGCATTCTTCTCGCCGCTTCATAACCGGTCATGCCGCTGGCGGCTCTGACCTCCGACCATTTGTTGAACGTTCCTTTAACCCGGAATTGAGCCCATATGGATATTGCGACTGCGATAATAATTAAGAAATCCATTGGGTGGAAAAACATGCCCATACCTCCTCAACGTTTACATCAGATTGTTTTTGTTCAAAAGAATCATAAGCGCTTCGATGCAAGCAATGGTTTGGGGCATCAGCCGCGTATAAACCTTGTTCACCTGTTTAGGCTTTAACGATTTCAGTACCGGCTCCAATTCTTTGACCTCTCTTTGCAGCTGGCTTAAATGCCTCTCCAGATCGGTCATCCTTTGCGTCACTTGTTCAGCGCTTGATACTTTATCCCATTCTGACAAGGCTGATTTGATTTCATCTAATGTAAATTTATCTTTTTTCATTTGCTCAATACGTTTGAGCCGAATTAAAGTTTCATCACTATATAGCCGGTAATTTTTTGTTGACCGTTCCATCGGTTCAATTAGGCCTAACGAAGTGTAATAATCAATCGTCCTGGCACTTACCGACGCCAGCTTGGACAACTCTCCGATCCGGTACAGCTTCATCTCCCCATTTTACTCAACTCCTTTTTCCTCTCATTTCATTATACATGTATCATAATCGGAAAGTAACCGTACAGTCAAACGTATTACATGTACTTCCTATCGGCTAGCAATGCAAACACTTCAGTAATAGAATGCCGGCGGCGCTCATAGAATTGAAATGCGAAAAATGATGCCTATCCCGCCTAGAAACGACTAAAACTTTGTTAAAAAACTTAACATTTAAGAACACGAAGGACTCGAACGTTAGATTTTTTGTGAAGTTTAAGGCAAAGTGTATTGTCAAAGTAAGCAATTGTGACTATAATGGCATTAAGTCTTTCCTCATATGTTAGGTAATATCACATTTAGGGAGTGGTCGTTGTGATTAAGAAAATGGTGTTAGCTTTGGGGTTGCTTTGCATTTTATTCCCGACCTTGGCGTTTGCTGAAGACCCGTCGGGCGCTACCTTGAATATGGGGTTGAACTCATTATGGGTGATGGTAGCGTTTGTCCTCGTTTTACTGATGCAAGCCGGTTTTATTTTGCTTGAAACGGGATCGACCCGCATGAAAAATGCTGGCCACGTAGCCGGCAAAACGATTTTTACCGCTGGCCTTGCAGCTTTGATCTATTGGGCAGTAGGTTACGGAATTTCTTTTGGCGGCGGCAACAGCTTTATCGGATGGGGCGACTTCTTCTACAGCCCGCCGTTTGCCGCTGGTGACGGCGACGCGTATCCGTCTTCCGTTTATTGGCTGTTCCAATTGGCATTCGCAGTCGTATCGCTTTCCATCGCATGGGGCGGATTTGCAGAACGTGCCAAATTGTCTTCTTACCTCGTATTTACGATTTTCTTCGCCGGACTTATTTATCCGATTATCGCGCACTGGATTTGGGGCGGCGGCTGGCTGGCTGAAGACGGCGCGCAAGACTTCGCCGGTTCTACAGTCGTTCACTTGTCGGGTGCAATTGCTGCCTTTGCGGCAACGGTATTATTGAAACCGCGGATCGGCAAATACAACAAAGACGGCTCTGCGAATGAAATCCAAGGTCATAACCAAGTATTTACAGCTCTTTCGGTCTTGCTGTTGTGGGTAGGCTGGTTTGGTTTTAACGCTGGTTCGACTGTTTCGGTCGGCGATGGATTTTTTGGCTATGTAGGCTTTACTACGATGCTGGGCGCAGGTGCAGGCGCTGTTGCCGCATTGCTCGTATCGTGGGCAATTTCCGGCAAAGCGGACATTACGGCTACGCTGAACGGCACGCTGGCAGGTTTGGTTGCGATCACCGCATCCTGTGCGTTCGTTGACCCTTGGGCGGCAGTTGTCATCGGTGCAGTTGCAGGGATTCTGGTTGTGTTCAGCGCGAAGTTTTTCGAAAAAGTGAAAGTCGACGATCCGATTTACGCTTTGTCGGTACACGGCGTCGCAGGGATTTGGGGTACGCTTGCTAACGGTATTTTTGCAACAACCGAGCTGGCTGAAAAAGTAGGTATCGGTCAAGGCGGCCTGATTGATACAGGCAACTGGAAACAGTTGTGGGTGCAATTTGAATCGGTTGTCGTGTGCGGCGCATTCGTAATGGCGGCATCGTTCCTTGTTCTTGGCGTGATGAAGCTCATTATCGGCTTCCGTGTAACGGAGGAACAAGAAATTGTAGGTCTCGACCTTAGCGAGCATGGCGCTTACGGCTATCCGGAACAAATGAAAAAAGGCCAAGACATCCAAGCTTAAATCCAATAAAATAGAAAAAAAGGATGTCTGAGGGGAGAGAGCATCGGATGGCTGATCCGATACAAGGACAGCTGCTTAAACAAATCGGGTCCGCTGAAGATGCGCATATGCTTCGGCTTGCCCGGATGCAGGCGCAGTCTTATATGGAATCTGTTCTCCCTGCATCGCCTATCGAACAATTTAATGAACAATTAAACGAGATTCATGATGCGGTCATCCGCCGCGCCATTATTCTCGCTGAAACAGAAATGGCACGGTTGGGGATGGGTTCTCCCCCGTGCCATATGTTTATTTATTGTTCGGAAGCGGCGGGCGGACGGAGCAGACCTTGTCGAGCGATCAGGACAGCGGCTTCGTATATGAGCAGTCAAACGATGACCGGGATTCGGTGAAATCATACTTTTTGCAGTTTGCAGCTATTATTGTAAATGTTTTGAAGCAAGCCGGCTATCCGCCTTGTGAAGGGAATGTGCTTAGCGACCAGCCGGAATGGTGTCTCGATTTACAGGAATGGAAAGCCAAGCTGGGCGGGTGGTTTGCAGAACCGGCCTGGGAGTCGGTGCGGTACCTGCTAATTATGGCCGATGGCAGGGCAGTATACGGCGAGCAGAGGCTGGCGGATGAACTGAAATCATTTTATTACGAGCAGGTTCGGCTGCATCCTCCAATTTCAAGAAGAATGCTGGATAATACAATGCGCCATAAAGTGCTGCTTAATTTGTTCGGGCAGCTGTTGAAAGAGCAATACGGGCAATTCGCGGGAAGCTTGGATATTAAATACGGCGCTTATATTCCGATGGTGAATGCCAGCCGTTTGCTTGCGATTGAAGCGGGAGTGCGGGAAACGTCGACCTTGTCGCGTCTTCGCAAATTGTCGGAAATCGGGAAGCTGACGAAGGAGGAAGGCGCCAAATACGAGCAGGCATTTCGTTTATTTGTCCGTCTGCGGCTGATGACCATATCCGTTCAGGAGAACGGCTGGTATGCGAATAACGGGAAGCTGGCCAGCTCCAGCCTGACGAAGGAAATGACGGATGAGCTGAAAAGCGGGCTGCGCATCGGCAAAAAGCTGCAGCGGCGTGTATATAAAAAGATTATGGGGAGTATGGGAAGGCTGATGTAAGGCGGTGTAGCAGACGATGAAAGAACAGCCAAAAGGCGTTGGACGCATGTGGAATTTATATAAAATGGGAGGCTTTACACCGGCGATCGCTTCGATGTTAGGGTCGCAAAATGCCCAGCAGATGGCATTTATTCGTTCTGTAAACAAAGGGCAGCGTAAGCAGGCTGTGTTGGAATCCCGGCTGAGCGAATTGGAATACGTCGTGTTTGATTTGGAAACAACGGGATTTTATCCGGGTAACGGGGATGAAATCATTTCGTTTGGGGCTGTCCGGATGATTGGAGGCCGGGTGCTGGAGGAAGAAACATTCTACAGCCTCGTTAATCCGAAGCGGCTTATTCCCCGTTCCATTGTGGATCTGACGGGCATCACGAACGAGAAAGCCCAGGATGCGCCTGATCTGATGCAGGTTTTGCATGATTTTATGGAATTTGTCGGGAAAAGAATGCTGATCGCCCATGCGGCCGGTCATGATAAGCAGTTTTTGAATGCGGCATTATGGAAAACATCAAGAATCAGCCTGAATCATCGGGTATTGGACACGATGATGGTTGCCAAATGGCTGGATCCCCGCAGGGATAGTTACGCCCTTGACGATTTGCTGATGGCAAACGGCATACCGATTGAAGGGCGGCACCATGCTTTGCAGGATGCTAGAATGACGGCGGAGCTGTGGCAGACGTATTTGAAGCTTATCGCCGATAAGCAAATTTTTACGTTAGGCGAACTTTACGCGTATTTAAGCAATCACTAGCGGGATAGCGGTTAGTTGATTTCCGTTTCGCCGATAGGGTTTGACAGCAGGCCGCTGCGGATTGGATAAGGAAACAATCCAATGTGTACTTGCTTCTTCTTGCGGAAGCCCTTCAAGGTCACGGACAGAAGGGACTGGCGGCGAAGAAGGGTGCGAATGATACATGCCGGCAATGTGCTGCCGGTTTTTTGTTATGCGGAAGTACGCTTCAACCCATTCGGCAGGATCAAATGCAAACCCGGTTTCGGGCTGCGGATGAATATTGGCGACAGGAACGACACCTGTGATGGTTATAGCCGCCTCCTGTCCGTTGCTTGAAACGGGAGCCGTAAGCAATCCGCAGCATTCATGCGGCAGGGCAGACAAGCATAAGGCTGTCAACGTATGTAAGCTATCTTGTGTTATGCGGATATCCGTCATATTATCCATTCCACTATGCAGCCTCCACTTTCACGCCGTTATTTTAATTAGGTATGATCCTGGCCGGTCAAGCCAACACTGAAGCTACCGTGCGCAAGCGGAAGTTTGTACAGGGAACCCGCTTGTTGTTCCAATCTGTCCGTGATACCATGTAGGCAGATTATATTTTGCGTTGAACGGAAAGAAGGGGCGAAAGTGAATAGAGCTTCAGGATGGTTTACGGCAGCGTTCATTCTCGCAGCGCTTGCAGTTTATTTATTTGTATGGGGCGACCAGACGCAAGTGCAAGCAGCTGACTTTAAGCCAAAAGCAGGCTCGTCATCGGTAGCGTTTCAGCTGCCGGGACTGGATGATCAGCCGTATACGGTTGGCGGACCGCAGGACAAGCTGACGCTTGTCAATTTCTGGGCTTCGTGGTGTGGGCCATGCGAGCTGGAAGCGCCGGATTTGCAAAAGCTGCATGAACAATACGGGGATGCCCTACTGATGTACGGTCTGAATGCAACCAAATATGATAAAGAGCGGGCTGCGCGCCAATTTGTGCAGGATCAAAAGTTTACATTCCCCGTGCTGATGGACCGCGACGGCAAAGTGACAGATATGTACAAGGTAAACACGTTTCCGACCACATTCCTCATTGACCGGAATGGCGTAATCCTTGAGCGGATTAACGGCGTAATTACATACGGGGAGTGGGAGCGGCTCATTAATCAATATATCGGTGAAAATAAAAGTGGTTGAGCGCGTGAGCAACGCGTTCAACCACTTTTATTCTATTACTGGTTTACGAGGCCGGCCCGTTCCAATGTTTCAACCGGCGCCGGTTCCACTTTGTCCATATGAAGCAGTGCATACCGGAAGCTGTCGACAAGCGCTTCCCAGCTGGCTTCGATGACGTTACTGGAAACGCCAACGGTGCTCCATGTGCTGTTTTTGCCGGCGGATTCGATCAGCACGCGTACTTTGGCCGCCGTCGCTCCTTTTTCATCCAGAACGCGCACCTTGTAATCGGACAGATGGAACTCTTCGATTTTCGGGTAAAATTGGACAAGCGCCTTCCGGAGCGCATTGTCGAGCGCGTTGACCGGCCCGTTGCCTTCAGCAGCCGTGTACACATAAGTGCCGTCCACATTCAGCTTCACGATCGCTTCGGATGACATTGGCCCGCTTTCAAAACCGCTGTCCCGGTCAACGAGCATTTTAAACGACTCGACTTTGAATGCTTCTTTCATCTCGGTAAATGCTTCGCGGAGAAGCAGCTCCATGGAAGCGTCTGCTCCTTCAAACTGGTAACCCTGATGCTCAAGATCTTTGATCCGGTCAATAATTTGCTTTGTTTTCTCATTGTTTGCATTGACGTCAAGGCCAAGCTCTTGCGCTTTGGAAATGACGTTGCTTTGCCCGGCAAGTTCCGATACGAGAATGCGCTGTTTGTTGCCAATCAGCTCCGGCTGGATATGCTCATAGGTTTTGGAATCCTTCATGATGGCCGATACATGGATTCCGCCTTTGTGCGCGAATGCAGCATTACCGACATACGCCTGACCGACCGGCATATGGACGTTGGCAATTTCGCTTATATAACGGGCTGTGCCCGTAAGGGTTTTGATCTGGTCTGCAGCAAGCACTTCATAACCAAGCTTCAGCTGCAAATTCGGGATGATAGAACATAAGTTGGCATTGCCGCAACGTTCCCCGTATCCGTTAATCGTGCCTTGTACCTGGCGGGCTCCCGCTTGAACGGCTGCCAGTGAATTGGCCACGGCAAGTTCGCAATCGTTATGTGTATGAATTCCGATGTTTGTTCTCAGCTCACGGCGAATGACGGACACAATGTCGTGAATTTCGGTTGGCATCGTCCCGCCGTTCGTATCGCACAGGACGATCCAGTCTGCGCCTGCTTCTTCGGCGCGGCGAAGGACGGACAACGCATATTCGGGATTGTTTTTATAGCCGTCAAAAAAATGTTCGGCATCAAAAAGAGCTTCCATATGATTCCGCTTCAGAAAAGCGATAGAGTCGTAAATCATCGACAAATTTTCTTCCAGCGTCGTCTGCAGGGCGGTATGTACATGGAAGTCCCACGACTTGCCTACAAGGGTAGCTGCCCGGACGCCGGATTCGGCAATTCTAAGCAGGCTTGTGTCATGTTCCGCCAAACTGTTTTTGCGCCTCGTGCTGCCGAATGCCGTTATTTTGGCGGACAGGTTGTATTGCTTAATCCGCTGAAAAAATTCGATATCTTTGCTGTTGCTGCCCGGATTTCCGCCTTCAATATAGTGGACGCCCAAAGCATCAAGCTTTAAAGCGATTTTTAACTTGTCTTCTGCCGACAGGCTGATTCCTTCACCTTGTGTGCCGTCACGCAGCGTCGTATCAAATATGGAAATGCTCGTGGTCATGCGTCATGACGCCTCCTCTTCCTAACTGAACGCAAGTCAAATCAGATATTAACGTATTATAACATTTGTTCGCGTGAAAGTAGAGTGGTCCGGCAACTTTTTATGCAGCAAGGGGAAGTGGCGCTTAGTTTTAGCATAAAAGCGTTATTGCTATACCGCAATAACGGGTTAAAGAAACCGGCACGGCAAGTTGACCGAAGCATTGTGCGGCGGTATGCTGAAGGGAACAAATGTTTTGATTTCGGAGAACAAACATCGTGCCGGAGGTGGAAACGTGAAGCAGCATGCTGCAGCTGACAACGGACCGCGCGTAATCCTGCATTTGGATATGAACGCTTTTTATTGTTCGGTGCATGAAGCGGAGGAGCCGGGTAAGTATAAAAATAAACCTACTGCCGTAGGCGGGGATGCCGAGCAGCGGAGAGGCGTAATCGTAACCTGCTCGTATGCCGCCCGGGCAAAAGGCGTGCGAACCGGCATGACAGTACGTGAAGCGTTAAAAACATGCCCGGAGCTTATTTTGATCAAAACCGATTTCAAATTGTACCGCAGCTATTCGGAGCGCTTTATGGCCATTGCCCGCCAATATACGCCGCTAGTCCAGCAAATGTCCATTGATGAATGTTACTTGGACATTACCGGTTCCGGGTTGTTTGGAACGCCGGTGGAAATTGCGCAGACGATCCAGAGGCGGATACAATCGGAATGCGCTTTGCCCTGCTCCATCGGCATAGGACCAAACAAGCTGCTTGCCAAGATGGCTTCGGACATGAAGAAGCCTAACGGGTTAACGATATTGCGTATACGCGACATGCCCAGGCTGATGTGGGATAAGCCTTGTGATGTGCTGTTTGGAGTCGGCAAAAAAACGGCTGAAAAATTAAACCGCCTGCAAGTGAAAACAATCAGCCAGCTGGCTGCCGCCGACGCGGAGTTTTTACGCCGCCATTTTGGCGTCATGGGACAATGGCTGAAGGATGCCGCGAACGGGCGTGATTATTCTCCTGTTAACCCGGAGGAGGAAGCGAGCAAGTCCATCGGCCATATGACAACATTGCCTGCTGATGTTACCGAGAAAGAAGAAGCTGCCCGCATCTTGCTGGAGTTGTCCGACCGTACCGGCCGCCGGCTGCGGGCGCAGCATCTGGTCACGGGAACGGTTCAGATTACGATCCGCAAGCCGGATATGACGACTATAGCGCGTTCGCGCACGATGGAAGCCGTTACGCAGCAAACGTCGGATATTTACCGGGAAGCGCTTCGCCTGCTGGAGCGCCATTGGCGGGAAGGGGATCCGATCCGCCTGCTTGGAGTGACCCTTCAAAATTTATCGCCTGCGGAAGAAACCGCCATTCAGCTGGATTTATTTGATTATGAGCAACAGCCCCGCAAGGATGCGCTTGAGGCGGCAATGGATAAGCTGAGAGATAAATTCGGGGAGAAGGCGATTCATTCAGCCGGACTTCTTCCAAAAAGCGGAAAAAGAGTGGCGAAAGCGCCTAGTGAAGAATAAAATAGCCTATGTGCAAAGATCACAATAATCACTATAGATATTTGGCAACATCCATGATAAAATGTTTTTTTGTTTCATTCATGTTGAAAAAGGCTGCATAATTGTTATATATTGAGGTGTAAGGATTACTATTACGGCAGCAGTCTGAACAAGACAAGCTTATCATTTTTACAAAGAGAATGATTCGTATATTTTACAGGAGGGAAACATATATGGCAAAATTTACTTGGGTCGAGAAAGATACTTGCATCGCTTGCGGCGCTTGCGGGGCTACTGCACCTGACATTTATGATTACGATGATGAAGGTCTCGCTGAAGTTATATATAATAACGACGGTAACAAAGGCGTAACTGAAATTCCTGAAGATCTGTACGACGATATGCAGGATGCATGTGACGGCTGCCCAACCGATTCTATTAAAGTAGCGGATGAACCGTTTAATATGTAACAACCGGACGAAGCCGGCATGCCTTTTTGGCAAGCCGGCTTCGTTCTGCTCTGATTTAAACCGGCCGGACTATAATGTCTGGCCGGTTTTTTTGCGCGTTAAGGAACATGCAGCCGAATAGCCGTGCCGGCAGGCTCCTCTCCGAGGCGCTTATTCGGGATAATCGCAGCAAGGCTTCAGGCGGCTAACGCAAAAAAAGGAAAGGTAATGGCATCAAACGCAAAATATTGGCATTTTATACCATAAAACAGCAGCGTATACTATTCGGTGAAATGATATGGAAGCGTTATCATTTCACCTTGAGAAAACGAGAAAGGAGGGCAAGGCAGCATAAGCTATCGTAATTATAAATGAACTGTTGTAGGAGGTTAAAAAAATAATGGTAGTTGTATCGAATCGGGCAACAGGTAAAGGCCGCATATTTATCATGTCGCTTATCGTCTCGATGTTGGTTTCTCTCGTCTCATCGCTGTTTATCCGCGAGGCGCACGCCGCCGGATCGTATTTGCTGTCGCAAAACCGTATCGCCTATGCCTCTTCCACAGAGGGAGCCAATACAGCGAATCTTGCTGTAGACGGATCGACCGGCACACGCTGGGCAAGCACGTGGGGAACGGATCCCCAATGGCTGTATGTGGATCTTGGCGCTAACGCTTCAATTGACGAGGTCAAAATTGTCTGGGAAGGCGCTTATGCCAAAGCTTATAAAGTTCAGGTATCCAACGATGAATCGACTTGGTCGGACATTTATTCTACGTCGACGGGTGACGGCGGCGAAGATGATCTCCATATAACTGGCAGCGGGCGTTATGTGCGGATATATGGCACTGAACGCGCGCTTGCTGCCTACGGCTATTCGATACTGGAGCTTGAAATTTACGGTACAGGCGGAATTAGCGGCCCTCCGGCGGACTACGGTGCCAATGTGGCGCTGAATAAGCCGGTATCCGTGTCTTCTACTGAAGATTCCGCTTATTTGCCGCCGGGTTCGACGGCAGCGTCCAACGCCGTTGATGGCAATACTGCAACCCGCTGGTCTTCAAATGCAACGGATAATGAATGGATTACCGTTGACCTGGGGGCAGTTCATCAGATCGGGCGTGTAATTTTGAATTGGGAAGCGGCAGCCGGAAGGGCTTACGATATTCAGGTGTCCAATAACGGGAGCAGCTGGACTACCGTTTACCGCCAGCTTCATGGATCAGGCGGCAAAGAGGACATTCCGCTTTATACGAACGGCCGTTATGTGCGGATGAACGGAATTGGACGAGCTACTAGCTTCGGCTATTCCTTGCTGGAATTTGAAGTGTACGACTATGTGGCCGGGCAGCCGCAGCCGGTGTACACTATCGAGCCGCTGCCGCAGCCGCAAGCCGTCCAATCGGGCGCAGGCAGCTACTTGACCAATGATATTCATATGCCACAGCCGAAATATCCTGCGAATAAATCTTCCAACGTGACAACGCCGATCCCGTCAAACGACTGGTGGCAGTCGCTGCTTATCAAGCCATTTGGCGATTATTTGGTTACACTGCCGCTGAAATCGAAATATTTTCCGCAAGGACTTGGCATCTTAAATCCGGGCGCCGGATGGCTTTCCTCGGACGGGCGTGCGGTTAATGCCGACGGCAATCCGGATCTGTATGTCATGGGCGGCAATATCGACAGCTCCAAACTGGTCACCCGCGTAACGGGTTACTCGGACTGGGCCGTTGACGCCGTGTTAAGCGACGGTCAGGCGGACAAGATGAAGTCGACCTTCGTGAAAGGATCACCTTATGTTTTTAATACATTCACAGGCACGAATCAAGTGGACATCTTCTCGTCGCTTATGACGCAGCTGTTTGACGATAACGGCAACGCCGTGCTGACAACGGAAGGCTCCACGCTGACAGCTGACCACATCGGCGTCAAGATCGCCAATACGAACGGTGACCCGAATGGCGCGCCGCAAACCCGTTACTACGGCATTTTTGCTCCTCCGGGCACTGTATTTAAGAAGGTAGGGGCGAAAATTAAAATCGAGCTGGGCAGCGGGCAAAATTATTTGTCCGTCGGCGCGATGCCGCAAGCTTCCAACCTGAACTATTACTATCAGCATGCTTATGCTTTTGTGACGGACACCAAGGTGAACTATAACTATAATGAAGCAACGAGCCAGGTAACGACCAATTTTAATGTGTCGACGCAGCTCGTACGTTCCGGTTTCTCCAACCAAACGCTGATGGCGCTTTACCCGCATCAGTGGAAAGTATCCCCTTCTTCGCTGACGGCGCTTACTTATCCGTCAGTGCGCGGTACGCTGAAAGTACATGAAGGCAACAGTTTTACTACCGTGGACCAGTTCTACGGCATCGTTCCGCAGTTTACGGAGCCGACCGATTCTGCGTATGACAAGTCGCTGATGGTTTCTTATCTGGAAGATTTGGATGAGGAGACAAGCAGCAATCTGATGGCCGCCGATGCGTATTGGCAAGGCAAGAAGCTGCATCCGCTTGCGATGGGCGTGCTTGCTGCCAATGAACTTGGCGAAACGGAGCTGCGCGATAAGTTCCTGGACCGCATCAAGCTTATTTTGACGGATTGGTATACGTATACAAACGGGGAACCTGACTATTTCTTGTATTACAATTCGGATTGGGGCACGACGTATTATAAAACAAGCGAATTTGGAGCGAACAGCGGCATCACGGACCATCACTTTACGTACGGTTATTATGTGTTTGCTTCAGCTGTGCTGGCAACATTTGACGACGGGTTTAGAACCGATTACGGCTCGATGGTGGATCACTTGATCCGTGACTATGCCAACCCTTCGCGCACGGATTCCATGTACCCGTTTTTCCGCAGTTTTGATCCGTACGAAGGCCATTCATGGGCTGGCGGATACGCCGACAATGACAACGGCAATAACCAGGAAGCAGCCGGCGAATCGCTGTTTGGCTGGGTCGGAGAATACATGTGGGCATTGGTCAACAAC